>CACBGU010000001.1 GCA_902538885.1 uncultured Pelagibacteraceae bacterium
ATAAAAATTTTTTAAACTTTTTTTATTCTTGATTATCAAATAATCATTTTTTTTTAAAAACAAATATACTGTTAGAATTAAAATTACTAATAACAAAGGTGAAACAATCTCAATTATTTTAATAAAATGACCTCTAGCCCACGTACCAACCCAATTAAATGAAGAGGCATATTCCTTTAGATTTAATTGATTCCAATTTGGATGATCAACAAAACCTTTTGCCCATATTTCAGTTAACCAAGCGGCATTAGCAGGTTTTGCTATGCCTTGTAATTCGTAAAATGAATTTGAAATACAAGTAAATTCTACAGGATAAGCTAAGCAACTTGTGGTGATATAGTTTTTAATCAACCAAGAGATAATCATGACAGAAAAAACTAATATATATTTTGAAAAAAATATATTTACATTTTTTAGTTTTAAAAAACTTATTAGCGGTAAAAAGACCAAAAATACAAAAACATAAGAAATTTTATGTAAAAACATAAACGCAGCAAAAGGTAATGCTAGATTTATAAGCATTATATTAGTTTTTATGTTTTTTTTATTTATGTTTAAAATATTAATAAAAAAGTAAATTGAAACAAGCAAAGGAATTAAGTCATTACCATGTTCTCGATATCGAGAAAATTTGATTAAAATAAAACTTAAAAATAAAATTTTTAATAAAAAAGTTAAGCTCATTTTTTTTTCATAAAAAATTTCTTTAGAAAAAAAATAAACAAAGCTAAGATAAATAATTATATTTATTGATGCTAAAGAAATTTGGTGCAAATAATCATTTGTCAATGCTGCCTGTACATACTGTAAAAAAGAAATATGACCAAATCTAAATTGAATATTAGCTATTGCAAAAATTATCTTATCAGATTTTAAATAAGATACGTATGGATGATGATACATATTTGTATCAATTGGATGTTCAGAATATCCAAATAAAATGAAACTAAAAATTATGATTATTAAAATTAATTCAATAAATTTTCTTTTTTGTATATTTGGGTAATTGTAAGCAAAGTTTAAAAATCCAAACGTAATTATAACAATTGAAAAATAATTATTTATTTTAAAAAAAAAATGAGAAATTAAAGTAATTAATCCAATAAAAGTATATCCAATTAATATATTAAAAAATATATCAACTTTATAATGTTTGTAAAAATTGTTGGATACTAACAAGCCATAAGAGTAAATGGTTGTAAAAATTAAGACGAAAGTTATAGTAGAGAATATCAATTGCATATGTTAACTTTCATTATTTATTAAATATTACCATTCGTTTATGAATAACGTTTATCTAACTATTGTTATTCCCTGTTTTAATGAAAAAAAAACAATCTTAAAAGTCATAAATCAGATTAAAAGACTAAAAAATATAAAAAAACAAATAATTTTAGTTGATGACTGTTCTTTTGATGGAACTAGAGAAATAATTGAGAAAAAAATAAAAAAAAAAGTTGATCAAATAATTTTTCATAATAGAAATAAAGGAAAAGGTGCTTCAATCATTAGTTCTCAGAAATATATTAAGGGCAATGTTATATTAATTCAAGATGCAGATTTAGAATATAATCCAAAAGATTATTATAAACTTTTGAAACCTTTCAAGCAAAAAAACACTATAGCAGTTTATGGATCAAGAGTTCTAGGTAGAAAAAAAGTTAACTTGAGTTTCTATTCAAAAAATTTTACAAAGAGTTTTAGGATATTTGGAAATTATGTATTAACTAAATTATCTAATTTTATTAATAATCAATCTTTAACTGATGTACACACTTGTTACAAAGTTATTAGAAAAGATATTTTTATGAAATTAAACATAAAAGAAAAAGGGTTTTCTTTTTGTCCTGAGGTTACAACGAAACTTGCTAATTTATCATATCCGATAGTGGAAGTTCCTATCAGTTATAATGGGAGGGAAATCAAGGATGGAAAGAAAATAAGATTCAAAGATGCAATAATTGCTTTAATAACAATATATAAGTATAAATATTTTAAATAATTTTAATTTTATTTCTATTCTCCTATATTTATTAAAGTTCCTTTGTCTCTTGCTTTGTCGAAAGAGTAATAAAATACAAATATAGACAAAATTAAATAGAACCCGTTTAGATAGATTGCATTAATGATATTTTCATAATTTACCATTCCATTGACCAAGATATTTCTAGTCTCTTCAAAAATATAAACTAATGGAAGTGCGAAAGCGATTGATTGGAAGATTCCGGGTAGTGTTTCAACTGGATAGTAAATACAGCCAAAAGGTGCTAATAAAAACATGGTAGACCATGCAATATTCTCAAAAGATGGTCCAAATCTTAACAATCCTGCTGAAACAAATAGACCAAGTGTTATTCCGAATAAATACAGACTCAAGAAAAGAAATGCTAAAGGAAGACCAAGTTTTAGCAAAGATATACCAAACAATGGAGAAGTTAATAGTATAGCTGGGATTAAACCAATTAATGCTCTTATTAAAGCAGTAAAAACTAGAGAGACAATTATTTCACTAATTTTCATTGGTGCAATAAATAAGTTTGTAAAATTTCTGCTCCAAATTTCCTCCAAAAATAACATATTAAAGCCAATACTTGTTCTAAATAAAAAATCATAAAGAATCGCACATGAAAGAATAACCCCTACTGCACCACTGTAATAAGAGCTATGAGTTGCAAAAAAATTAGAAATAAATCCCCAAAGAGTAATTTGAATTGAAGGCCAATAAATTAAATCTAATATTCTTGGAAAAGATCTAGTTATTAAATAAAAGTGTCTTAAAAAAAGACCATATATTCTAATTAAATTCATTTTTATTTTCTCGCAATTTCTAAAAATACTTCCTCTAAGTTTCTACTCCCATATTTTGATATTAACTCTTCGGGAGCTCCTCTATCCACTATCAAACCATCTTTCATCATTAAAACAGAACTACATAATCTTTTTACTTCTTCCATATTGTGGGAGGCAAGCAAAACTGATATTTTTTTTTCCTTTTTGTAATCTTCTAAAAAAGACCTTACAAAATCACCAGTTTCAGGGTCTAGTGAAGCAGTGGGTTCATCCAACAAAAGTACCGTTGGATCATTTATTAAAGCTTTAGCAAGACTTACCCTGTTTTTTTGTCCAGAAGAAAGTTCTCCAGTAATTTTGTTTAAAAGGTCTTTTAATCTTAGTTTATTTGCAAGGTGATCTATTCGGTCATTTAAATTTTGAATATTATATAATTTTCCATAAACAATTAAATTTTGTTTAACTTTAAGTTTTTTTGGTAATTCAATATATGGTGAAATAAAATTCATTTTATGGAGAAGCGAGATTTTATTTTTTTCAATATTCTCTCCGTTGATTAAAACCTTACCGTTACTTGGTTTTAATAACCCTAAAATCATTCCAATAGTTGTAGTTTTTCCACATCCATTAGGTCCCAATAAACCAACCATTTCATTTTCATTAATTTTAAAATTTATATTAGACACCGCTTCTTTATCTTTATATTTTTTTGATAGATTGATTACTTCAATAGAATTTGTCATTAATATTTGGAGGCTCTCTTTAATCTATCGTTAATTGTTTTGCCAAGACCTTTGTTTGGAATCGTTTCAACTGCAATCTTTTTAAAACCATCGTTTTTAATTTTTCTTAAAGTTGAATATAAATTCTTTGCAGCTTCATCTATATTTTTCACTTTAGATAAATAATAATAGTTTTTTAATTTTGATTTTCTTTTTTTTATTAATAAATAGGCCTCATTTTTTTTTGGTTTTTTAACATTGATTCTTAAAGGTATCCCAGGTGAGTAATGCAACGGAAATAAACCAGGTGATAATTTTTTTTTTGAATTTGTATTAATTAATAATTTTTTTTTTAAAACATTTTCGATTTTTTTAGTATCTAGGCCCCCATATCTTAAAAGTGAGGGCTTTGCTAAAAGATTTAGTATTGTAGACTCAACTCCAATTTTACTTTTTCCTCCATTTAAAATATATTTTATTTTTGAACCAAATTCTTCTTTTACATCAGATGGTTTAACTGAACTTAATCTTGAGGATATATTCGCACTAGGTGCTGCTACTGGATAATCTAAATTTTTTAATAAATTTCTTAACAATTTATGTTTAGGGAAACGTACGGCAATACTTTTTTTATTATTAGTGACAAATTTTGATATTTTTGAGTTATTTTTTAATTTCAGAACATAAGTTATTGGACCTGGAGAAAATTTTTTGTAAAGTTTTACTAAATTATCATTTATATCACAGTCTTCTTTAAGTCTTTGAATATCATAATAATGGACAATTAGAGGATTGTTTAATGGTCTTTTTTTAAGACTAAATATTTTCTTAACTGCACTATTCGAGTAAGCGTTTGCAGCCAATCCATAAACAGTTTCTGTTGGAACCGCAACACAATGATTATTATCTAAATATTTTTTTGCTTTTTTGATATTTGATTGAATAGATTTCATGTATTAATAATTATTATATGAAAGATAAAATATTACCACTTGATTATGATCAGTATTCAGTTGAAGAGCTTACAGAAAAAGCAAATAAGATTATAGAGTCTCTAGAGAAGGAAAATGATTTAAACAATTCAGTTGACAGTTATCAAGAACTTCTAAAATTAAATAATATTATTGAAAAGAAATTTCATAAAAATTTTAAATCTATTGGGGAAGAGACAAATAAAAAGATTAAAGAGATAACTAAAAAAAATGAAAAAACAGCTCAATAAAATAGCTAAGGATACAAATATATTCCTTAAAAAATATATTAATTCACAGAAATATTCTCAGCTAATGTCACCCATGAAGTATGGTTTGTTTCCAGGTGGAAAAAAAATAAGATCTAAAATCTTAATCGACTTAGGGTCATTATTTTCAATAGATTATAAAACATTAATAATAGTTGGGTCAGCTGTTGAATGTATTCATGCTTATTCTCTTATTCATGATGATCTACCCTGCATGGATGATGATGATATAAGAAGAGGAAAACCTTCAGCTCACATTAAATTTGGTGAGTCTACAGCAGTTCTAGCAGGAAATTCATTACTGACTTTAGCTTTTGAAATTTTATCAAGTCCTAAATTGAAATTAAATGAAAAGATAAAGATTAACCTAATCAAAAAATTATCACAATGTTCAGGACATTTAGGAATAGCTGGTGGGCAATATTTAGATTTAAGTTATGAGAGAAAGAAAATATCAAGGAATAAAATATTAGAAATGGAAATAAAAAAAACTGGAATGTTATTTAGTTTTTGTTGTGCAGCTCCAGCAATAATTAAGAAAAAAACAATCCAAGAAATTAAATTTTTTGAAAATATTGGATCCAAAATTGGTCTATTATTCCAAATAGCTGATGATTTAATTGATCTGAAAAGTAATTCTAAGGAAGCTGGGAAAAAAACAGGAAAAGATCAAAAAAAAGGCAAGGCAACACTTATAAACTTAATAGGCTATGATGACTCACTTAAGTATTGTGATAAGATAATAAAAGATATTAATAAGAATTTAAGAAAATATGGTTCAAGATCTGAAAAAATAAATGAAACATTAGGCTATATATTGAATAGAAAAAAATGAAAAAAAATTACCAATTTTTAAATAATATCAACTTTCCATCTGATTTAAGAAAAGTTTCTGAAAATAATTTACAAAAAGTAGCAGATGAGGTGAGGGAGGAAATGATAAGTGCTGTTTCAGAAACAGGAGGTCACCTTGGTGCTGGTTTGGGAGTTGTTGAATTGACAGTTGCACTTCATTATGTTTTTGACACACCAAATGATAAATTAATATGGGATGTTGGTCATCAATCTTACCCTCATAAAATTTTAACCGGAAGAAAAGATAAGATTAGAACCTTACGACAGGGTGATGGTTTATCAGGTTTTACAAAAAGATCTGAAAGTGAGTATGACCCATTTGGAGCAGCCCATAGTTCAACATCTATTTCATCAGCATTAGGAATTGCTGAGGCAAATAAATTAGAAAATAAATCTTCCAATGTAATAGCCGTCATAGGTGATGGAGCAATCAGTGCAGGTATGGCTTACGAAGCTATGAATAACGCTGGAGCATCTAAGACAAAAATGATTGTTATTTTAAATGATAACGACATGTCAATTGCAAAACCAGTTGGAGCAATGAGAACTTACTTGGCAAAATTATTTACCGGTAAAATATATTTTAGTCTTAGGGAAACTTTAAAATTAATTACATCTGCATTTTCAAAAAGATTTAGTGCGAAAGCAGGAAAAGCAGAGGATTTTTTCCGTTCAGCAGTTACTGGAGGTACATTATTTAGTTCACTTGGTTTTTATTATGCAGGTCCTATAGATGGTCATGATTTATCAAGCCTAGTTCCAATTTTAAAAAACGCAAAAGAATCAAGACATGAGGGTCCCATAATGATTCATATCAAAACTCAAAAAGGAAAAGGTTACTCTTATGCAGAAAAAGCAAATGATCATTATCATGGAGTGTCAAAATTTAATGTTGAGACTGGCGAACAAGTAAAAAGCAAATCAAACCTTCCAGCTTATACAAAAGTATTTGCAAACACGTTAGTTAAACATGCTAAAAAAGATAGCAAAATAGTAGGAATAACAGCAGCAATGCCTGGAGGGACTGGCATGGATATTTTTGGCAAGGAGTTTCCAAATAGAATGTTTGATGTTGGAATAGCGGAACAACATGCTGTAACTTTTGCAGCCGGTCTAGCAACCGAAGGATACAAACCATATGCTGCAATTTATTCTACATTTTTACAGAGAGCATATGACCAAGTTGTACACGATGTTGCCATCCAAAGTTTACCAGTTAGATTTGCGATAGATAGAGCAGGATTAGTTGGTGCTGATGGATCAACACATGCTGGTTCATTTGATATAACTTACTTATCAACTTTACCAAACTTTGTAGTGATGGCGGCAAGTGATGAAGCTGAACTGGTTAAAATGATTAATACTTCAGTAGATATAAATGACAGACCTTCTGCAATTAGATATCCAAGAGGAACTGGAGTAGGTGTTGATCTTCCATCAATAGATGAAAAAATTGAAATTGGCAAAGGGAGAGTCGTTCAACAAGGAAAACAAGTTTGTATATTAAACCTTGGAACTCGACTTGAAGAGTGTAAGTTAGTGGTAGAGGAATTAAAAGTAAAAGGAATTTCAACAACTTTGATAGACGCCAGATTTGTTAAGCCTTTAGACGAAGAACTTATACTAAAATCTGCTAAGGAACATGAACTTATGATAACTGTTGAAGAAGGATCAATAGGTGGTTTCGGTTCTCATGTTAAAAATTTATTAGCTGAAAGAGGAGTATTTGATAAAGGTTTAAAATTTAGATCAATGACTTTACCAGATGAATTTATTGAACAAGATGATCCAAAAAAAATGTATGACAAAGCTGGATTAAATAGTTCTCAAATTTTTAAGAAAATTTCTGATATTTTGTTTCAAAAGGAGACAATAAGAGTTGTGAAAAATTAACTTAAACTAACTACACTGGGCTTTATTCATTAAGTAGTGGTCAAGTAAAACACAGTTCATCATAGACTCACCAATTGGTACAGCTCTAATTCCTACACAAGGATCGTGTCTACCTTTAACAGATATTGAAGTATTTTTCCCAAATTTATTTATAGTTTTTCTACTAGTTAAAATTGACGATGTTGGTTTGACAGCAAAAGATGCAATAATTTCTTGGCCCGTAGAAATTCCACCAAGAATTCCACCAGCGTTATTTGAATTGAATTTTAATTTATTTCCTTTTGAAGAAATTTCATCTGAATTTTGTTCTCCACTTAATTGTGCTGAGTTCATTCCTGCTCCAATATTTACACCTTTAACTGCATTAATACTCATTAGACCTGAAGCTATGTCAGTATCCAATTTTGAATAAATTGGAGCACCTAAACCAACTGGGATACCTCTTGCTCTTATTTCAATCACGGCTCCGCATGAGGATCCTGATTTTCTTACACCAAGTAAATATTTTTCCCATAATTTAATCATTGATTTATCTGGACAAAAAAATGGATTTTTTGAAATTACTTTATCGTTCCATTTATTTGTATCACATCCAAGAATTCCTAGCTGAGTTACAGCACCAATTACTTTAAATTTTTTACCTAATTTTTTTTGAAGTACAACTTTTGCTATTGCACCGGCTGCAACTCTTGCTGCAGTTTCTCTAGCAGAAGATCTACCACCACCTCTATAGTCTCTAATTCCATATTTTTTAAAATAAGTAAAATCTGCATGACCTGGTCTGAACTTATCTTTAATATTACTATAATCTTTGGATCTCATATCTTTGTTGTAGATTATGAGAGAAATAGGTGTTCCTGTAGTTTTACCCTCAAATACTCCTGACAATATTTGAACTTTGTCATCCTCTTTTCTCTGAGTTGTAAATTTAGATTGTCCTGGTTTTCTTTTGTCTAATTCTATTTGAATATCTCGCTCTTTAAGATTTATGTTTGGAGGACAACCATCAACAATACAACCAATTGCAGGTCCATGAGACTCTCCCCAAGTTGTGAAACGAAATAGCTTTCCAAAAGTATTAAATGACATTATTTATATTATATAGATTATTTTGTTTAAATTATGAATCAAAAAAACTCTTTAGGTCTTAATAGTTGTTTTCTTGATATAGATGATCCAATTCATTTATTTCATGAATGGATGGAGGAAGCAAAAAAAACTGAACCAAATGATCCAAACGCTGTTGCTTTGGCCACATCAGATAAAAACAACATTCCTTCAGTTAGAATGGTTTTACTTAAAGATTTCAACAAAGATGGATTTGTATTTTATACAAATTTAAATAGTCAAAAGGGAAATGAATTAAAAGAAAATCCGTATGCTGCGATGTGTTTCCATTGGAAAAGTCTCCTAAGACAAATAAGAATTAATGGAAAAGTTTCATTAGTTTCTGATCAGGTTGCAGATGAATATTATTCATCTAGAGCGTATGAAAGCCGGATAGGTGCATGGGCTTCTAAGCAAAGTGAAGAATTAAATTCGCGAGAACAATTATTAAAATCTATACAAGATTACAAAAAAAAATATAGCAACAAATCAGATGTACCAAGACCAAGTCACTGGTCTGGATGGGTTTTATCTCCAGATAGTATTGAATTTTGGCTAGATGGTGAGAACAGAATCCACGAAAGATTAAAATACAATAGAGATAACTCTGGGAAGTGGATAAAGTCTTTATTAAGTCCTTAAAAATTTCTTGATAAACTAAATGATGTTAATCTTTTAAGAATATTTTTTTCTTCAGAGTCTTTAAATACACTTAGAGAGTTTGAGGCTAAACTTATATAGTGCTGAGCTTTTTGATAGCATTCTTGAATTATTTTATACTTATTTATAAGAGCAATAATTTCATTAAAGTCATCTTTTGTTCTTAACTCTTTTTTAAACATATTCGATAAAATTTTCTTTTCATCATTTCCTAATTTTTGAAAAAGTAAAATTATTGGTAAGGTAATTTTTCCTTCAAAAAAATCTTGACCAATTTTTTTACCAAATAGTTTGAGCTCAGCATTATAGTCGAGTGTGTCGTCTGCTATTTGAAAAGTTAATCCCAAGTTTCTTCCATAAAATTCTAATGCTTCTCTTTCTTTATTTTCTGCATCAGATAAAATAGCACCAACTTTAGTTGCTGCTGCAAATAACTCAGCAGTTTTAGCTGTGATTATTTTTAAATATGTTTCTTCCAGCATATCAACTTCACCTTTGTGTTGAAGTTGTAGAACTTCTCCTTGAGCAATTTTAGATGAAGTAGACGATAATAATTTTAAAACTTCTAGGTTTCCGTCTTCTACCATCATTTCAAAACATCTACTCAATAGATAATCTCCTATTAAAACTGACGAATGATTATCCCAAACTTTGTTTAAAGTTTCTTTACCTCTTCTAACAGTGCCTTCATCAATTACATCATCATGCATCAGCGTTGCGCTGTGAATTAATTCAACACACGCAGCTAAATTTATATCTCTAGAGCCTTTAGAGTAACCACATAATTTTGCACTACCCAATGTTAGTAAAGCTCTTAGTCTTTTTCCTCCGGTTTCTATGTGATAATCCGTCATTTTTTGAACCAGCTGTACGTCACTAGATAATTTTGATTTTATTTTTTCTTCGGTTAAAACTAGTTTTTCTTCAACCGAGTCTTTAAGCTGAAAATATGAATCATTTATCTGATTTTTAAGCTGTACAACTGTTCCCATAAGATTTTTAAATTAGTATAATTTGTTTATATATATTACTTATCAATTGACGCACCAGTTTCTTCAATTATAAGTAGTCTTTATATTCAATAAATAATTCTATAAGACTTACCTATGTTCTCTTTTTTTAAAAAGAAAAAAATTATTGCTCACTTAAAATTAAGTGGGGTTATTGGTAATGCAGGAAAATTTAAACAAGGTATTGATTTTGCAGGTCAAGAAGAACTAATTAAAAAGGCTTTTTCTCTGAAAAAAGGGGCATGTGTTGCTATATCAATCAATTCTCCAGGAGGATCACCAGTCCAATCTCATTTAATCTACAGTTTTATTAGACAACAAGCAAAAAAACACAAAAAAAAAGTTATTGTATTCGCTGAAGACGTAGCAGCTTCCGGAGGTTATTTGATTTCTTGTGCTGGGGATGAAATTTATGCAAATTCAAGTTCAATAATTGGATCCATAGGAGTGATATATTCTTCTTTTGGATTTACAGAGTTAATAAAAAAAATTGGGGTTGAAAGAAGAGTTCATACTGCTGGCAAAAACAAAAGCACACTTGATCCATTTTTAGAGGAAAAAAACGAGGATATTGAAAGATTAAAAAATATTCAATTGGATCTTCATAAAGACTTTATAGATGTTGTTGAAAAAAGTAGAGGATCAAAATTAAATAAATCTGATGTAGAACTTTTTTCAGGTGAGTTTTGGTCAGGCAGTAAAGCAAAAAATTTAGGATTAATTGACGGAATAGGTAACGCACATGAAATATTAAGGGATAAATTTGGTGAAGATGTAATAATTAAAAAATTTGAAAAATCAAAAGGATGGTTAAGTCAAAAACTTTCTTCATCCAGCAATCAAGTAGATCAAATAGCAAGTATTTTAGATGAAAGATCAATTTGGCAAAGATATGGTTTCTAAAGCAAAAAAAGAAAAAAAAAAAATTCAAACATTCCAAGATACAATTTTAAATCTTCAGAAATTTTGGAGTAAAAAAGGATGCATTATTTTGCAGCCTTATGATATGGAGGTTGGTGCAGGAACTTTCCATCCAGCTACTACCTTAAGATCACTTGGAAATAAACCATGGAAAGCAGCTTACGTACAACCATCAAGAAGACCTACAGATGGAAGATATGGAGACAATCCAAACAGGTTACAACACTATTATCAATTTCAAGTTTTAATTAAACCTTCCCCTGAAAATATAAAAAAACTTTATCTAAATAGTTTATCTACTATAGGAATAGATCATAATGATCATGATATAAGGTTTGTTGAAGACGATTGGGAAAGTCCAACATTAGGTGCAGCAGGATTGGGATGGGAAGTATGGTGTGATGGAATGGAAATTACTCAATTCACCTATTTTCAACAAATGGCTGGATTTGATTGTAAACCTGTATCAGTTGAAATCACCTATGGATTAGAAAGAATTTGTATGTTCACCCAAAAAGAAAAAAATGTTTATGATTTATTGTGGAATGATGAAGGTGTAAAATATCATGAAGTTTTTCATCAAGCGGAAAAAGAATTTTCAGCATACAATTTTGAACATGCGAATGTAGAAACACTTTTGAAAATGTTTGAAATGCACGAGTCCGAGGCAAAAGATTTAGTAGAAAAAAAAGTTTCTTTACCAGCATATGATCAATGTTTAAAAGCCAGTCATGTGTTTAATATTTTAGATGCAAGAGGTGCAATCAGTGTTGCACAAAGAGCAGGTTATATTGCTAGAATAAGAGATATTACAAAATCTGCAGCAGGCGTTTGGTTAGATAGTCAGAAATAATGTCAGAGTTTTTTTTAGAATTATTTAGTGAAGAAATACCCTCAAATCTTCAACAAAATTTAAGGGAAGATTTACTTAAAAGTTTTAATGATTTTTTTTTAGAAAAATCAATTTTATTTAAAAAAAGTTCATCATATTCAACACCAAACAGACTAGTGGTATTGTTTGAAGGGGTTCAAAAAAATGTTGTACTAAAATCTGAGGAGATTAAAGGTCCAAATATCAAGTCACCAGAGGTAGCAATAGAGGGATTTGTTAGGTCAAATAAAATCGTAAAAAAGGATCTCTACCAAAAGAAAACTGACAAAGGAGAATTTTATTTTTTCAAGACAAAATCAAAAAAATTGCACACACATGAATTGCTAGAGCAATTTATCCCAATATTGTTAAGTAAAATTCAATGGAAAAAATCAATGTATTGGGGAACCTTTGACCTAAATTGGGGGAGACCGTTAAAATCAATTCTAGCTGTATTTGATAAAAAAAAATTAAATTTTAATTTTCATCACTTAACATCTTCTAACTCAACCTTTATTGATAAAGAATTTGAGGAAAATAAAAAGTCTTTCTTAGAATTTAAAAATTATAAAAGTTTTTTTAAAAAAATTGACATTATCGTTGATCACAATGAAAGAAAAAAATTAATAGAAAAAAAATTTAACAATATATTAAAAAATAAAAATATTAAGATCCAACATAATCCTAGATTACTTAATGAAGTTGTAGATTTAATAGATCAACCAAATATCCTTCTTTGTGAATTTGATAAAAAATTTTTAAATATTCCAAAAGAAATATTAATTATTACCATGCAATACCACCAAAAATATTTTCCTATATTTGACAATAAAGAAAATATTACCAATGAGTTTTTAGTGGTTGCAAACAAAAAAGACAAGAAGGGATTAATAAAATTAGGAAATGAGAGAGTAGTTGAAGCTAGATTAAGTGATGCAGAATTTTTTTGGAAAAAAGATAAATCTCAAAATATGGTCAAAAAAGTTACTGAATTAAAATCAATGAATTATTTTAAAGGATTAGGAAGTTATTTCGATAAAGCCCAAAGAATGAGAAAATTGGGTGGAATGATATCTGATGAACTTTTAATCAGTAAAGAAAAAGTTGAATTGTCAGCATCAATTTGTAAAGTTGATTTATTATCAGAACTAGTAGGTGAATTTCCAGAACTACAAGGTGTAATGGGAGGTTATTTTGCTAACGCACAAGGTTTTGATAAAGATTTAGCTTTGGCGATAAGTGAGCAATATTTACCTACAGGTTCAGGTTCAAGAGTTCCAAAAAAACCATTTAGCATAGCCCTTTCTTTAGCTGATAAGATAGATACTTTAGTTGGTTTTTTTGGTTTAAATCAAAAACCAACAAGTTCGAAAGATCCGTATGCTCTAAGAAGATTAGCATTGGGGGTAATAAGAATAATAGTTGAAAATAAAAAAGATTTTAAAATAAAAGATCTAATTAATTATTCTTTAAGCCTGTATTTAGATCAAGGTTTTGAAATTGATAACCAATCCCTACAAAATGAATTATCAGATTTTTTAATGGATAGATTAAAATATCACATGAAGGAAGAAAATATTAGAAATGATATAATTCAAGCATCAACTAGTTCTTATAACTTAGATCAATCTGTTATTATTTTTAATAAAGCTAAACATTTAAATAAAATTATTAACAAACCAAATGGTTTAGATATTATTGCAAGCTATAAAAGAGCCTCAAACATTTTAGACGGTGAATTAAAAAAAGATAAAATAGAATTATCAAATACAACTGACCCTGGAATTTTTAAAACTGAGTTAGAAAAAAACCTATTTAAAAAAATTAGTGAATTAAGGAAATATTTTTCAGGCATCAATAAAGATGAAAATTATGTTCAAACATTGGACAATTTAGCTAGCGTCAAAAGAGAGGTTTTTGACTTTTTTGATAATGTAATTGTGAACGAAGATGATCTGGTCATAAAGAAGAATAGGCTGGAACTAATCCAAATGATGTGTAAAACGTTCAACAATTATGTTAATTTTGCTCTAATCGACTCCCATTAATGAAAAAACTTATTTTAAACTTTAATTCTAAGGATAGTAAAAAAATTAAAAATCCTAAAAACTTTTTAGGAGGAAAAGGTGCTAATCTTTCTGAAATGGGAAGAATGGGTCTTCCAGTGCCTCCTGGTTTTACAATATCTACAAAAGTTTGCGAAATTTTTTATAAGGATAAAAAAAGATTAAATAAAAGTTTAATTTCTCAAATTAAAAAAGAATTAAAATTAATCGAAAAAGATGTTTCTAAGAAATTTGGGGACTTAAAAAATCCACTTTTATTATCTGTGCGGTCTGGTGCAAGAGTATCAATGCCAGGTATGATGGATACTATTCTAAATCTGGGTCTTAACGATAAAACAGTTAAAGCTTTAGCAATTAAAACTTCAAATGGAAGATTTGCTAAAGACAGTTATAGAAGATTCATTCAAATGTACGGTAATGTGGTAATGGGTGTAGAAGGTTATCATTTTGAGGAATTAATTGAAAATTATAAACTTACGAAAGGTGTTTTGTTAGATACAGATTTAGATGAAAGTGATTGGGATGGATTAATTGAAGATTTTAAAAGAACAGTAAGAGAAAAGGCAAAAAAGGATTTTCCTCAAGATGTTCACGAACAATTGCTAGGAGCAATAAGCGCAGTATTTTTATCATGGGAAAGTAATAGAGCAAAAGTTTATAGAAAACTAAATCAAATCCCAGCCGAGTGGGGAACTGCTGTAAATGTTCAATCAATGGTTTTTGGAAATATGGGTGATGATTGTGCAACGGGAGTTGTGTTTACACGAAATCCATCAGATGGATCAAATGAAATATATGGTGAGTATTTAATTAATGCGCAAGGCGAAGATGTTGTAGCGGGCACAAGGACGCCTCAATACATAACTAAAAAAGCTAGGAGAGATGCTAAAGTAAAAGAATTATCAATGGAAGAGTCTATGCCTAAAGTCTTTAAAGAACTTCAAAAAATTTTGAAAAAATTAGAGTCGCACTACAAAGATATGCAAGACGTAGAGTTTACAGTTGAAAATAGTAAACTATGGATGCTTCAAACAAGATCAGGAAAAAGAACAGCAAAATCAGCAGTGAAGATCGCAGTTGATATGGTTAAAGAAAAATTAATTTCTAAAAAGGAAGCTGTATTAAGAATTGACCCAAATTCTTTAGACACACTTTTGCACCCTACTTTGGATGAAAAAAGTTCAATTAATGTTATAGCAAATGGATTACCAGCATCACCAGGTGCAGCCAGCGGTAAAGTTGTATTTACATCAGAAGAGGCTGAGAGATTAACCGCAATGATGCAAGATACAATTTTGGTTAGAGTAGAAACCTCCCCAGAAGATATACAAGGAATGCATGCTGCTAAAGGAATTTTGACTGCTAGAGGAGGAATGACAAGTCATGCAGCTGTTGTTGCGAGAGGCATGGGTAGACCATGTGTTTCAGGATCAAGTGAAATTGATATAAACTATGAAAATAAATCTTTTAAAACTTCTTCAATGGAGATTAAAGAAGGAGACGTAATCACTATTGATGGCTCAACTGGAAGAATTATTGCTGGAAGCGTTTCAACTGTGAAGCCTGAAATATCTGGTGATTTTTCCAAGTTAATGTCTTGGGCAGATAGCTTTAGGAAATTAAAAGTAAGAACAAATTCTGAGACACCAAAAGATACCAAAACAGCAAAAGATTTTGGTGCTGAGGGTATTGGATTATGTAGAACTGAACATATGTTTTTTGATGAAGAACGAATTTTGTCTGTAAGAGAAATGATATTATCTAAAACAAAAGAAGACAGAGCAATAGCATTACAAAAACTGTTACCACATCAAAGAAAAGATTTTATAGATATTTTTAAAATCATGAGTGGATTACCAGTCACAGTTAGATTGTTGGACCCACCATTACATGAATTTTTACCAAGTACAGAAAAGGAAATTAATGAGGTTGCTAGTATAGTTAATCTACCAGTTAAAGATGTTGAGTCAAGAATTGAAGAGCTCCATGAGCAAAATCCTATGTTAGGTCATAGGGGATGTCGTCTAGGAATATCTTTTCCTGAAATTTATGAAATGCAATGCAAAGCAATATTCGAGGCTTTGGCTTACCTCAAAAAAAATAAAATTAAATCTGCATTTCCTGAAATAATGATACCTTTAGTATCTACAGAGGCTGAAATTAAAATAATGAAAGAATTAGTAATTAGAACTGCTAGTCAAGTTCAACAAGAAAATAAATTGAAAATAGAATTTTTAGTTGGAACGATGATTGAATTACCTAGAGCGGCAATAAAAGCAAAGGAAATTGCTAAGCATGCAGAATTCTTTAGTTTTGGAACAAATGATTTAACTCAAACTACTTTTGGAATTAGTAGAGATGATAGTGGTAAATTTTTAAATGATTATTTAGAAAACAAAATTTTTTCTGTTGATCCTTTCGTTTCAATAGATGAAGGAGTTTCAGATTTAGTTGAAATAGCAGTAGAAAAAGGAAGAAAACAAAATAAAAATCTTAAATTAGGTATTTGTGGAGAGCATGGAGGAGATCCACATAGTATATCTTTTTGTTCTAAAGTAGGATTGAATTATGTTTCTTGTTCACCATATAGAGTTCCTGTTGCAAGGTTGGCTGCTGCTCAAGCTGAAATTAAAAAAAAATTAAATTAAATAGGGGGCGTTCTGTTGCCAGGTGCCCCAGACCCCGTTTGCTTAATTAACTAAGTTAATTAGGCAGCAAGTGCGTAACTTTCGTTAGCAATTATAAATTAGCCCGTTACGGTGGAACAATCCCGAACGAAAGAATAGCCTTTAGTCACCCGTCGAATCTAGTTCACCCCCATAAGTTGTAATGGTGGAGGTGGTGGGTACTGCCCCCACGTCCGCAATGGTTATTACGAAATTCGTTTATCGTCGTAGTTGGAAAACCAACATTATTAATATAAAAGTAATTACAACAGATTCAATAACAATCATGAAATTAACTAAAGAACAACAAGAAGAAATAAAAAATCAACAATCTCAAAGCAACCAAACAAAAAGAGTTACTGCTCCTGAGCTTGAAAAAATCCTATATGAAGCAATACCAGCTTTAGATCATGGTTTTGTTAGAGTGGTTGATTATATGGGGGATGATACGTCCATCGTTCAATCAGCAAGAGTTTCATATGGAAAAGGAACGAAACAAGTTTCAACAGACAAAGGACTAATTAAATATTTGATGAGGCATTGGCACAGCACTCCATTCGAAATGTGTGAAATTAAATATCATGTTAAGCTTCCAATATTTATTGCAAGACAATGGATTAGACATAGAACTGCAAATGTAAATGAATATTCTGCAAGGTATTCAATTTTGGATAAAGAATTTTATTTGCCATCACAAGAAAATTTAGCCGCTCAATCAACTAGTAATAGACAGGGTAGAGGAGATGTCTTGGAAGGAAAACAGGCAGAGGAAGTTTTAGAACTTCTAAAAAGTGATGCAGAGAGAACTTATGATAATTATGAGACTATGCTTAATGAAAGATTTGATGGATCAACTATTGATGAAAATAAAAAAGGTCTAGCGAGAGAACTTGCAAGAATGAATTTAACACTAAATACTTATACCCAATGGTACTGGAAAACTGATTTATTAAATTTAATGAATTTTTTAAGATTAAGAGCTGATAGTCACGCTCAATATGAAATTAGAGTTTATGCAGACATTATGCTGGATACTGTAAAAAAATGGGTTCCTATAACTTATGATGCATTTATGGATTATAGAGTAGGAGGCACAGAAGTTTCTGCAAAAGGAAAAGTTATAATTCAAAAACTTATTAAAGGTGAAACTGTAGATGTTGAAAGTTCTGGATTGTCTAAAAGAGAGTGGAATGAATTAATGACTGCTTTTGATCTTAAAGATAAGTTGATTTAATTTTTTCAGCAAAATTTAAATATATTTTAGAAATTTCATGCTCAGGGTTAGTTTCCACAATTGGCTTTCCTTCATCACCGGTTTTACCCACTTCAGGATTAATTGGAATTTCACCTAAAAATTCTTTTTGAAATTCCTCTGCAGTTTTCTTAACTCCACCTTCTCCAAAAATTTTATATTTTTTTCCATCATCTCCAATGAAAAAGCTCATGTTATCAACTAAACCCAAAATCTTAACTCCAAGTTTATCAAACATTTTAATTCCTCTTTTGACATCTAAAAGAGCTACTTCTTGAGGTGTACTTACAATTATTGCACCATCCATTTTTATTTCTTGAGAAAATGTAAGTTGAGTATCGCCAGTTCCTGGAGGCATATCAACGATAATAAAATCTAAATCTTTCCAATTTACTTTCTGAGTAAAAGTTTTAATTGCACTCGTTACCATCGGCCCACGCCATATCATTGGTGTTTGTTGATCAGCTAAAAAACCAATCGACATACACTGAATGTCATATTTTGTAATTGGATCTAATTTTTGACCATCACTTTTTGGTTTTTCATTAATATTAAACATCTTAGGAATTGATGGACCATAAATATCTGCATCTAAAAGACCAACTTTGCATCCAACTTTCTTTAACGCCAAAGCAAGATTCGTTGCAAAAGTAGATTTTCCAACACCTCCTTTTGCACTAGAGATGGCTATAGTAAATTTAGTTCCAAGGATTGGATTTTTAGTGAATTTTTTAGGCTCTAGCTTACTTTTCATTGCGGCACTAAGTTCAGGTTTTTTCTCAGTCATAAAAGCATCATTACTTGTTTTTTGCATTAAAGACACTATATAAGTTGACATATGTCAGACGATTTTAAAGGTCAAAGTCCTTGGGGAGCACCTCCTGGTGGAGGCGGTAGTGGTAATGGATCAGGTAGAGGACCTACACCACCAAATATCGACGAATTAATTAGAGATCTTCAAGATAAAATTAAAAGATTTTTACCTGGTGGAAAAACTTCAGGAGGAAAATCAATAAGTCTAATTTTATTAGTTTTAGTTTTTGTATGGTTAGCGAGCGGACTTTATAGAGTATTACCCGATGAACAAGGCGTTGTACTAAGATTTGGTAAGTTTGTAAAAACTACACAGCCTGGTTTGAACTATCATATACCTTTTCCTGTTGAGACTGTTCAAACACCGAAAGTTACTAAGGTTAATAGAATGGATATAGGATTTAGGTCTGAAAGAGACAGTGGTTTTTCAACAGGTGGTGGAGTTGCTGATGTTCCACAAGAAAGCTTAATGTTAACTGGGGACGAAAATATTGTTAACATAGATTTTTCAGTATTTTGGGTAATTAAAGATGCGGGAAATTTTTTATTCAAAATTCAAGACCCAGAGGGTACTGTTAAAGCAGCCGCTGAAACTGCAATGAGGGAAGTAATAGCAAAAAGTGATATTCAGCCAATTTTAACAGAAGGTAGATCTAAAATTGAGGTTGAGACACAAAATATAATACAAAGTATTTTAGATGACTATGAAAGTGGAATACAAATTACACAAGTTCAAACACAAAAGGCTGACCCACCTGATCAAGTAATTGATGCATTTAGAGATGTACAGGCTGCAAGAGCCGATATGGAAAGGTCTAAAAACGAGGCTGAAGCCTATGCAAATGATGTTATTCCAAGAGCACGAGGGGAAGCGCAAAAAATTTTACAAGCAGCAGAAGCTTATAAAAAGGAAGTTGTTGCAAAAGCAGAGGGTGAAGCAAGTAGATTTATAGCTATCTACAATGAGTATAAAAATGCAAAAGCAGTTACTCAAGAAAGAATGTATTTAGAAACTATGGAGAAAGTTTTAGCAGATATTGACAAAGTAATTATTGAAAAAAATGCAGGTTCAGGTGTAGTTCCATATTTGCCTTTGCCTGAGTTAAAAAAGAAAGCGACAAATTAAAATGAAAGCTGGAAAAATATTAGCTGGGTTATTAGTTGCAATTGGTGTTGTAGCTTTTTTATCAGTAATTATAGTTAAAGAGGTTAATCAAGCAATTATTCTTCAATTTGGTGATCCAAAAAGAATTATAATGAAACCAGGTTTAAATTTTAAAATTCCATTTATTCAAAACGTTGTTTATTTAGATAAAAGAATTTTAAATTTAGATGCTCCTCCTGAAGAGGTTATTGCATCAGATCAGAAACGTTTGATTGTGGACGCATTTGCAAGATTTCAGATCGTAGATCCTCTGAAGTTTTATATTTCAGTTGGAAATGAAAGAGTTGCAAGATCAAGATTATCAACAATTATAAATTCAAGAATTAGAAATGTATTAGGTCAAGAGGAATTACAAACTTTATTATCTAAAGATAGATCTAAACAGATGGCATTAATTAAAGAAGGTGTTAATAACGAAGCGCAAAATTTTGGAATTAACATTGTTGATGTCAGAATTAAAAGAGCAGACTTACCTCAAGCTAACAGTGATGCAATTTACAGAAGAATGCAGACTGAAAGGGAAAGAGAAGCAAAAGAATTTAGAGCAAAAGGTGCTGAGATGGCTGTAACTATTACATCAACAGCTGATAAAGAAGTTACTGTAATCTTAGCAGATGCTCAAAAACAATCTGAGATTATGAAAGGGGAAGGTGATGGACAAAGAAATAAAATATTTGCTGACGCCTTTGGTCAAGATCCAGAATTTTTTGCTTTCTACAGAGCTATGCAGGCATATGAAAAAGCTCTAATTGGTGGTGAAACTTCTTTAATTTTATCACCCGATAGTGAATTTTTTAAATTTTTTGGAAATATAAAACCTGAAATCCAACAATAATTCTTAAATGCGTGAGCTAGTTATAGCTTTTAGTCTTTTCTTATTTATTGAGGGAATTTTGTTCGCCTTATTTCCAGCAAAAATGAAAAGTATGTTAAAAAAATTAGAACTTGTTAAAGATAGTCAGCTTAGATCAGGTGGACTTATTTTTGCATTGATAGGTTTTATAATTATTTATTACATTAAGAGTTAATATGAGAAATATTAAAATCATATTTTTAACGATAGTTTTATCATTTACTTTTTCATTAAATGTAAACTCTAAACCAGTTCCTGCTTCATTCGCAGATCTTGCAGAAAAATTAATGCCATCTGTGGTAAATATTTCCACTACAACAACTGTTGTGACAAACACTAATCCTTTTCCTTTTCAATTTCCTCCAGGGTCTCCTTTCGAGGATATGTTTAAAGAATTTGGAACACCTCAAGAAAGACAATCAGCTGCTTTAGGTTCCGGGTTTATAATTGATGAGAAAGGAATTGTGGTAACGAATAATCACGTTATCCAAGATGCTGACGACATTATTGTTAGGGTAAATGGAGACCAAGAATTTAAAGCTAAGGTTCTAGGTGCTGACCCTTTAATGGACATTGCTGTTTTACAATTAGAAACAGATGAAAAGTTTATTCCAGTCGCATTTGGTGACTCTGATAAAGCAAGAATTGGTGATTGGGTTTTAGCAATTGGAAATCCGTTTGGTTTAGGTGGAACTGTTACTGCTGGAATTATTTCAGCAAGAAATCGATCAATTGGTTTATCAAGATATGAAGATTTCATACAAACAGATGCATCCATAAATTCTGGAAATTCTGGTGGACCTTTGTTTGATATGGAAGGAAATGTAATTGGAATTAATACAGCAATTCTTGGACGTAATGGTTCTATTGGAATTGGATTTTCTATACCGTCTAACAGTGCTCAAATTGTAATTAAACAATTAATCGAATTTGGTGAAACAAAAAGAGGATGGTTAGGAGTTAGAATTCAAGATGTAACAAAAGAAATTGCTGAAGTTGAAAAATTAGATAAAGCTCGAGGAGCACTTGTAGCAAGTGTTGCAGAAAATAGTCCTTCAGAAAAAGCAGGAATACAAGCTGGTGATATTATTTTAGAATTTAATGGAGAAAAAATAAATCAAATGAAAGAACTTCCAGCGATCGTTGCACGAACAGAGGTTGGAAAAAAAGTTGAGGTTAAAATTTGGAGAGACAAAAAAGAGATTATTAAAAATGTTATTTTAGGAAGATTAGAAACTTCAGATGATTTTAAAATAAGCAAAAATCAAGAAACTGAAAAACAAAATAATGAAGAGATCATTGAGAGTTTAAGAATAGCAGTAAGACCATTGACTAAAGAAGATATTAAAAACAGAAAATTACCAAACCAAACAACAGGAGTGGTAATAACTAAAATAGCAAACAATAGTCCTGTAGCAAATTCAATAGAACTTAATAGCATTATTATTGAAGCTCAGAAGAAAAAAATTAAATCTGCAGATGATTTAAGAGATATTACTAAAGAAGTTTTAAATTCAAATCAGAAAACAGTTTTACTTGCTATCTATAACAATCAAAATCAACGAAGATACGTCGGTGTTAAGTTAGACTGATCATGGATTTAAAATCCAAGATTATATTAATCTCAGGTCCAACAGCTTCAGGTAAATCAAGTTTTGCTATTAAGTTTGCAAAAAAAATTAATGGAGAGATTATTAATGCAGATAGTATGCAAGTATACAAACAGCTTAAAATTTTATCAGCTAGACCGGGTCCAAAAAAATACCAGAAAATAAAACATCATTTGTATGGTTTTCATAATGTTACAAAAAACTTCTCTACAGGTGATTGGCTTAAGTTGGTAATTAAAAAAATTAGCGAAGTTCAAAAAAGAAAAAAAATACCAATTCTTGTTGGAGGCACAGGTTTGTACTTTAAAGCTTTGACTGATGGTTTAGTTAAAATACCTAATATTTCATTAAAATTAAGAACTCAAATCAGAGATTTGCAAAAAAAACTTGGACAAAAGAAGTTTTATGAAAAATTATTAAAATTAGATCCATCTTCAAGAGGAAAAATAAACCCTACAGACACACAAAGATCAATTAGAGCCTATGAAGTAAAAAAGTTCACAAGAAAATCTCTGCATGAGTGGTTTAAAAACACAAAATCAAACTTCGCGGAAGATGATTTCTTTAAAGTTTACATTGATTATCCTAGACAAGAATTAATTGAGCGTATCAATTTAAGAACAAGTGAGATGATAGAAAATGGAGCAATAAAAGAAGTAAAAGATTTCATAAAGCTAAGGGTTAAAAAAGATAAAACTGCCAATAAGGCTATTGGAGTTAATGAAATTAGAGAATATTTAAAAAAACAAAAAGATTTGAATGATACTAAAGAAAAAATAGCCATAAAAACTAGACAATACGCCAAAAGACAAAGCACTTGGGCTAGAGGTAATATGATGAGCTGGATGAAACTAAAGCCGCAAGACATAAATAAATTTTTGAAAAAAATTTAAAATTTTCATTCTTAAACTTGACCAATGAGCACAACTTCAGCTAGATTGCCTAATGCCAAAATTATTAACTGGAGCAGAAATTGTATTTAAGTGTCTTGAAGACCAAAAGGTGGAGCATATCTTTGGTTACCCGGGTGGTGCAGTGTTACCGATTTATGATGAATTAAAAAATCATCCTTCTATAAAACATATTTTAGTTAGACACGAGCAAGGTGCTGGTCACGCAGCCGAAGGTTATGCTAGATCATCAGGAAAACCAGGCGTAGTTTTGGTCACATCAGGCCCTGGAGCCACTAATGTAGTTACAGCATTAACCGATGCGTATATGGACTCTGTTCCATTGGTTTGTATTTCTGGTCAAGTTCCAACGCATTTAATTGGAACAGATGCTTTTCAGGAATGTGATACCACAGGGATTACAAGACCTTGTACTAAACACAATTGGTTAGTGAAAGATATTAATGATCTTTCAAAAGTAATTCATGAAGCATTTAGAGTTGCAACAACAGGGAGACCTGGACCAGTTTTAATTGATATTCCAAAAGATATTCAGTTTGCAAAAACAAAATACAAAAAACCAAACAAAGAAGAAAAATTAAATGGAAAATCCCATAATAAATTTTCTCAAGATCAAATTGATGAATTAGTAAATTTATTAAGCAAATCTAAAAAACCAATCATCTATAGTGGTGGAGGAGTAATTAACTCAGGTCCAAAAGCAAGTCAGGCTCTAAGAGAATTTGTTGAGCTCACTGGTTTTCCTATAACTTCTACACTTCAAGGATTAGGTGCTTACCCTGGAGATGATAATCAATTTTTAGGAATGCTTGGTATGCATGGTACTTATGAAGCAAATAATGCTATGCATGATTGTGATCTTTTAATTAACATTGGTGCAAGGTTTGATGATCGTATTACTGGAAAAATTGATGAGTTTTCACCAAATTCAAAAAAGGTTCATATTGATATAGATCCATCATCAATTAATAAAATTATCAAAGTAGATCTTGCAATTGTTGGAGACGTTACGAGCGTTATCAGTAAAATTAATAAGACAATTGCTAAAAGAAAAAATGGTCATAGCAAATCAAATAAATCAAATTTAGCTAAGTGGTGGGAACAAATCGAAAAATGGAGAGAAAAAGACTCTCTTAATTTTGTAAATAGCAATGAAAGTATAAAGCCTCAACATGCTGTTCAAAGACTTTATGAATTAACTAAGAATAAAGATACTTATGTTACTACTGAGGTTGGGCAACATCAAATGTGGGCTGCTCAACATTATAAATTTAATAAACCAAACAGATGGATGACATCTGGTGGTTTAGGAACCATGGGGTATGGATTGCCAGCGGCAGTTGGTGTTCAAATTGCTCATCCTGAAAAATTAGTAATTGATATTGCTGGAGAAGCTTCAGTTTTAATGACTATGCAAGAAATGTCTACTGCAGTTCAATACAATCTCCCTATAAAAATATTTATTTTAAATAATCAATATATGGGAATGGTAAGACAATGGCAGGAATTGCTCCATGAAAAAAATTATTCTGAAAGTTATTCTGAAGCATTACCTGATTTTATGAAAATGGCAGAAGCATATGGTTGTAAGGGAATTAAAGCAGACAGTCCAGCTGAGCTTGATGATAAAATTCAAGAAATGATTGATTATGATGGACCAGTTATATTTGATTGTCATGTGGATCCTAACGAGAATTGTTTCCCAATGATCCCATCTGGAAAACCACATAACCAAATGATCTTAGGTCCAAATGATCAAGAGGAAAATAAAATCAAAGGAAAAGGCAAAGCCTTAGTATAATCATAATGCCAAAATCAAAATCAGCTTATAGCATCCCTTCGAAAAAACAAAAATCTGACACATATATTTTTGTAGTATGGGTAGACAATGAAGCTGGAGTTTTAGCCAGAGTGGTTGGTCTATTTTCAGGCCGAGGATATAATATTGAGTCATTGGCAGTTGCTGAAGTTGATGCTGTTAAAAACATTTCAAGAATAACAATTGTTACAACTGGAACACCTCAAGTAATTGATCAAATAAAACTTCAATTAACTAAATTAGTACCTGTCCATAAAGTTGCTGAATTTAAAAGGGAGGATAAGGACGTAATATTTAAGGAAATGGCTTTATTTAAAGTTGTGGGTAAAAGAAATAAAATTGAAAAATGCTTAAATGCTTGTAAAAAATTTAATCCCGTAATATTAGATGAGACGAAAACTTCAGCGGTAATTCAAATAACTGCTTTAAGAAGAGAGATAGACATCATGAATAAAAAATTGAAGCCTCTGGGACTTATAAGTACTTCGAGAACAGGGGCAGTAGCTATGACCAGAGGTGCTAAAATATTTAATTAATTTAATAGGAGAGAAGATATGAAAATGTTTTATGAAAAAGATGCAGATGTAAATCTGATTAAGAGCAAGAAAGTTGCTATTTTTGGTTATGGAAGCCAAGGTCATGCTCATGCATTAAACTTAAAGGATAGTGGAGTAAAAGATATTGTTGTAGCTTTAAGAGAAGGTTCGTCGAGTGCAGCAAAAGCAGAATCAAAAGGTTTAAAAGTAATGAATTTATCTGATGCTGCTGAGTGGGCTGATGTAGTAATGATACTTACACCAGATGAATTACAAGCAGAAATTTACAAAAATCATATTGAACAAAGAGTAAGAGAAGGAACAAGTATTGCCTTTGCTCATGGGTTAAATGTTCATTATGATTTAATTAAAGCTAGAAAAGATCTGGATGTTTTTATGGTTGCTCCTAAAGGACCTGGTCATTTAGTTAGAAGCGAATATGAAAAAGGAGGTGGAGTGCCTTGTTTATTTGCTGTTCATCAAGATGGTTCAGGAAAAGCAAGAGATTTAGCTTTATCTTATGCCTCAGCTGTTGGTGGAGGAAGATCAGGAATTATTGAAACTACATTCAAAGATGAAGTAGAAACAGATTTATTTGGTGAACAAACTGTCCTATGCGGAGGTTTAGTTGAGCTAATTAAAAATGGTTATGAAACTTTAGTTGAAGCAGGATATGAACCAGAGATGGCATATTTTGAAACAGTTCATGAAGTTAAGTTGATTGTTGATTTAATTTATGAAGGTGGAATTGCGAACATGAATTATTCTATTTCAAATACTGCTGAATACGGTGAGTATCAATCTGGACCAAGAGTAGTGAATAAAGAAGAAACCAAAAAAAGAATGAAAGAAGTTTTGGCTGAAATTCAATCTGGAAAATTCACTAAAGAGTGGATGGATGAATGCAAAAATGGTCAAAAAAACTTCCTTGCTACAAGAGCTAAATTAGCCGAGCATCCTGTTGAAAAAGTAGGTGCGGAACTAAGAGCTATGATGCCTTGGATAGGTAAGAAAAAATTAGTTGATAGCGATAAAAGTTAAATTTTATCAGTAAATTATTGCTACTATAATTCAATTATTTCACTTATACTTTTTTAAATAAATTTTAAAAACGAGGGGAATAATGAAGACTAAAAATATAGTAAGAATACTATTGTCATTAGTTCTAGTATTCGGATTTTCTTCAGCATGGGCAAAAACTATTAAATGGTCTATGCAAGGAGACAGTCTAACACTAGATCCACATGCACAAAATGAGGGTCCAACTACACAAGTATCTAGACAAGTTTATGAAGCTCTAGTTCAAAGAGGTTTGGACATGAAAATAGGACCTGCTTTAGCAACAAAATGGAAAGCTACAGATCCAAATACTTGGATATTTACTTTAAGAGAAGATGCTAAATTTTCAGATGGTTCAGGAATGACATCAGCTGATGTTGTGTTCAGTATACTAAGAGCAAAACAAAGAACATCTGACTTTAAAGAATATATCAGCACCATTTCTAATGTTGAGGCAGTTGGGGATTATGCTGTTAAAATAACAACGAGCAAACCAAACCCTATTCTTTTAAACCAGCTATCAAACATTTTTATAATGTCTAAAGCATGGTCAGAAAAAAACTTTGCAATGTCACCACAAAACTGGGATGCAGGACAAGAAACATTCTCAGCTACCAATGCATTAGGAACTGGTCCTTTCAAAATCACATTAAGAGAGCCTAATACAAAAACAGTGTTTAAAAGAAATAAACACTGGTGGGGTGAAATGAAAGATAAAAGTGTAACTCAAATCGAATTAATGCCTATTAAAAATGCAGCGACTAGAGTTGCGGCTTTATTATCTGGTGAGATTGATTTAGTTACTGATGCTCCTGTTCAAGACTTAAAAAGAATCGGATCTTCTTCAGGTCACAAAGTTGAAAGTACAGCTCAAATGAGAACAATTTTCTTAGGTATGGATCAAGCAGCTGACAAATTAAGAACTGGTAATACAGGTGATAATCCATTCAAGAAAAAAGCAGTAAGACAAGCTCTTTATCAAGCAATTGATATTGAAGCGATCAAGAAAAAAGTTATGAGGGGTTTAAGTGAACCAGCAGGAATTATAACTTTCCCAGGTGTAAATGGATATACAGCTGATCTTGATAAAAGATTACCTTACGATGTTAATGCTGCAAAAAAACTTTTAGCTGATGCAGGTTATCCTAATGGTTTTGATGTTGAGCTTAGATGTCCTAACGACAGATATGTAAACGATGAAGCAATTTGTACTGCTGTTGTTGGTATGTTAGGTAAAATTGGAGTTAATGTTAATTTATTCGCTCAAACTAAAAGTAAACACTTCAAAGAGCTTAAAGATGATCAAGGTGATTTCTATATGCTAGGATGGGGTGTTCCAACTTTAGATAGTCACTATGTTTTCCATTATTTATATGAAACTGGTGCTAGCTGGAACAAAGTTAACTTTAGTAACGCAGACGTTGATGCTGCAATTAGAGTTATGGAAGGTGAAGTTGATTTAGATAAAAGAAATGCTGCAATTGCAAAAGCTTGGAAAATTGTAAAAGATGATATTTCTTATCTTCCTTTACATCACCAAGTAATTTCTTGGGCATCTAAAAGCAATGTTGATGTTCCTATCAGACCGAATAACGAACCGTTATTCAGAACTGCTAGCTTTAACTAATTAAAAATTATTACAAGCCCTTTAAAAATTTAAAGGGCTTGTAAGTTTAAACCTTCACAAATTGATAAAATATTTTTTTAAAAGGCTGTTTCAATCTGCTTTGGTGATGTTGGTTGTCGCCTTTGTATCCTTCTCATTATTTAATTTTGTTGGAGATCCAATTAATAACATGGTTGGAGAAGAGACTTCTGATGAGGAAAGAGCTGAATTGAGAGAAACATTAGGTTTGATGGATCCAATACATGTTCAATTTTCGAGATTTATAGTTAATGCTTCTAAAGGTGAGTTTGGAATTTCATATCAATTAAGAAGACCTGTTTCAGAATTAATAGTTGAAAGATTGCCTGCAACCATTGAACTTGTGGTTATTTCAGCATTAATTGCACTTATAACTGGTACATTGTTGGGAGTTTATACAGGTATAAATCGAAAAGGTTTTTTAAGTGATTTTGTCTTAGCAATCTCCTTGCTGGGGGTTTCGCTCCCCACATTTGTAATTGGTATATTATTTATATATTTATTTGCAGTAATCTTAGGAATATTGCCTTCTTTTGGAAGAGGAGAAGTTGTTGATATAGGTTTTTGGACCACAGGTTTTTTAACAGTTTCAGGACTTAAAGCAATTATACTTCCTTCAGTAACATTAAGCCTTTTCCAAATGACTTATATCATCAGACTTGTGCGAGCAGAGATGATGGAAATATTACAAACAGATTATATTAAATTTGCGCGTGCTCGAGGTATTAGTGAAAATAGTATTAAATATAAACATGCATTAAAAAATGGATTGATACCAGTAATAACTATAGCAGGAATAAATATTGGAACTTTAATTGCGTTTTCGATTATTACTGAAACTGTTTTTCAATGGCCTGGCATGGGCTTCTTATTTATTCAAGCAGTACAATTCGTCGATATACCAATCATGTCAGCTTATCTAGTATTTATTGCTTTTGTTTTCGTGATGATAAATTTTATAGTTGATATTCTTT
This sequence comes from uncultured Pelagibacteraceae bacterium, assembly GCA_902538885.1. Lineage (GTDB taxonomy): Bacteria > Pseudomonadota > Alphaproteobacteria > Pelagibacterales > Pelagibacteraceae > Pelagibacter. The sequence goes on from CACBGU010000001.1 coordinate 29,439, forward strand.
ATTATCTAATTGATCCAAGAATAAGAGTTAAAGGAGATACTGCAAGTGGATAACAAATCTATAAGTACTTGGGAGAGAATAAAAGATAGTGATGTTTATCATAGCTTTATTAAATCTCCTACTGCAATTGTCTCATCTACTATTTTGTTTATAATTTTTTTCTGCTCTTTCTTTGTTGAGCTGATAACACCTTACAATCCTTTTGATCCATCCTCTCTCTCACTGATGGATGCATTCACACCACCATCATGGACAGAAGATGGTCTTGCTAAATTTATTTTAGGTACTGATGGACAAGGAAGAGATATGCTATCAACAATTTTGTATGGATGTAGGATTTCTCTAATTGTAGGTTTTTCTGCGATAATTTTTAGTTTAATCCTTGGAGTTGGATTGGGATTAACCGCTGGATTTTTTGGGGGAAAATATGAAATGATAGTAATGAGGTTAACCGATGTTCAGTTAACAGTACCAAGTATTTTGATGGCATTATTGGTTGATGGTATAGCAAGAGGATTAATCTCGAGAGAAATGCATGATGAAATGGCAATTTATGTTTTAATATTTGCAATCGGGATTTCAGAGTGGCCACAATTTGCAAGAGTTTCAAGAGCAGCAACTTTGGTTGAAAAAAATAAAGACTATGTTTCAGCATCAACAATAATCGGTGTTTCAAATATAATTATTATGTTTAAACATATTTTACCAAATATTTTAAGACCAGTGTTAGTAATTGGAACTATTGGTTTAGCTCTTGCTATTTTAGCTGAGTCTACTTTAAGTTTTTTAGGAGTTGGTGTCCCTCCAACAACACCTTCTTTAGGGACATTAATAAGACTTGGTAATGACTTTTTATTTTCAGGAGAATGGTGGATAACTTTTTTTCCAGCAATTTTCTTAGTTATTTTAGCATTTTCAATAAATTTATTAGGGGATTGGATGAGAGATACTTTAAATCCAAAATTAAAAAAATGACATTTTTAAAAATAAATAATCTTAGCGTTGATTATCAAATGAGAAAAGAAACAGTTTACGCTGCAAAGAATGTAAATATTGAGGTCAATAAAGGAGAAATTTTAGGATTAGTTGGAGAGTCTGGATCAGGAAAAAGCACTGTAGGAAATGCTATTATAAATTTAATTGATGAACCAGGTAAGGTTTCTAGTGGCTCAGTTATTTTAGGCGATCTTAACATTCATGAAAATTCTGAAAGTATTGTAAAATATAGAGGAAATAAAATTGGATTGATATTTCAAGATCCTCAAACTTCACTTAACCCAATTCTTACAGTGGGCGAACAATTAATTGAAACAATTCAAACTCATCTTAAATTAAGCAAAGAAGAAGCAAAAAATAAATCTATAAATTTATTAAAAGAGGTTGGTATAAAAGATGCAGAGGTAAGATTTGATAATTATCCTCACCAATTCTCAGGTGGAATGAGACAGCGAGTAGTAATTTCTTTAGCTTTATGTTGTGAGCCAGAATTGTTAATTGCAGATGAGCCAACAACAGCATTAGATGTGTCAATTCAATCTCAGATTTTAGAACTTATTAAAAAATTAACTAAAGAAAGAAATCTTGCGGTTATCTTAATTACTCATGACATGGGAGTCATAGCTGAGACAGCTGATCGTGTAGCAGTTATGAAAAGTGGTAATTTAGTTGAAATTGGTGAAACTAAAAAAATATTAACAAGTCCACAAGAAAATTATACTAAAAGTTTAGTAAGTTCAGTTCCACCAACTAATAAAAAAATTTCAAGATTTGTAATAGTTGAAAAAGAAAACAAAAATAAAAAAGAAAATAATATCAAAATATTAAATAGATGGTCAAAGAAAGAAATTATAAACCAAGATTTGGTAGAAATAAAAAATCTTAATAAAAGTTTTGATGATAATTTTTTTACTGAAAGTTCTAAAAATTCTGTGATGGCTGTTAATGATGTTTCGTTTGCAATAAAAGAGGGTGAATCTTTTGGCTTAGTGGGAGAAAGTGGGAGTGGAAAATCTACAATTGCTAAAATGATAGTAAATTTATTTAAACCTTCTTCTGGCGATATCTTCTTTGACAACGTTTGTATAACAAAAATTAAACAGAGATCTGAATTAATGAAATTCAGAAAACAAATTCAAATGATATTTCAAGATCCTTATTCTTCACTAAATGGAAGATTAAAAGTAAAAGATATAATTGCAGAACCAATTACACTTCATAATCCATCTATATCTTCTTTAGATTTAAATAATTATATTTATGATTTACTGGAGTCTGTGGAATTAACTCAAAAATCTGCAGATCGATATCCTCATGAATTTTCAGGAGGACAGAGACAGAGAATATCAATTGCAAGAGCTCTTGCCACACAACCAAGGCTTTTGGTTTGTGACGAACCTACTTCTGCTTTAGATGTAAGTATCCAAGCCCAAATATTAAATTTACTTAAAGATCTTCAAGAACAATTAAATTTAACAATTTTATTCATTAGTCACGACCTACCGGTTGTTAGACAAATGTGCGATAGAATTGGCGTCTTAAAAGATGGAAAATTATGTGAAGTTTCAAATACTGAGGACTTATTTTTAAAACCAACGCATGAATATACAAAAGAGCTTTTAAGGTTAATGCCTAAAATTGAGTCTATTTATAATTAATTTTATGTAAGCCTAAAATGGTCCATTAAAAGTGATTATCTAACTAATTATTTTGCAATCTCTCTCATAGATTGTATTATAGATTTTCTAAAAATTTTAGTTATGAGCAATAAAGATAGAGTCTTTATATTTGATACTACTATGCGTGATGGTGAGCAATCGCCAGGCGCATCTATGAGTTTAGAAGAAAAAATTCAAATCGCTAGAGTGTTTGATGAATTAGGTATCGATATAATTGAAGCAGGTTTTCCTATAGCTTCACCAGGCGACTTTGAAGCGGTTTCAGAAGTAAGTAAAATTTTAAAAAATTCTATTCCTGCAGGACTTTCAAGACACTCAGTAAAAGATATTGATAGAGCTTATGAAGCTCTAAAACATGCACCAAGATTTAGAATACATACATTTATTTCTACAAGTCCATTACACATGAAGCATAAATTAAATATGTCTCCAGAAGATGTTTATGAATCAATTGGAAAACATGTTGCTTATGCAAGAAAGTTTACTGATGATGTTGAGTGGTCTTGTGAAGATGGAACAAGAACAGATATGGATTACATGTGCAAAACAGTAGAGTTAGCAATTAAAAATGGAGCTACAACAATTAATATTCCTGATACAGTTGGTTACACAATACCATCTGAGTTTACTACAATTATTGAAACTTTATTAAACAAAGTTCCAAATATAGATAAAGCAATTTTATCAACTCATTGTCACAATGATTTAGGTTTAGCGGTAGCTAACTCATTAGCTGGAGTTCAAGCTGGAGCAAGACAAATTGAATGTACAATAAATGGACTAGGAGAAAGAGCAGGAAATGCTGCTCTTGAGGAAGTTGTTATGGCAATTAAAACAAGACCTGATTTAATGCCATACGAAACTGGAATTAACACAACACTCTTAAGCAAAGCTTCAAAAATTGTTTCAAATGCAACAGGATTTCCTGTTCAATACAATAAAGCTATCGTTGGAAAAAATGCTTTTGCTCATGAGGCAGGAATTCATCAGGATGGAATGTTAAAAAATAGACAAACATATGAGATAATGACACCTGAAAGTGTAGGGGTTAAGCAAACATCATTAGTGATGGGAAAACATTCTGGGCGACATGCATTTAAAGATAAATTAAATAGCCTAGGTTATCCAGATTTAACTGACGATGTAGTAGGAAATGCATTTGCAAAATTCAAAGTCTTAGCAGATAAGAAAAAACATGTTTACGATGAAGATATTATTGCCTTAGTAGATGATAGTTTAATTGTAGATAATAAAGTGAATGCAATTACTCTTAAATCTTTAAAAGTTTTTGCTGGAACAGGAGAGCCACAAAAAGCAGAAATGACTTTGGATGTTTACGGTGATGTTAAAAATGCAACAGAAACTGGAGATGGTCCAGTGGATGCAATATTCAAATGCATTAAAACTTTATATCCTCACGATGTTAACTTACAGCTTTATCAAGTTCATGCAGTTACAGAAGGGACAGACGCACAAGCAACAGTAAGTGTAAAAATAGAGGAAAAGGGCAAAACAACTGTAGGTCAAGCAGCTGATACAGATACTTTAGTTGCATCAGCAAATGCTTACATAAATGCATTAAATAAAATGATAATTAAACGAGATAAAACAGCTCCAATGGAGCAAGAAAGTCAGAAAGTAAGAGGGATATAATGGGATTATTTGATAGTGTTAAAAAAATATGGAGCCAAGATATGGCAATTGATCTAGGAACAGCGAACACACTTGTTGTTTTAAAGGGTCAAGGAGTGGTTTTAAATGAACCTTCTGTTGTTGCGATAGTTGATCAAGGTGGAAAAAAAAATGTATTAGCTGTTGGAGATGAAGCAAAAACAATGCTTGGAAGAACCCCTGGAAACATAAGTGCAATTAGGCCTTTAAGAGATGGTGTTATTGCAGATTTTATAGTTACCGAAGAAATGATTAAACATTTTATTAAAAAAGTTCATAAAGGAAGTACATTTGCTAACCCTAGAATTTTAATTTGTGTACCAACTGGTTCGACACCAGTTGAAAGAAAAGCAATTCAAGATAGTGCTTTAGCAGCAGGAGCAAGAAGGGTTCAATTGATTGAAGAACCAATTGCTGCAGCTATAGGAGCAAATTTACCAATTTCTGAAGCAACTGGTTCAATGATTGTAGATATTGGCGGCGGTACAAGTGAAATCGCAGTTATGTCTTTAGGTGGACTGGTTTATTCTAAATCTTTAAGAGTTGCAGGTGACTCAATGGATACAGCAATAGTAGATTATATGCGAAAAGAATATAATTTATTAATTGGAGATACTACTGCTGAAAAAATAAAAAAAGAAATGGGTACAGCTGTCCCAACTGGAACAAATACTTACCCAGTTAAAGGAAGAGATTTAAGATCAGGTACTCCTAAAGAGGTTAATATTACTGAAGAAGATACTGCAGAAGCACTAAATGACATTATGAAACAAATGGTTGGTGCAATTAAAGATGCATTAGAAAATACTCCACCTGAGTTGTCAGCTGATTTAGTTGATATGGGTTTAACTTTAACAGGTGGTGGTGCTTTGTTAAAAAATATCGATAAAAGGTTTTCTAAAGAAACAGGTTTACCAGTTCATATAGCAGATGATCCATTATCTTGTGTTGCTGTTGGTACAGGTAAAGCTTTGGATCAAGAAGAAACTTTTTCTACTATGTTATCTGAATATTAGGAAAAATGGCTACTGGCAGAGATGATTTTGTAATTGCCATTAGGTCAGCTTTTTTAAAAAAAAAAGATAAACAAAAATTTTCTTTACTAACTTTAATTGTTTTATCAATTTTTGTAATTGTTCTAAGTAATTTTAATTTTAAAGCAATACAATTTCTTAAATTAGGAATTAATGAAGTAATTTATAGATCATCTCATATTGCATCAATTCCAGAAAAAAAATTTGGAGATTTAATTTCTGAAATACGATCTCATTATGATCTACATGAAAGTCATCAGAAAGAATTAATTAAAATAGAAAATATAGAGCAATTCAAATTGCTCAATGATTTTTTAACTGCAGAAAATGAAAAGCTTAGAGAGTTACTTGACGAAAGCATAAGTTCAAATGAAATATTTGCCAGAGTTTTAATTGATAAAGACAGCCCATATTTAAAATCAGTAGTATTAAATAAAGGCACAAAAGATAAAGTAAAAATTGGAATGGCTGTTCTTGATGATGTTTACCTAGTTGGCCAAATAATTGAAGTAAATTATACTAATTCAAGAGCATTACTATTGTCTGATCTTAATAGTAAAATACCATCTGTATTAGAACCAGATGATATACAAGCTGTTATTTCTGGTACAGGAAGTGATTTTGGAAAAATTGAACATACCCAGGAAGACTATGCTCAAGATTTAGAAAATAAAGAAATTATTGCTTACACCTCAGGTCTTGGTGGTTTATTCAAACCCGGTATACCAATTGGAAAAATTGATAATATATCAGATGGAAAAATTAATTTTTTTTCTGATTTTACACAACTCAACTATGTAAAAATAGTTTCTTATAAAATAGGTGGAGAGGGATAATGTCGTCACTTAACAAAAGTCCTTTTTTAAGAATATTCTTATCTTATGCACCTTTGATAATGTTATTTTTTTCAGTATTTAATGAATTTGATTTTAATTACTTAAAACTTGATTATTTTGCTTTTAATTTTGTTCATTTATTAATTTTTTTCTGGACTTTAAGAAATCCTGATCAACTAGGCTACCTTGCAATTTTCTTTGCAGGTATAGTCAATGATGTTGTTATAGGAATACCAATAGGTATTAGTAGTTTTTGCTATCTTATTCTTTGTTCAGTAACAGCCTATATAAGAAATATTACTTTATCACCAAACTTTATGAAGGACTGGATATCATTATTATTTACAATTTTATTAATAAATTCAATTCAAATAATTATTTTGGATTTAGTCTTTTTAATTAAAGTTGATTACACTAATTATTTGATCAACTCAGGTTTTACTTTTTTATTTTATCCAATATTTTTTTTATTTTTTAATTTTTTAAACGAAAGAATTTCATATCAAACAAATGATTAAATCTAATTCAGGAATAAGAAAAACAGATGTAATTAATAGAAGGATGTTCATAATCGGAGCAGCAAAAATTATAGTTTTTGTTGGTATCGTTGCTCGTTTATTTTCTCTTCAAATAAACGAAAATAAAAAATATTTAACACTTTCAGACAAAAACAGAATTAGAGAATGGAAACTCCCACCTACAAGGGGAAATATTGTTGATTATTTTGGAAATGTAATTGCGGGGAATTTAAAAGTTTATCAATTACATATAATTCCAGAGCAAGTTGAGAATTTTAATTATTTACTAGTTAGATTAAAAAATCTTTTAAATCTGAGTGACAAAAGAATTGCAAGAATTAATAAATTAAAAGCAGAGCTAAAACCGTGGGAAAGTATTATTGTTTCTGAAAACTTAAGCTGGAGTCAATTTGTAAAAATTAATAATTATTTATACGATCTTGTAGGCGTTAAACCTGTAATGACAATCTCCAGAAACTATCCATACAACGATGTATACACACATGTTCTTGGTTATGTGAGTCAACCAAATGAACAAGAAATTTTAGAAAATGAAATCATCCAAGAAAGATTTGTACCAGGAATGAAAATTGGAAAACTGGGCTTAGAGAAAAGACTTGAAAATCATTTAATTGGAACAAATGCCATTCAAAGATATGAAGTTAATGCTTACGGCAAAAGAATTAATCAACTTGAACATCAAAAAGGTGAGCAAGGATCAAAAATACGTTTAACTGTAGATACAGAAATACAAAAAGCTTGTGGAAAATTGTTAAATCAAAAAGCAGGATCTATAAGTGTAATGGATATTTATACTGGAGATATAATAGCAATGTATTCATCTCCATCTTATAATCCTAATTTATTTCTCTTTGGAATAAGTAATGATGAGTGGCAATTAATTAGAAATAATCCATTAAAACCACTAATAAACAAAACCCTTTCAGGTCTATACTCACCAGGTTCAACAATAAAACCAATTGTTGCCCTATCTGCACTAGAAAACAATGTGGTTGATACAAAGTTTAAAGTTAAATGCACAGGTAAAATGGAATTGTATGAACAAACATTTCATTGCTGGAAAGAAGAAGGACATGGGTGGGTAAGTTTAAAAAATGCTATGAAGCAGTCTTGTGATACTTATTTTTATGAAGTCGCAAGATTGTTAGGAGTAGATCGATTAAATAAAACAGCTGAAAAATTTGGTTTAGGAAAAAAAGTATTAGGTGAATATTTTGATAATGAAAAAAAAGGATTATTTCCTAATACAGTATGGAAAAAAAATAATCTTGGCAAGGGCTGGGTATTAGGTGAAACTTTAATCACAGGTATTGGTCAAGGTTATACACAAACAACTCCTTTACAACTTTGTATGATGACTGCACAAATTGCAAATGGAGGATATGCAATAAAACCGAAAATAATTGTGGACAGTAATCCAATTTCTTATGAAGATGCAAAACAATCAATGGAAAGAGGGTTGTTGTTTGATTCTGAATCTGAGGAATTGATAGACAAAAAGTTATTTAAAGATAAAAAAAATATTAAGATTGTTCAAGAAGCAATGTTTGCTTCAACAAATGAAAGATTTGGAACCTCATACAAATCAAGAATTGATGACCCCAAATATCAATTTGCAGGAAAAACAGGAACAGCTCAGGTAAAAAGAATTAGCAAAAGAGAAAGGGAATTGGATTTAGAATTAGAGCAAATACCATACAAAGATAGAGATCACGCGTTATATGTTGCTTATGGTCCTTATATAAATCCAAGATATGCATTAAGTATAATTGTAGAGCATGGTGGTTCAGGAAGTAAGGCAGCAGCACCTATTGCAAAAAAACTATTTAAATTAATTATTGATAGACATGATTTGAGAAACAAACAATCAAATTTTGAAAGGATTACTGTTTAAATGTTTCAACATGATAGATTGAGTAATGAGATTACATTATTTCAAAAAATAAAAAACTTAGACTATATATTGTTGATTTCTGTCATCCTTCTTTCTGTATTAAGTGTTTTTGTTATGTATTCTACAGATGGAGGTGAAATACTTTTTCATACTAAAAATCATTTTGTAAAACTTGCAGTTTTTTTTCCTTTAATGATTTTTATAGCTTTCTTTAACATAAAATTTTGGCACAATTTTTCATACTTAATTTACTTTATTGTAATACTTTTATTAATTTATGTTTCAATTTTTGGAATTAAGTCATCTGGTTCACAAAGATGGATGGATCTTTATTTATTTGTTCTTCAGCCCTCAGAGCTTATGAAAGTAGCTATTATAATGTGTCTCGCGAAATATTATCACAGATTAAAAATCGAAAATGTTAATTCATTTACTAGTATAACTATTGTTTTATCGATTATAATAATTCCAATAATTTTTGTAATTTCTCAACCGGATCTTGGTACCTCGATATTAATTGCTTTAAGTGGATTAATTATTTTGTGGTTAGGAGGAGTAAAAATAAAGTACTTTATTTACTCATTTATTACTTTTTTGATTTCGTTACCTTTTATAATTTCATTTCTTAAACCGTACCAGAAACTGAGAATATTAACTTTTTTAGACCCAGATAGAGATCCCTTAGGTGCTGGATATCAAATTATACAATCTAAAATAGCCATAGGTTCAGGTGGCCTTGATGGGAAAGGTTTTTTAAAAGGTACTCAAAGTTATTTGGATTTTTTACCTGAAAAACATACAGATTTTATATTTACTTTATTTTCAGAGGAGTTTGGTTTTATAGGTTCTGTTGGTCTATTAATATTATACTCAATAATAATTTTTAGAATTTTACGAATAGGATCTATTTCAAGAAGTAACTTTGCTAGACTTTTTTGTTTTGGTTATGCGTTTGCAATATTTATTTATATTGTTGTAAACTTATCTATGGTTCTAGGTTTACTACCTATAGTTGGTTCTCCATTACCAATAATGTCCTATGGAGGTTCCTCAATGTTAGCTACAATGATTGGCTTTGGCATAGTTTTGAGTGCTAAAATCAATCATAAACAAATGATTGCATAATAAAATTTAAATTTGCATAATTTGTCACTCTGATAAATTAATTTTTACTTGTATAACAATTTCATGAATAAAAATCTTAAAGTAGGAATAGTTGGAGCTGGAATTCAAGGTGTATCTAATGCTTTGTTTCTTCAAAAAAAAGGTTTCAATGTAACTATTTTTGATAGAGACAACCCAGGTAGCCAAGCCGCCTCTTACGGTAATGCAGGTCACTTTTCACCATACGCATCTCTTTCTTTAAATAGAACTGACGTTCTGGCAGATGTGCCTGCAATGTTGCTTAGCTCTTCAGGTCCACTCGCTTTAAAATGGAATTATGTTCCTAAAATGATTCCGTGGTTTATAAAATTTATAATGAATACTACTAAAACTAAGATGATGCATACTGCTAAAAATATGCACCAAATTTTAGATCTAGCTTTACCTGCATATGATGAATTATTTGAAGAGATAGACTTAGAAGGTTTGGTTGAAAACAAAGGAATTCTTTATATCTGGAATGATAAAGATTTAAAAAGTAGAGAATTAGAAATTAAAGTTAGAGATGAATTAGGTGTTGAACAACAATTAGTAACCAAAGCAGAAATACACGATCTTGAACCGCACATTAAACCATTTTACCATGCAGGCGTATATTATCCTTATGCAAGACATGCAAGAAATCCTAAAAGAATTCTTTTAAAACTATTTGATTTATTTTTGCAAAAAGGAGGAAAATTTAACAAAGTAAATATTAAAGATATTAGTTTTGATGAAGAAAAACCAGTTTTTAAAACTGAAACTCAAAGTTACGTTTTTGATAAAGCAGTAATAGCGTGTGGTGCTTTTTCAAAAAAACTAACAGATAATCTTGGTGAAAAAATACCTTTAGATACAGAGCGTGGATACCATGTTCATTTCAAAAATTGTGACCATTTATTAAGCAGACCTGTAATATTTTCTAACCGTGGATTTGGAATTACACCGATGGAACAAGGTTTAAGAGTTGTTGGAACTGTAGAATTTGGCGGATTAGATAATCCATTATCTAAATCAAGAGTTAGAAATTTAATAAATAATGCAAAATATATGCTTGGTGATTTACCTGAACATGAGGATGAGTGGCTAGGATTTAGACCAACTTTACCAGATTTTTTACCTGTTATGGGACCATCAAAAAATTACAAAAATATTTATTATTGTTTTGGGCATCATCATTTAGGATGGACTTTAGGCCCAATTTCTGGAAAGATTGTTTCAGGGATGATAGCGAACGAAAATACAAATTTAGATTTAAAACCTTATAGTTCGCTTAGATTTAGTTAAGTGACTAAAGATAATAATTTTTTAGCTTATTTATATCTATTTTTAACAGTAACTTTCTGGGCAGGAAATTTTGTAGTAGGTAAACTTGCAAGTTTTTATGAAGTTCCACCTTTTTCACTAAATTTTTACCGATGGCTTTTTGCTTGGTTGATTTTAGCACCTTTTACAATTCCTGAAATATTAGAGAAAAGAAACTATATAATTAAAAACTATAAGCTTTTCATTGTTTTGGGAGTTACTAGTATTACAATATTTAATTCAATTGTTTATTACTCATTAAATTTTACTCAGGTGATTAGTGGAGTTTTAATGATTTCAACGATACCTGTGATGATCATGTTATTTTCTTCAATTTTAAAAATTGAAAAGACAAATATTTTTCAAATTATAGGGGTAGTATTTTCTTTTGCTGGTGTAATTATGATTATAACAAAGGCAAATATAGAGATATTAAAAAATTTAGATTTTAACAAAGGGGACATAACTATGGTTATAGCAATGTTCTCATGGGCTTTATATTCTACATTGTTAAAAGGAAAAAAATATGAATTAACTCAAATATCATTACTTCAAGTAGTAATTACATTTGGTTTAATATTTTTGATACCAGTTTATTTTATTGAATATCAAATTGGATTTAGAATTAACTTAGAATTACCATTTATTTTAATTCTATCTTATGTAGTTTTGTTTCCAGGTTTGGCATCTTTTATTTTATGGATAAAAGGAATATCTATGATTGGTGCTAATCGATCTGGTGTTTTTTTACACCTAATGCCAATTTTGAGCGCAATAATGGCAATGATTTTTTTTAGTGAAAAATTTATGTTTTATCATATTTTAGGCGCTTGTTTTATTATTACAGGAATATTGTTATCAAATAAGAAAGTTAAAAATGCTTAAAGTCGCTATATTAGATGATTATCAAAATGTTGCTCAACAATTTGTAGATTTAGAAAAACTGTCTGGGAAATATGAATTTAAGATTTTTAGCGAACCTTTTTTAGACGAAGCAGACGCAATTGATCAGTTAGCTGATTTTGAAGCTTTGTTAATAATGAGAGAAAGAACTCCAATTACAAAAAATTTAATTGATAATTTAAATGATTTAAAATTTGTAATCACAAGTGGATTACGTAATAGATCTATTGATTTAGAGGCCGCTAAGAAAAGAAAAATTATAGTTTGTGGAACAGATATAAATATCAACCCAACGCCTGAATTAACTTGGGCATTAATTCTTGGCTTGGCAAGAAACTTTAAAGAAGAGTTCGATAATATGTATCAAGGATATTGGCAAACAACTATAGGGGTAGAATTAAAGGGAAAAATTTTAGGTTTAATTGGATTAGGCAGGGTAGGCAGTGAAGTCGCTAAAATCGGAAAAGCTTTTGGTATGCAAGTAATGGCTTGGAGTGAAAATCTTAACTTAGATAAGTGTAAAGAATTAGACGTACTACCTTGCAGTAAAGAAGATTTAATTACAAATTCTGATGTTCTTTCAATTCATGTTCAAGGAGGTGAAAGATATAAAGACTGCATTACTTTAAAAGAATTAGATAAAATGAAAAAAACAGCTTTTTTGATAAATACGTCTCGTGGACCTATTGTAAATGAGGATGATTTAATTATCGCTTTATCAACTAATGTAATTGCTGGTGCAGGAATTGATGTATATGAAAAAGAGCCTTTACCTGAAAATAATAAGCTTAGATTTTTACCAAATGCATTGCTCACTCCTCACATTGGTTATGTTACAGCTGAAAATTATAGTATTTTTTATAATCAAATGATTGAAGCATTAGAGGCTTGCGTAAATGGAAAGCCTATCAGAGTTCTAGAGTAAAAATGGAACTACCTGTTGTTAATCACGAGGATTATTTTGCTAAAATTGGTGATGATCACAAATTTCCAATAAATAAATTTGGTGAACTTGCAAACTACTTAATCCAAAATAAAATAGTAAAAAAATTTCACAAACCATCACCTTGCTCATTTGAAACATTAAGCTATGCACATGCCAAAAATTATATTTCAGACATTAAAAATAAAACTTTAAGTAAAGAGGGAATAAAAAAAATTGGATTTCCACTTGTTGATAGTGTTGTTCAAAGATCGTTAGTTGCTACAGGCGGCACTGTTTTAGCATCTAAACTTGCAATAAATTATGGCATCTCATGTAATACTGCAGGTGGGAGTCATCACGCAAGTTATGATGGAGGTGCAGGTTATTGTGTATTTAATGATGTAGCAGTTGCGTCACATTATTTACTTAATAGAGGTCTAGCTAATAAAATTTTAATCGTTGATTTGGATGTTCATCAAGGAAATGGTAATTCAGAAATTTTTAAAGATAATAGAAGTGTTTTCACGTTTAGCATGCATTCAAAAACCAATTATCCGGCAAAAAAATCAAATAGCAATTTAGATGTAGAACTTGAGGATAACTTAGAGGATGATGCCTATATAAAGACTCTCAAACATTATTTAAAAGAGCTAAATCAAGAAAATTTTGATTTTGTTTTTTACATTGCTGGCGTAGACATTCATTTTAATGACCGATTAGGAAAATTAAAAATCTCTGATGAGGGAATTCAATTAAGAGATGAACTTGTGGTAGAAAACTTTTTTTCAAGACGAATACCATTTTGTGGGGTTTTGGGTGGTGGTTACAACAAGGATTTTAATAAACTTGTTGAATTACATTCAATGTTACATCAATCTTGTGCTAAATATATAAGTTCATGACAAAAAAAATAAATCCAAATTTAACTGCAGAGCAAAAATTAATCTTATTTGAAGAAGGAACAGAGCTACCAGGTACTAGTGAACTTAATCATGAAAAAAGAGAAGGAAGTTTTCATTGTGCAAATTGTGGAGAAAAATTATTTGATTCAAAAACAAAATATGAGAGTGGTTCTGGTTGGCCCTCCTTTTATGAGTCTCTACCAGATGTGTTTGAAACAAAAACAGATCACCATTTAGGATATGCAAGAACTGAATACCATTGTAAAAAATGTGGAGGTCATCATGGTCATATATTTGATGATGGGCCCGAACCTACAGGAAAGCGATTTTGTAATAATGGAGTATGTTTAGTCTTTAAACCTAAGAGCTAAATATAATGTTCGAAAATATTGATATTAAAAAAGTCAAAGAAGAACTCAGAAATCACTCAAAAAATTATAGAGAAAATTTTGCTAAAATTGAAAAATTTATAGAAGCTGAAATACAAGAAATATTAAATTTCAAAAAAAACAATAAATCCATAATTCCAGAAATTAGTATTAATGAAATAGATCAAGACAAAACAAGAGTAATAGAAGATATAAAAAAAAGGGGATGTGTAATAATCCGGGATGTTTTTGAAGACAAATTTATTGAAAATTTAAATCTCCAATTAGAGAAATATATTGACGAAAATAATTATTACGAAGATCAAAAGAAGAAAGCTGATCTAGATAAATATTTTAGTGATCTTAAATCAGGCAAACCTCAAATATTCGGTCTTTATTGGTCCAAAGCACAAATAGAAATTAGACATTCAGAGCAAATGGCCAAAGTAAAAAAATGGCTTAATAATCTTTGGGTTTATAAAAATGAAGAATATGAGGTTTTTGATCCTAATAAAGAATTATCTTATGCAGATAGAGTTAGAAGAAGAGAGCCAGGTGATGATACTTTGGGTCTTTCTCCTCATTGCGATGCTGGATCTATTGAAAGATGGACTGATAGTCATTATCAAAAAATTTATAGAGATATATTTACTGACAACTTTGAAAAATATAATCCATTTGAAGCAAAATATAGAGATAAAACAATAGAGTTTGAGTCTCCTGCAGTTGCACATGTTTTTAGAACTTTTCAAGGTTGGACAGCTTTAACAGAACAAGGTCCTAACGATGGAACTTTACAATTAATACCAATTGCTAAAGCAATGACATATGTTTTAACAAGAGCATTGCAAGATGATGTTCCTGAAAATGAATTGTGCGGATCAAAACTTGGTAGAGCATTATCTGTAAATAAAGATTATCATTCATTACTTTTAAAAGGTTTGGTTTCAATTCCAAAAATGAAACCAGGTGATACTGTTTGGTGGCATCCAGACGTCATCCATGCTGTTGAAGACAAACATGCAGGAAAAAATTATTCTAATGTTGTTTACGTTGGTGCAACACCTTATTGTAAAAAAAATCTTGATTATACAATAAAACAATCAAAAAAATTTCTAGAAGGTAAAAGCCCACCAGATTTTTCTGCTGAAGATTATGAAATAAATTATAAAGGAAGAGTTAAGTTAGAAGATTTAAGTTTATTAGCAAAGAAACAGTTAGCTTTAGAGGAATGGAGTTAATTATTTAAAAGATCTTGAAGTTTATTTTCTTTTTCTAAAGCTCTAACCTCATCATAACCACCAATATGTTGGTCGTCAAAAAAAATTTGTGGAATAGTTCTTTTGCCATTAGCTTTTTTAATCATTTCATCTATTGCACCGTCTACTTTTGAAATATCAATTTCATTATAGGGAGCATTATTTCTAGCCAATAATCTTTTTGCTGCCTCACAATAATTACATAGTGGACCTGTATACATCGTAATTTTTTTCATAAGTTATAAATAGTCACCTTTTTTAATTTTACTAGCTATTTCTTTTCTAGAATATTCAAATTTTTTTCGATGTTTTATACTTTTTTGATTTACTCTTTTTCTCCATAACCTGAAAGAGGATGGTTTTAGAGATCTTCGCATAATTTTAATTACATCAGATTCTTTCTTCCCAGTTTTTTTTTCGATTTCCTCAAAAGTGATCCTATCTGCCCAGGCTGCCCAAATGATCCAATCGGGATCGTCCATTTTGGGCTCTGGGTTTTTGACTCTAGTAACTGGTCTGTGACCTTTTTTTTTCATAAATCCTTTATATTTGAAAAAAAAATTTAATGCATTTTTTTTAGCCTCTGATATTATGTATCAGATAGTCCTTCTTAGCCATCTTTAGCTCCCGGTTTTTAAGGACTATCTTTTTTTATGCTCCCCTTAGATTTCATACTTTATCTACAGATAATAATTTTTTTATTCATTACACCTGGAACTCCTAGAGTTGTGATTATCTCTTATTCAATGAATTACGGAGTGGGAAAATGTGTTTGGTCGGCATTAGGGGATGTAACAGCAAATTTTATTCAAGCAACATTAGTAATATTTGTAATAGGATCTTTTTTTTCTGAGAACTCAACAATATTAAATATATTTAAATGGATAGGAGTAATTTATATTTTATATCTTGCTTACGATATTTATAAATCACGTCCAAAAACTATTTCAAGTGAAGGAGATGTAAAAAAAAGTAACTTA
Source organism: uncultured Pelagibacteraceae bacterium (assembly GCA_902538885.1). GTDB lineage: Bacteria > Pseudomonadota > Alphaproteobacteria > Pelagibacterales > Pelagibacteraceae > Pelagibacter. The sequence goes on from CACBGU010000001.1 coordinate 45,873, forward strand.
TCTTTCTTTAGAGATGGTTTCTTAGTGGCTGGAACAAGTCCAAAAGCTTGGATGTTTTTTCCTTTTATATTTCCCCAATTTATTGACTTTAATTCAAATTTATTGGCACAATTTGTAATTTTAATTACAACTTACATTGTTTTAGACTTTTTATCTTTGATTGGATACGCAATGCTTGCGCAGAAATTAATTAAGTGGATTACTGCAAACCCAAAAACAATTAATACAATTTCTGCGAGTGTTTTAGTAATTATTGCTGTAATAATTGTTATAACTCAACAATATTAAATCATTTTTGGTCTTTATTGCCACTTGCATAAAATAATATTTCTTTATTTAATCACTACATAATTAATTAATTAAAGAGGAAATAAAATGAGATTAAATAAAATAATTTTAAGTTTTGTTTCTGCGTTAGTAATTTTATTTTCAACTTCTGTTGCATCTTTTGCAAAAGTAGTTGGTGACAAAATTATTTTAGGTGCTGCAATTTCCTTAACTGGTAAATACTCATCTAATGGTGTTCATACTCAAAATGGTTACAACATGGCCGTTGATAGAATTAACAGCATGGGTGGTGTTAAAGTTGGTGGAAAGACTTATAAGTTTGATATTATTTATTATGATGATGAGTCAAACCCTAAGAGAGCTGCACAGCTTGCAGAAAGATTAATATCACAAGATGGTGTTGAGTTTATGCTTGGCCCTTACAGTTCTGGTTTAACTAAAGCGATTGCGCCAGTGACTGAAAAATATGGTGTTCCAATGGTTGAAGCAAATGGTGCATCTAGATCTTTGTTTACAAAAGGTTACAAATATCTATTTGCTGTATTAGCTCCAGCTAACCTATATCTTGATGTTGCTATCGAAACAGCGGTTGAGTTAAATGGTGGAAAACCAGTAAGAATTGCTCAAGCGTTTGAACAAGATGCTTTTTCACAGGACGTTAGATTAGGTATTTTAGATGCCGCAGAAAGAACTGGTTCTAAAATCATAATCGACGATAAATTGCCTAAAGAGCTAAATGATATGGCTGCTACTTTGGTTAAAGTAAAACAAATGAAGCCAGATGTACTTGTTGTATCAGGTCACACAAAAGGTGCGTTAACTGCGATCAGACAAATTGCTGAAATGAAAGTTGATGTTCCAATGCTAGCTATGACGCACTGTGATGCAGCTAAGCTATCTAAACAGCATGGTAAAAATTCACAGTATGCACTTTGCGCTTCTCAATGGCACAAGTCGCTAACTTATAAAGATGATTTCTTTAAAGATGGTATGACTTATGCTGCAGACTTTGAGAAAGAGTTTGGATATGATCCACCTTACCAATCTGCTGAATCTTCAGCTGCTTTATTGGTATTCAAAGATGCATTTGAAAGAGCAAATTCTTTTGATCAAAAGAAAGTAAGAGATGCTCTTGCAGCTACGAATATGCAAACATTCTATGGAAATATTAAATTTGCACCTGGTGGTCAGAACGTTGACAAGCCAATGGTACTTTTCCAAGTAATGTGTGATGCTTCAGGAAAATGTGAAAACAAAGTTGTTGCTCCTTTAAAATGGGCTTCTGCTAAGTTGATACATCCAATTCCTAAGTGGTCGGAAAGATAAAATAAAATAGTAAAGCCCCCTAGTCATAGGGGGCTTTTTTTTATATAAACCAAAAATACTTTTTATGGATTTTCTTGTATTTCAATACCCGATGATAACTCTTCAAGCTTGCTTGGATGGTATTTTGCTAGGTGTTTTGTTTGCATTGATTGCATATGGAATGGCACTTCAATGGGGAGTGATGAATATTATTAACATTGCACAAGGAGATCTTGTTATTTTAGGAGGATACATTGCATACTTTATGTATCTCTACGGTATTCATCCAGCATGGGGAGTAATTGTTGCACCAGTTATAATGTATTTTGTTGGTATAGCGATTTATAAACTCGTGATTAATAAAGTAGTAGATAGAGATCTATTTATCTCTATTTTAGCGACTTTTGGAATAAGTATTCTTTTCATGCAATTAATGAATTTTGCATTTGGTGCAGATGTTGTGCTTGCAAACTCTGGTTATGGGACAACGATGTTGTTTGATAACAATGTTGTGTTGCCTAATTCAAAAATATTTTCAGCTTTTATAAGTATTGTATTTGCTATTTGTTTAGTTATTTACATGAAAAAATCCAAGCTTGGCCGAGCTATTAGAGCTACAGCTCAAAACGCAAGAGCTGCAAAAATTTTAGGTGTTGATACAGAAAAAGTTTATGCTGCAACATTTGGAATAAATGCTGCTCTTTGTGGTGTTGCAGGAGCATTAATTTCAATAACATTTACTATCCATCCTTATATGGGATTACCTTACACAATTAGATCTTTCATGATCGTGATTGTTGCGGGATTAGGAAATTTACCTGGTGTTGCAATGTCGGGTATGGGATTAGGAGTTTTTGAGGAGTTTGCAGATTATATATTGGGTACAGAATTTAGAATTGGTTCAGTATTTTTATTATTAGTTTTAATCCTTGTTTATAGAAGGTTTAAACTTTCTAGAAAAAGAGAGTACTTAAAATGAGAAAGGTTAAAATTAATGATAATCAAGGTAAATCAATTGAAGTTGATATAGATAAGTTTAAAAAACATTTAGATGAATATCATTCATCAGGATCAAGTGTTCACGATGAGGATGGTCATTACTTTACAGTAGATCAAAATTTCAGGGATAAAATTAACAATTTATATGAACAAAAATAATTTAATTTTATATATAGGCATATTAATTTTTGGTTTAGCTGCTCCTTTTGTATTTCCTGCATTTAAAGTTCAATTGTCAATTCTTTGTATATTAATAGTTCTAGCAACTACTTGGAATATTCAAGGTGGTGAGATGGGTTACAATACTTTTGGTAATATTTTGTTTTATGGATTGGGTATGTATTTGTGTGCCTCAGTTCAAGTTGGTATGTTTTTTCCATTAGCTGAATGGACAGAAAGTGGTGGTGAAAAAACTTTCGTTCATACCCCAGCTCAATTTTTTCAAGGTATGGCTATGGGACTTGTCGTTGCAGCTGTGGTACCAACAATTGTTGCTGGCTTAATTGGATATGCGATTTTAGGATTAAGAGGTCACTATTTTGCTATTTGTACTCTAGGATTGGGTGTAGCTGCGGGAGAAATTTCTGGAGGAATTGAAATTATTGGAGCAGGTCAAGGTTTTACTACTCCACCTTTTCCCAACGTAGGAGGCTTAGAGGCCAGAGGAGAATTTTTCTATTTTTTAAGTTTCTTAGTTTTGATTCTTACATTCGTTGCTGTCAAAGCAATCTATTCTACTAGATTTAAATTAATTTTAAATGCAATCAGAGATAACGAGGATAAAGCGGAAGCAATGGGAATAGAAACAATGAAATATAAAATTATTGGTTGGATGATATCTGCTTTCTTCTGTGGTTTAGCAGGAGGTATTATGGGTGGTTTAGTTGGATACATAGACTCAACTGATGTTGCATTTGATGGAAGAGAAATGGGAGTGTTTATGGTTCTAATGGCAATACTAGGTGGTAAAGGAACTTTATGGGGACCTGTTATTGGCGCAACTATATTCCATGTATTTAAAGAAGGTTTTTGGACATTCTTCTTAGGTTGGCAGTATGTAGCCTTAGGAGTTTTGATTGTAGTAATTGTTATTTATTTCCCAGAAGGATTGATGGGTTGGTTAAGAGAAAAATATCCAGAAAGATTTGGAGAAGTAGTTGATGAAGCAGACCGAAAGGCACAAGTAGAAATAAAATGAGTATTCTTGAAGTAAATAATGTTAGTAAATCTTTTGGAGGAGTAAAGGCTAACGTTGATATTTCTATGTCGGTTGAAAAAGGAAAAATAGTTGGGTTAATAGGTCCGAATGGATCTGGAAAAACAACATTGTTTAATTCTATTGTTGGAACTTATCCAATTGACCAAGGCTCAATTAAGTTTAATGGAAAAGAAGTTTCTGAATTGCCAGTTCCGGTTATTGCAAAATTAGGTTTATTAAGAACTTTTCAACAAACGAGAATTTATGGAAAATTAAATTGTATAGACAACATGCTTATCAGTCATAAAGGTAGCGATGAAAGTGTATTAAAATTATTTTCAAAAATCCCACAGGAATTAACTGAAAAAGCAGAAAATTTATTGAATTTTGTTGGATTATATCAAAAGAGAAAACTTAGAGCAGGAGACTTATCTTTTGGACAGCAAAAGCTTCTTGAGCTTGCTATGGCATTAATGAATGAGCCAGAAATGCTTTTATTAGATGAACCAACTGCAGGGATTAATCCTACTTTGATTAATGGAATTATAGATAGATTAATAAAAGTAAATCAAGATTTTGGAATTACTCTTCTAGTTATAGAGCATAACATGAGAGTGATAATGCAATTAGCAGAGAATATTTTTTGTTTAGCGCATGGTAAAATGTTAGCTAATGGTTCGCCAGATGAAATTAAAAATGATAAGCGTGTTATCGATGCTTATTTAGGAGCTCAATAATGTCTAATCAATATGAAGTTTTAGGTAAAGCTCCAACGCCAGAAGATTTAAAAAAACTGTCTCCAAATGAAATTCATTTAACAATTAAAAACTTAAGTGCTGGATATGGAAAAATGGAAATTTTGCATAACTTTGATTTATTTGTAAATAAAGCACAATCACTATGTTTAATTGGCCCAAATGGAGCAGGTAAATCTACAATACTTCACTCAATTTATGGTTTTACAAATATTTTTTCAGGTCAAATAGAAATAGATGGAAAAGAAATTACCAATCTAACACCTGCTGAAAAACTAAAGTCAGTTGGTATCGCATATATTTTACAAGATAATTCAGTTTTTCCAGACATGACGGTCGAAGAAAACCTATTAATGGGTGGATATATTAAAGATAAAACAGAAGAATCATTTCAAGAAGCAGAAAGAATTTTAGAAAAATATGAGAGATTAAGAAACAGAAGAAACCAACCTGCCAAAGTATTATCTGGTGGTGAAAGAAGATTATTAGAAATATCTAGAGCTTTAGTTATGAAACCATCAGTATTATTGGTAGATGAACCATCAATAGGTTTAGAACCAAGATACATTGATATGGTGTTTGAAATTTTAAGAGATCTTCAACAGAATGAAAAGAAAACCATAATTTTAGTTGAGCAGAATGCCAAAAAAGGTTTAGAATTTGCAGACATAGGATACGTTTTGGTATCAGGACAAACTGCAATCGCCGGCAAAGGAGATGAGTTATTACAAAATCCAGATGTCGGTAGACTATTCCTTGGTGGTTAATGATTAATAAAAAAATTTTCTTTAAAGGATATAAATCAATTTTAGCACATGACAGCCCTGCAATTGCTTTAGGCTGTTGTTTTATTGCTATTGGAGCACTTCTTAAAAATTTAGGATTTAATATTCAGGAAAGTATTTTTTCAACAATGTTGACTTATGCTCTGCCAGGATCTTTAGTTATGGCAGAGTCTTTATTAGTTGGAGCATCACTATTAAATATTTTTTTAGCTGTTTGGTTTGTAAATGCTCGTCTATATCCAATGGCTGTCTCTCTATTTCCATTAATGATGCATAAAAACCAACCAAAATGGAAATATTATTTCTCATGTCATTTTATAGCTGTATCCGCTTGGTTGATTATGAAAAGTAATTACAAATCAATCCCTAAAGAGCAAAGAATTGATTATTGGATAGGAATAGGAAGCGCCACTTGGAGTGTTGCTGTCCTCGGTACTTTTCTCGGTTTTTATTTTTCAGAATTTCTCAATAAAGAAATAATGATGGGTTTAGCAATTTTAAATCCTATTTATTTTTTATGCATGATGGTTGGAGCGTCTAAAACAATTCAAATTACACTTTCAGTTTTGTTAGGGGCTATATTAGGACCAATTTTTTATTTTTTTTCACCAGAGTGGTCGATTTTATTAGGTGGTGTAGTAGGTGGAACAGCAGCTTATTTAATTGGAGAAATAAATGTCAGTTAGTGTAGTTTACGCAATTTTAGTAACTTCGCTTGCAACTTTTTTATCAAGGTTTCTTGGAGCTGTAAGTTCTCAAGGAATAAAAGAAACTTCAAAAATTTTTAAATGGTTTAATTGTTTAGCCTATGCAACTTTAGCTGCTTTGATAGCAAGAACAATCATTTTCCCTGTTGGAGTTTTAAATGAAGCAGGATATTTATTAAGACTTATTGTTGTTATCTTGTCTCTAGCAGTATTTTTTGTTTCAAAAAGAAATTATGTATATCCAACAATTTTTTCTGCAGTCTGCATGGCTTTATTAGCAAGTTATTTTAATTAAAATTGATTTATTATTTAAGTTAACCTAAAATTTCTTATGGAAAAAATATCTGGCATAGATGTACAGGAGCACGAAAAATCAAAAAGAATTTTAAATATTAGATTAAATGATGAAATAATCGAAAAATTAATTTTCCCTTTTAATAAATTTGATTTAACCGCGTTAGAACTAAAACCGTTTACAAGATTTACTATTGCTAAGAGTTTAGATGATTTAACAGAAAATAAACTAAGTAAGTTAATGAATTCCATAATAAGAGATAGATCTACAGGTTGTTTTATTATCGGTCCAAGTAATATTTCTTCAAAAATAAATGATAAATTTTTAGTCAAATTGTCTACAGCTGTTGCATACTTAATTGGTATTCCTAATCACGACTCTATGGCAGGGAAATATTATGCTAGGTTTCATGTAAAACATGAAGATGCAAGCGACTCGTACTTAAGAAAAGCATACAGAAATATGGATCTTCATACTGATGGTACTTATGTAAAAGAGGTAACTGATTGGTTGGTAATGACTAAGTTAGAAGAAAAAAATGTTGAAGGTGGAGAAACGGCCATGCTTCATTTAGATGATTGGGAGCATTGTCATGAATTATCAAATGATCCAGTTGGTAAACAAAATTTTATTTGGGGATCTCCAAAAAGTAAAAATATAGATTACAAAGTTGAACATCCAGTATTTTCATCAGATGAAAAAGGTAGACCACAAATTTCTTATATTGATCAATTTCCAGAACCAAAAAATATGGATCAAGGAAATTTTCTGCAAAGGTTATCGGATGCGTTGGAGGAAAGTAAAAATAAAGTAATAACAAAACTACCCGTAGGTTGTTCTATAATTGCAAATAATTACTTTTGGCTTCATGGTAGAAAGCCATTTAAAGAAAATAAGGAATTAAGCAGAGAATTGTTACGAATAAGAGGATCTTTTTTTGTTAATTAATTCAATATAATCAATATAAAGTATCCAAAATTATGAATTTAGGTTTTATTGGTACAGGTAAAATTGCATCTTCAGTTATTACTGGAATATGTAAATCAAAAATTTCTTATAAAAAAATTATAATCTCTCCAAGAAATAAAAAAATAGCACAGGGTTTAAAAAGAAAGTTTAAAAAAATTGTAATAGCCAAAAACAATCAGCAAATTGTAGATCAGTGTAATTGGGTATTTTTATCTGTGACACCGACCGTTGGTGAAAAAATTATTAAAGATTTAAAGTTTAAATCCAATCAAACTGTTGTGAGTTTCATTTCTACTATAACTTTGTCTCAATTAAAGAAAGCCATTAAAGTAAAAGCAAAAATTGTACGAGCAATACCTTTGCCTCCAATTTCATTAAAAAAAGGTCCTGTACCTATTTGTCCTCCCAATCCAAAAGTAAAAGCATTTTTTAATAATTTGGGAACAACTGTAGAAATTAAAAATGAAAAATCTTCAATAAATTTTTGGTCAACATCTGGAATGATGGCACCATTTTATGAGGTGTTAAGAGTTATGACTGATTGGTTGGTGAAAAGAGGGGTAAAAAGAAATAATGCTCAAAAATACATAACATCTTTATTTTTGGCTTTATCTCAAGATGCAGTCGTAAATTCAAAAGAAAATTTAAAAAATTTAGTTAAAGAATCTCAAACGCCTAAAGGACTAAATGAACAGGGCGTTAAAGAATTAACCAAAGCTGGATTTTATAAATCTCTAGAAAAAACTTTAAATAGTATTCACAAAAGACTAAACAAATAAATCAAATGTCTGAAAATATTTTAGAGATTAATAATTTAAGTAAATATTTTGGAGGATTAGCTGCTGTTTCAGATTGTTCAATTAAAGTTAAAAGAGGAACAATCACAGGTATCATCGGACCTAATGGATCTGGTAAAACAACTTTATTTAATTTAATTGCAGGAAACTTAAAATCTTCAGGAGGAAGCGTAACTTTTGACGATGAAAATATTACCGATGTTCCTTCCTATGAATTATTTTCTAAAGGATTATTAAGAACTTTTCAAATTGCACATGAGTTTTCAAATTTATCTGTCCTAGAAAACCTAATGATGGTTCCAGGAAATCAATCTGGTGAAAAATTAATGACAGCATTATTTAAACCAGGTTTGGTCGCAGAGGAAGAAGCCAAAGTTAAAGAAAAAGCAAAAGAAGTCGTTGAATTTTTAAACCTCGGACATCTTTCTAATGAACTCGCAGGAAATCTTTCAGGCGGTCAAAAAAAATTATTAGAACTTGGAAGAACAATGATGGTGGATGCTAAATTAGTATTATTAGATGAGGTGGGGGCTGGTGTTAATAGAACTTTGCTTAAAGATCTTGGAACCGCAATAGAAAAACTTAATAAAGAAAAAGGTTATACTTTTTGTATGATCGAACATGATATGGATTTTATTGGAAGATTATGTGACCCAGTGATTGTAATGGCTGAAGGATCAGTTTTGTTTGAGGGAAGTGTTGAAGAAGCAAAAAAAGATGAGAAAGTAATTGAAAGTTACTTAGGAAGAGGATCGAAACTAAAGGAAAATTAATTATGACAATCGTTTCTCATATTATTTGTGCTTTATTTGCAGTTGGTTTTGGAACGAGGAACCTAATTGCAAAAAAAGGGGATAATAAGCATAAAGTTATAGGTTGGATTTGGGTATTGCTTATGTTTTATGTTGCAATTTCTTCTTATTGGATCAAAGAACTTAATGATGGAAATTATAGTTGGATACATATTTTAAGCGCCTGGACCTTGATCTCTTTGTTACTTGCAATTTACTTTATTAGAATGAAAAAAATTTTTTTACATAAAATATTTATGGCCGGAAACTTTATTGGATTAATAGTTGCGGGTATTTTTACTTTATTACCAGGAAGATATTTACCAAATTTAATAGGAATATTTTAAATGGCTTATTTTGAAGGAATAGAAATGACAGGTGGTTATGGAAATGGTCCAGACATTATTAGTTCTTGTTCTGTAAACGTTAATAAAGGAGAAATAGTTTCTATTTTAGGTCCTAATGGCGCTGGTAAATCAACTGCAATGAAAGCAATGTTGGGTTTATTAAATTTAAAATCTGGATCAGTTATGATTGATGGCAAAGATATTTCAAAATTATCACCACAAGACAGAGTTAAAGAAGGTATTTCTTTCGTACCTCAAACAAAAAATGTTTTTGCAGGCATGACTGTTGAGGAAAATTTAGAAATGGGTGCATTTCTTATGAAGGATGAAATTCAAAACATTATTGAAGAAATCTATGAATTGTTTCCGATTTTAAGAGAGAAAAGAAATCAAATGGTTGGAGAACTTTCAGGAGGACAAAGACAACAAGTTGCTCTTGGTCGAGCTTTAATGATTAAGCCTACTGTTTTAATGTTAGATGAGCCAACTGCCGGTGTATCGCCAATTGTGATGGACGAATTATTTGATCATATTGTAAAAGTAAAAAGAACAAACGTTGCTATCTTAATGGTAGAACAAAATGCAAAACAAGCCTTAAGCATTTCAGATAGAGGCTATGTACTAGTTACTGGAGAAAATCGTTATTCAGGAACTGGAAAAGAATTATTAGACGATCCAAGAGTAAGAAGCTCTTTTTTGGGAGGGTAATATGGATTTTGTAAATGCAATAATTCTTTTATTAAATTATATTTTCATTCCTGCATTAACTTACGGTTCTCAGTTAGCGTTGGGTGCAATATTTGTAACACTTATTTATGGAATTTTACGATTTGCGAATTTTGCAACTGGAGACATGATGTCTTTTGGAACCATGGCAACGATTTTATTTACATGGTATTTCCAATCTTTAGGTGTTTCTTTAGGTGTTTTACCTACTGCTTTACTAGCTATCCCATTTGGAATTATTTTGATGATTCTATATATGCTTTTAATAGATAAATTTGTCTTCAAATATTACAGACATCAGAAAAGTCCTCCAGTTCAGTTTGCAATGGTAAGTATTGGAGTAATGTTTGTAACACAAGCAGTGGTAAGAATTATTATTGGACCTAGTGACAGAAGATTTTTTGATGGAGAAAAATTTATTATTAAAGCCCGTGAATTTAAAGAGATGACAGGTTTAAATGAAGGTCTTGCATTAAAGTCAACTCAAGTAATAACTATTTTTGTAACTATAGTTTTAGTTTCTTTATTATTTTGGTTTTTAAATAGAACAAAAACTGGAAAGAGTATGAAAGCTTATTCGGATAATGAAGATCTTGCATTACTATCAGGTATTGATCCAAAAAAAATAGTTTTAGTGACTTGGATAATTGCAGGAATTTTAGCTACTATAGGTGGTGTATTGTATGGTTTAGACAAAAGTTTCAAACCATTTACTTATTTTAACAATATGCTTCCCATCTTTGCTGCTGCAATAGTCGGTGGAATTGGAAATCCTTTTGGAGCTTTTTTAGGAGGGTACGTAATAGCTTTTTCTGAAATTTTATTAACTTATGCTTATAAAAAATTCTTTATGTATATTTTACCTGAAAGTATGGAACCAAATAGTTTAGTTCAACTTCTGTCTACAGATTACAAGTTTGCAGTCTCGTTCTCAATCCTGGTAATAGTTTTAATTTACAGACCTTCAGGAATATTTAAGGGGAAAGTATTGTGAGAAAAAATCTAAATGTAATAGCAGCTTATAGTATCATGATGGTACTTATTCTTATGGTTGGGATATTTCAATCATGGAATATAGCTTTATCAATATTTAATCTGTGTTTGATTTCCGCGGTAATGACGATGGGTGCAAATATTCAGTGGGGATACGCAGGTTTAATTAATTTTGGAATTATGGGGTATACAGCTTTAGGTGGTTTAGCTGCTGTATTGATATCAGTAGACCCTGTTCAAGAAGCTTGGAGAGCAGGAGGTTTTGATATTTTAATGTGTTTATGGCTTATCATTGTAATGGTTCTAGTTATTAGATTTATTTTGAAAAATTTTGAAAAATCAAAATTAAGAACCTATAGTATTGCAGCTCTCATTATAACAGGGATTATAATTATTAGAGTAACCGCAGAGCCAGGTATTGAAAAAATTGAAGCTGTAAATCCTGCAACAACAGGTTTTCTTGGAGGATTTGGCTTACCAATAATTTTTTCATGGATAGTTGGAGCTCTTTTTGCAGGTGGGTTAGCATTTATAGTGGGAAAAGTTGCTCTTGGTCTTAGAGCTGATTATTTAGCTATTGCAACACTTCTTATTTCAGAAATCGTTATTGCAATTATTAAACACGAGGACTGGCTCACAAGAGGTGTGAAAAACGTTATTGGATTAAAAAGACCGGCACCGTATGAGGTAGATCTTCAAACGACAGATTGGTTTATAAGCTTAGTTGAAAAGTTTAATTCAGGAAAATTAAGTGTAATTGATAATTTGGCTGATCGACAAGCTGCTTTAAACCAACTTGTAATTGAAGGCTCATCAGTATTTGTAAAACTATGTTACTCAGGATTATTCTTAGTAGTAGTAATTATTCTTTTAATTCTAACTCAAAAAGCTCTTTATTCTCCTTGGGGAAGAATGATGAGAGCAATAAGGGATAATGAGGAAGCAGCAAATGCAATGGGTAAAAATGTTGTTAAACAACACTTGTTAATTTTTATTTTAGGCTCAGCCATTGTTGGAATTGCGGGCGCAATGTTGGTTACACAAGACGGCCTATTTACTCCAGGAAGCTATAGACCTATGAGATATACTTTCTTAATTTGGGTAATGGTAATTGTAGGAGGAAGTGGAAACAACTTTGGTGCAATTTTAGGTGGTTTCGTTGTATGGTTTTTATGGATTGAAGCTGCACCAATATCAATGTTTTTAATTAATTTCTTTACATCAGGTATTCCTGAAACAAATACAATTAAAGCTCATTTAATTGAAAGTGTTCCTTATTTCAGATTTTTACTAATGGGATTAGGACTGTTGTTTATAATGAGGTATCGACCTAAAGGTATACTTCCAGAAAAAATAGAAATAAAGTAAACATAATGAAATATATTATATTAGGTGCTGCTGCTGCTTGGGCTTTGTATATGGCTGACAAGTATTTATTCTTTTAATGAATAAAAATCTTTCGTTACTTATTTTAAGCCAGATTTTTGCTTTTACAGCTGCACCGGTTACCGTTTTTTTAAGTGGTATAATTGGTTCGAAATTTAGTCCAATAAAATCTTTAGCAACTCTTCCAATGGCTTTATCAGTTGTTGGAATTGCGTTATTCGCTTATTTTGCTGCAAAGCTAATGAGTTTAATTGGACGAAAATTAGGATTTATTTATGCATCAATAGGTACATGTTTTGCATCTCTTTTAACTGCGTACTCAATAATAATAGAAAGCTTTGTCTTGTATAATTTAGGATGTTTTTTAATTGGCGGAGGAATAGCTTTCAGTCATCAATATCGTTTTGCAGCAGTCGAGATTGTAGATAAGGATTATGCGCCAAAAGCAATTTCTATCATTTTATTAGCAGGAATAGGTTCGGCGTTTATTGGCCCAAATATTGCAAACATTTCGAAAGGATTTATTTCAGATCATATGTATGCAGGTTCTTATCTTGCTCTTGCAGCATTATCTATTTCATCAATAATATTTTTATTTTTTTTTCAAGAAACTAAAAAGATATCAAACAATCAATATAAAACTGGAAGAAGTTTTTTAGAACTTATGTCACAACCAAGATTTCTACAGGCACTTGTGGCTTCAGCTTTTGCCTATGCTGTAATGACTTTTTTAATGACAGCCACACCTATAAGTATGCACTTGATGGAGAAAATAAGTTTGTCGAAGACTGGATTTGTTATTCAGCTCCATATAGCAGCTATGTTTTTACCTTCACTAGTTACTGGAAATTTAATTAAAAGGTTTGGTCATAGTAAAATTATGCATATGGGAGTTTTATTGTTTTTAGTCACAATTATTACCAGTTTATTTGAACAAAACTTTATTAATTATTTGATTGCTCTTATTTTTCTAGGTCTAGGATGGAATTTTTTGTTTATTTCAGGAACGAGCTTACTTGTTTTGTGTTACAGAGAAGAGGAAAAATTTAGAGCTCAAGGGTATAATGATTTTATCGTTTACACTATTCAAGCAGCAGCGAGTTTGTCTGCTGGGGTGTTTCTAAGCTTAACTAGCTGGAAAACTATGAATTTAATATGTTTGATTTTTCTAATTATAATAGCTCTTTCTACTATAAGAGCTGATTTAAAAAAAAACCCCAGTAATTAAATTACTGGGGTTTTTTGAATTAAGATAAAATTATCTTTGTTTTTTAGTTTTGAATTTTCCGCCCTTAACTTCTTGTTCTAAGAAAGAACCTTCAGCTTCACCAACACTAGTAAAAGTTACTCCAGTAGCACCTTCGTAATTTATCTTTTTACCTTTTGCTAATAAATCTAAACCTTTCTTAAGTTCACCTGGATAAATTTTAGTACCAGGAGCGTTAGCAACATCCATTACATTTTTCGCAATAGATGCTCTGTCAGCAGAATTACCTGCTTGCATTGCAAGAACGATTAAAGCAGCTGCATCGTAAGATTCACCTGTGTAAGGACCAGAAGCTTCTACACCTCCAGCTTTTGCAACTTCAGCAAATATACCTGCACCTTTACCAGTAGAACCTGGTAATGATCCAAATGATTTGCTTAAATCTTTTCCGAATGCATCAACTAAAGATTGACCAATCATACCATCTGATAAAATAAATCTATCAAAGGCACCAGAGTCTAAAGAAGCTTGAATAATTCCTTTTCCTCCTTGGTCAAGATAACCGATAACTGCTACAGCATCACCACCAGCAGAAGCAAGAGTTGCTACTTCAGATGAGTAATCTGCTTTTCCATCTTCGTGAGCAGTTACAGTTGTAACTTTAATACCATGAGCTTCAACTGCTGCTTTATAAACATCAGCTAAACCTTTACCATAGTCATTGTTAGTATAAGTGATTGCAACACTTTTTACTTTTCTATCTTTAGTTATGTCAGCTAAGATTTGGCCACCTCTAGCATCTGATGGAGCAGTTCTAAAGAAATATCCATTGTCATCTAGAGTTGTTAATCCTGGAGAAGTAGCTGAAGGTGAAATCATTACTACACCATTTGGTACAGCAACGTTAGTTGCGATAGCACCAGTTACACCTGAACAGTCTGCTCCCATAATTGCAGCTACACCACCTGAAATTAAACCTTCAGCTGCAGCTGTTGCCGCTGCTGAGTCAACACAAGTTGAGTCTGCTCTTACTGGCTCAATTTTTTTTCCACCTAATAGTGAACCTGAGTCAGAAGCTTCTTTAAATGCAAGCTCTGCAGATGCAGCCATAGCTGGAGTTAGAGATTCAATAGGACCAGTGAATCCTAAGATGATCCCCATTTTAATCGAATGTCCGTCTGCCATTACATTTGAACTAAAACTTGATACAAACATAAATACAGCGATAAATAGTTTTCTCATTATCTTCCTCTTTATTGTTAACAATTTATAAAAGCTAATTTAAGTATGAATACAGTCAATATTCAATGACAAAATTATCCTATTTAAGATGTGTTAATTGATACGAATTATCTGATTGAGAAAGGGTCTAGAGAAGGTTCGTCAGATGTGTAGAACCATGTTGTTTTTACTCTTGTATAGTCTTTAATTGAGTCAATTCCTGCTTCTTTTCCATATCCACTATCCTTGATACCTCCAAATGGAGCTGAAGGAGAAATTAATCTATAAGTATTTACAAATGTTATTCCTGCCCGGATAGCATTAGATACCCTCATTCCTCTTGCAAGATCACTAGTATAAACACCTGAAGAAAGACCATATTGATTATCATTCATTAATTCTATTACCTCTTTTTCAGTATCAAATTTCATTACTGATAACACAGGGCCAAAAAGTTCATTCTCAGCAGCTGGCAGATTATGATTTTCACATTCAATAATTGTTGGAGGGAAATAATAACCTTCATTTGAAAAAGGATGTCTTTTACCACCACATTTAATTTTTCCACCTTGTTCAACAGTTAATTTAATATTTTTTTCTATTACTTCTAATTGTTTGAAGTTACTCAGTGGACCCATTTCAGTACCAGAGTCCATAGGAGCACCTATTTTAATTTTTTCTGCTCTTGATGTTAACTTATCTAAAAATTCGTTATAAATTCCTTTTTGTAAGTACAACCTTGAACCTGCTATACAACTTTGACCACTTGCTCCAAATATTCCAGCAGTTATTCCATTAATTGCATTTTCTTGTTTGGCATCATCAAAAACAGCTACAGGACTTTTTCCACCTAATTCTAAACTTACTTCAGATAAATTTTCTGCGGAGTTTCTAATAATATGCCTTGCGGTTTCAGGACCTCCTGTAAAAGCTACTTTCTCAACTAGGTTGTGAGTAGTCAAAGCTTTACCACAAGGATCTCCAAAACCAGAAACTACATTAACCACTCCTTTTGGTATTCCAGCTTCCTCCACAAGTTTTGCAAATTCAAACATAGTTGCAGGAGCTAATTCAGAACATTTAATTACAACTGTATTACCCATAGCTAAAGCAGGAGCAACTTTTGTTGCGGTTAAAAACATTTGAGAATTCCATGGAATGATTGCTGCAATAACACCTATTGGAATTCTTGTTGTGATTGCTTGAATATTTGGTTTATCTATTGGAAGAACTGTTCCTTCAACTTTGTCAGCTAAACCTGCATAGTAATCATAATATTCTGCAATATATTTTGCTTGTTGATAAGTTTCTCTATACAGTTTTCCTGTATCAATTGTTTCAATCTTTCCTAATAATTCAGAATTTTCTCTGAGCTTATTTCCAATGGCTCTTAAATATTTTGCTCTATCTCTTGCAAGCATTTTTGGCCATTCACCTTCAAAAGCTTTTTGTGCAGCTTTTACAGCTTTATCAACATCATTTGCGCTAGCTTCAGGAACTACAGCCCAAGGCTTATTGTTTTCTGGATTTAAGGTTTCAAAAGTTTTTTTTGTATCAGAGTCTACCCACTGACCATCTATAAACATTTGATATTTTTTTAACTCAGGCATTATTTATATGTTTCATTATTGCATTATTTACTTCTTCTGCATATTCAATAGTGCATAAATGTTTTCCATGTTTAATTTCAACATATGTTGAATTTTGTATATCTTTATTTAAATTTTTTGACATATTAGGCGTAGATCCTGGATCATCTGATCCTGTTATAATTAAGGTATTTGTTTTAATATTTTTTATATTTTCAAGATTGTCCTCATAGTTTGCAAATACTTCATAAGCTTTTATAAAATTTTCTTGATCAATTCCTTTCTTATTAAGAATTTTCATAAACTCATCGTATAATTCAGGGTTTTGCTCAAGGTACTTATCTGAAAACCATCTCTTCATTGCCATTTGAGATATTGGCATATTTTTTTTTGCTAAATTTACTCTATCAATTACATTTTGTCTTTCTTCAGCTGTCCTTTGATATGTAGTGGATATTAGAGTTAAAGAATTTAAATAATTTTCATATTTTGAGGCAAATTCAATCGCAATCAAAGATCCAATAGAAAAGCCAATTAAATTAAATTTCTCTATCTTTAGGTTGTTTACTAAATTTGATAATTGATCAGTAAAATTTTCCATTGATAAATTTGGCTCTTTAAAGGGTGTTTTTCCATGTCCTAACAGATCGTAAGTTATAAATGAATTGTCTTTAAAAAATTCAATTTGTGGTTTCCACATTTGCTGATTTAAACCAACCCCATGAATAAAAATTATTGGTAAAGAATTCTTGTTATTAAAATAATAATGATTTTGATCTGTATCAAAATTATAAGACATCAATTATTTATCGATGCCCATCTCTTTCATGTCTTGATATCTATCACCCGTTCTTGCATGAGCTCGTCCTGTTGGAGCACCTCCAATTGCAACAACTATTTCATCCTCATTTGGTGCATCATGAATTGTAAATTCATGCGTAAGATAAAAAGGTCTTAATCCAGCATCAGTTTTGTGCATCATTGGAATTGAAATTTTTGCACCCGCAGGACCTCTCGTATTTGTAAAACTTAAATAGGAAGTACCACCAACTGCATCTCTAAATTTATTTCCAAATCTTAAAGTATGAATAAATGCAGACGCGTGTTCTATCTCACCATTTAATCCAACCATAGCAGCTTTTCCATAAGCTAAAATTTTTTCACCCGATCCAATTTCTTTTGTTAACTCTGGAACCAAAAGATCTCCTAATTGAGGCGCAAGATCTAATATTTCTGGTTTTAAATCTTCTACAAAACCTTTTCCTGCCCAAGGATTTTCTATAACAGCTGCAACCGAAACTAACAGAACAGGTTCTTTAGTTTTTTTTCCACCTTCAATAAAAGTTTTATCAACAAATTTTGCAAATTTTCTAAGTTTTAAATCCATTTATTAACTAGCTCTTTGAATGTTTGTGTCTATCGGTTTTATATTTGGAATTACTTCTTCTGTAAATAATTTGATACTTCTCATACAATCTTCGTGTTTAATACCTGGAAAATTAGACCAGACTTGTAAATTTTGAAGATTTAATTCTAGTTGAAGTTCTTTTATTTTTTCAATTACAAACTCAGGTGTTCCAAACAATAGATTTCTTTTATGAAGAAATTCATAATTTAATAAATCTAGTTTATTTTTTGTCTCTGGTAATTTTTCATCTGGATCCATATGATTTCCCAATCCTCTCCAATGACAAACCCATCTCATATAATTAACAATATGTTCTCCAGCCATTTTTTCCGCCTCTTCCATAGTTTCTGCAACAAACATATCTCTAACTAAACTAATACCTTCCCCCAGTGGTACATCTCTATTTTCAGCTTTAGATTTTGCATCTTTATAAATTTCAAATCTTTTTCTCAAAGCTTTTACAGTTGGTATCCACATAATTGTATTAAGCCCATTTTCTGCTGCCCACTGAATTGATCTTTCTCCATCAACTACTTGTGATATTGGCGGGAAAGGTTTTTGATAAGGTTTTGGTAATACAGATATTTGTTTTAATTCATTTGTTTTTAAATCGACAACATTTTCTTTTGGAGGACTCATATCGTGTTGCCAAATAAAATTAGGAGATGGATAGGTATAAAATTCTCCTTGATGAGAAAAGAAGTCTTTAGACCATGCTTTTTTCATTATGTCTAATGTTTCTGAAAATAGTCTAAAATTTTTTGCTTGGTCTTTTAAGTCAGCTTCTTTATTCATGTTGATTGCTTCTCTTCCATAAACTCCTCTTCCAATACCTACTTCAACTCTTCCTTTTGACATTTGGTCAAGGGTAGCAATATCTTCTGCAAGTCTTATAGGATTATGAAATGTAATTACGTTACAAGCTTGTCCTAAACGAATGTTTTTAGTTCTTGCAGCAGCATCAGTGCACATCATTAGTGGATTGGTGCACGACTCCATTCCTTCATGATTAAAATGATGTTCGGTATACCAAATAGAATTCCAGTTGTTTTGATCACAATATTCAGTAATCTCTCTAGCTTCATCTAAAAGTTGGGTATAAGGTTTTTTATCCCAATTAGTAGTGTTACAAAAATATCCAAAGTTCATAAAGCCTCCTTTAAAAATTAATTTAAAGACGACCGATCCCACTTTCGTAAATTTTTGAATTTAACGACGAGTTATGTATCGCTTTATATTTAAACCTTATTATTACTAACGTTGATATTCAATAAATTTCTTTAAGGATTTGTTAAGAAATTTCTCATAAATTGGACCATTATTTTTGAATTTGCTTCCATTTAAAAATGATTGGTTCATTTTGAAATCATAGGACGGTTCAAAGAAAAAAGGAACAGAGAGTCTCTTGCTTTTATTCCACAAAACTCTGTGATTAGTTGCTTTAAATTTTCCTTTGCTTAGAAACTCCAAAGCTCTACCAGTGTTTACTACTAAAGCTTTTTTGTTAAACGGCACATCATACCATTTTTTATTTTTTCTATTTTGTACCTGCAATCCACCTTTTCTATCTTGATAGAGGACTGTGAATATACCACTATCAACATGTGTTTCACATCCAAGAGCAACCCCGTCTTGTTTAGATATTTCTATTGGTTTTGTTTGATTGGGATAATAATTAAATCTTAATGTACTTAATGTTTTTAATCTTGAAAAGGCTGAACTAGAAATATTGGGGTTTTTTTTATTAAGTTTTATTACACTTTTAAATAAAGTTTCACTCAATCTATAAATGTTATCAAAATATTTATTTAAAATATTAATTGAGTTTTTATTAAAACACAGACCTAGATTAAGAAATTCTATGTATTGATTATTTAAATTTGCTGAATATTTTTTTGTGACCTTCAAATCACCTATATCTAAACCTTCTTTTCCATTAACATCATTAGGAAAATATCCTCTATAAAGATTTTTATTTTTTTTATTCCATTTTTTAGGTGATAATTTTCTTTTCTTACTGTCTGGTAAATTAAAAAATTTGTTGCCAACCTCACATGTTTTTTTAATTTCTTTTAGATTAATTCCATGACCGATAATTTGAAAGAAACCAACATTGTTACAAGCTTTTTCAATTTCTTTAATTGTTTTAAAAGCATTTTGAGTTTCAAAATTATTTTTAATTAGCGATGATATATTAATTGTTGGTATATAGTTTTTGTTCATCTTCTTACTGGAGTTTCTGTTGCAATATATTGATCTCTAACTCTTTCTCTAAGGTAAATATAAATTCCAGCTGCTATTATACAGGCAACTCCGATAAAGGTTCTGGCTGATGGTATTTCGTTAAATAAAAAATAGCCAGGAATCATAGACATTATAATTAAAGAATATTCAAACAATGAAACAACTGATGGTGAAGCAACAATGTAAGCCGAAAATATACAAAGAAAAGCAATCGATGCAGCAACACCAAAAAATAAGATAAATTTCCATGTATATTCAATATTTGAAAACCATTCTCTAAAAATAAATTGAGTAGTGGGGTCAAAATTAGGATTGTTCAATTGACCATTTCCCATGAATAAAAAGATTATTCCACAAAGGATTAATGCAATTAGATAGAAATAAAAAAGTTGTGTGTTCACGTCATCTTTGTCAGATGTATATTTAGTTATTGTCATTGAAGCTGCATAAAAAAATGCGCATAGGACTGGTAATAAACTTTTGTACTCAAAATCAGAAAAGTTTGGATCTAATACAATGAATACGCCAATAAAACCAAATACAATTGCAGACCATCTTCTAATACCAATAAATTCCTTCAAAAAAAATTTTGCAAAAATTGATACAAAAAATGGACATGAAAAAAATAAAGCATTTGCAGTAGCTAATGGCATATAGGTTAAAGAAATGAAGAATGCAGAAAAAGCCAAAAAATGAAGAATAACCCTGATAAGTGTTAAAAAGGGATAATAAGTTTTTAATGAAACTTTTTGGCCTCTGAATTTGATGTATCCAAAAAGTAAAATTGCTGCAACAAAATACCTTCCAAAAAAAATCTCATAAAGTGCAGCTTTTTCAAAAATAAATTTAATTAAAGAATCCTGCATTGCAAACAAAGTCATTGCAGCAATAATTAAAAGAATTCCTTTTGAGTTATTGTCAGTGCTCATTATGCACCTATATCAAAAAAAAAATCTTTCGAATATTTAATTATTTCTTCAATTTAGAAGTGAATAGAAGACCTTCAGTTGAAAATTTTGATTTGTTTTGTTCAATAAAGTCTTTCATTATTTTTATTTTTTCTTCCTCAAATTCTGTGACTTTCCTTTTGCTTAAATCTATATACAGCGATATCCATTCCATAGATGCAGAAAATTTGTTAGTTTTTTGAGAAATCATCTCCATTTTTAAATGCAATCTTTTTTTATCATGATCAAAATAAGTGAGATTAACATTAACCATCTCACCTTCTTTAACTTCATTTAAGTATTTAGTATTTGTTTCAACAACCATAGTACTTCTATTAAGATCTTTTGCTGCAGTTCCTCCCATTTTGAATTTTTCAAGCGCAACTTCCCATGCTTGATCAAAAACAAGCACATAATAAGCCATGTTCATATGGTTGTTGTAATCAACCCATTCCTTTTTTACTTCGAAAGTTTTTAATAACACTTTATGATCTTGTTAATGAAGACTGTAATTCTTGGTTTGAAATGTATCCCTTTACATTTCCACTTTTATCAACCACTTCACAATTTGAATCTGAACAAACAATTTTTGGTAAAAAATCTTCAATAAACTCATCTTCATTTACTTTAATTAAGTTTGATTTATCTATGTCATTAGCTTGATCAGTAGTTTTCATAATAATCTTTGCCTTGATTACTTTTGCTCGATTTACATCTTTTACGAAAGCTTTTACATAATCGTCAGCAGGGTTCATAATAATTTCCTCAGGAGTTCCTACTTGAACTAATTTTCCAGAATTTAATATCCCAATATGATCTCCTAATCTTAATGATTCATCTAGATCGTGTGTAATAAATACAATTGTTTTTTTTAATTCTGCTTGAAGATCAATTAATTGTTTTTGCATATCACTTCTAATCAGAGGATCTAGAGCGCTGAAAGCTTCATCCATTAACATAATATCTGTATCAGTAGCTAATGCTCTTGCTAAACCAACACGTTGCTGCATTCCTCCCGATAATTGAGCAGGGTATTGATTTTCAAAACCAGTAAGACCAACTGCATCGATTTTTTCCATCGAGATTTTATTTCTTTCATCTTCACCTTTCCCTTGCATTTCTAATCCGTAACCAACATTTTGAATTACTGTTTTATGTGGGAATAAACCAAATCTTTGAAACACCATGCTCATTTTATGTCTTCTAAATTCAATAAGCTTATCTTTATCAAGTGACATTACATTCGTACCCTCAACTAAAATTTCGCCATCAGTTGGATCGATTAGTCTATTTAAATGTCTTATTAGTGTTGATTTTCCTGATCCTGATAAACCCATGCAAACAAAGGTTTCTCCTTCTTCAATTTTAAGCGAAACATTATCTAATCCAACGGTATGACCAGTTTGCTCTAAAATTTCATCTTTTGTTGCACCGTCTTTTACCATTGGCAGTACAGAGGAAGGGTTATTTCCAAAAATTTTGTAAACGTTGTTGATCTCAATTTTTGACATGATGTAATGTTCTAACAGTTACAATCATCATATGTAAAACAAATATTATACAACTTACAATTGTTTTAAGAAATAACGGTTGTATTTATTTGCTTTTACTTATTTTTTAAATAAGAATTTTATTTATGGCGCAAACAGATAAAGATGTCCGACTAGAGTTGTCCGCTCTGTATAGAATTTTACATATGTACGGTATGACTGATCTTGCAAATCAATGTGCAGGCGCAAGATCTGCTGAAGATAAAAATTGTTCTTTTGTTCATCCATACGGAATGTTTTATGAAGAAATTACCGCTTCATCTTTAGTTAAAATTGATCAAAACGGAAAAAAATTAGACTCAGATGGACCTTGGTTAAATGATGGATGTATTAACCTTGCTCAATGGATTTTTAATAAAAGAGACGATGTAAATTTTTATGTTCATGGACATGCTAACGATGTGATGGCTGTTGGTGGCACTAAAGAAGGTTTAATGTATCTCTCGCAGGCTGCAGTTTATTTAAATCATCTTGTTGGCTATATTGATTATGAATTTGTTGAGGACAAAGAATTTGGAAGCAAATTTGAAAACCTAATTAGCAAACACGACATTTTGATTACTAGAAATCATGGATATTACACAGTAGGAAAAACTGCAGCAGAAGCATTTTTCAGAGCTTATTATCTGGAGCAAGCATGTTCAGTTCAGGTAAAAAATCTTGCTATGGGCTTAAACAAACATGAAATAGATAAACAGAAAGCTGCATATTTCTGGGAAAACATGAGTGACTCTGATGATTATAATTATGATGGAAAAACAGAGTGGGCTGCTTTATTAAGAAAACTAGAGAGAGAACATTCAAATTATAAAAATTAATGGAACAAAATTTTACAATTAAAAATATAACTAAAAATTCTACAAATTTAGAAGTTGACTGGAGCGATGGAAAAAAAAGTAAATTTAATTATTTATGGCTGAGAGACAATTGTCCAACTGCACACGATAAAGACTCACGTCATAGAATGTTTAATATTTTAAAAGTATCAAACAATATTAATCCAAAGAAATTTGCTGTAAATAATGAAGGTAAGCTTGAAATTGAATGGAGTGAAGGTGACCACATAAGTTATTATGACCAAAATTGGTTAAGGGAAAACTGCTATACAATAAAAAATAATTTAAAATATAAATCTCCTTATCAACTTTGGGATAACTCTTTACAAAATGACTTGAAGTCAATCGAGATTGAGCATGATGAGATTATGAGTTCAGATGAAGGACTTATCAGATGGTTAGAGCTTTTACATCACACTGGAATTGCTATAGTAAAAAATGCTCCAACTGAAAATAATTCTGGCTTTAAAATTTTAAATAGAATTAGCCATACCAGAGAAACTTTTTTTAAAACACCATTTGAAGTAATTAACATTCCTAAACCAAATAATTCAGCTTACACAGCGCATGCTTTAAGAAATCATATGGATTTACCATGGTTTGAAACACCACCTGGATATCAATTTCTTCATTGTTTAGTAAATTCCGCAACTGGAGGAGACTCGTCCGCCGTAGATGGCTTTGCAGTAGCGGATTATTTGAGAAAAAATGAGAAAGAAATATTTGATACGCTAGTAAACGTTCACTTAAAATTTAGAGACATGGATTATACACAAGAGTCTGTAAGAAGTTATTACGCACCCGCGATATCTCTAACAAAAGATAACGATTACCATGATATAAGGTTTAGTGTAGCAACCATGGATGCTTTAGACTGTCATCCTGATTTGATGGATAAAGTTTACAAAGCTCATCACCGATTTGGAAATTTACTTCATGACGATCAATTCCAGATTAAATTTAGATTAGGACCAGGTGATATTTTTTCTTTTAACAATAGACGATTATTACACGGTAGAACTGAATATGATCCAAACTCAGGACATAGACATTTACAAGGTTATTACATGGATAGAGATGAAATTATTGGAAGACTAAGGTATTTAAAAAATTCTGTTAACTCCAACCAGTAACATTCTTTACTTCAAGATATTCCTCAAGGCCCCAAACACCTCCTTCTCTCCCATTACCTGATTGTCTGTAACCACCAAATGGAGTTCCGGCATCTGCTCCATTGCCATTAATATAAACACAGCCTGATCTTAATTTTTTTGCAACCCTGTGTGCTTTTTCTCTATCCTCAGTTTGTAAATAATTTCCAAGACCATAAGATGTATCGTTTACAATATTGACTGCCTCATCTTCAGTTTCAAATGGAATTATAGATAACACAGGTCCAAAAATTTCTTCTTTAGCAATTCTCATTTCATTAGTTACATCTGTAAAGATAGTTGGTTTAATAAAATATCCTTTGTTCAAACTGTTTGGTAGCTCAGGTCCACCTGCTGCAAGAGTTGCACCTTCGGAAATTCCACTTTCAATAAGATTTATAATTTTATCATATTGAACTTTAGAGATCACAGGTCCTATATGATCTCCTTTTTTTGAAGCTTGATCTACTTTAATTTTGTTTGCTTCATCTACAGCTTCTTTAACAGCTCTTTCGTAAATTGATTTTTCAACAAGCATCCTTGTTGGTGCATCACAAGATTGACCAGAATTGCTCATTACATTTCGAATGCCATCTCTTACTGCATCTTTATAACTGTCAGCAAAAACAATGTTTCCACCTTTACCACCTAATTCAAGACAAACTCTTTTAATTGTTTCTGCAGCGTTTTTTGAAATTAATCTTCCTGCTCGAGTTGAGCCTGTAAAAGAAACCATATCAATGTCAGGATGGCTTGAAATATCAGTTCCTACTCCTTCACCATCTCCATTTACTAAATTAAATACTCCTTTTGGAAAACCTACTTCATCAATCATTTCTGCAAATAGCATTCCAGAAATAGGAGCAATTTCTGATGGTTTTAAAATCATTGTACATCCAGTTGCGAATGCTGGAACAACTTTTAAAGCAATTTGATTAATTGGCCAATTCCACGGTGTGATTAATCCACAAACTCCAATTGGCTCATAATAGATATGATTATTTGATTTATTATCAAAGTGTTCATCAAATTTAAAATTTTTTAATCTTAAAATAAAATCATCTAAATGATCTTTCCCTGAAGCTGTTTGAACATCTCTTGCCCAATCCATTGGTGCACCCATTTCAAGAGAAATAGCCTCAGCCATTTCATTAAATCTTTTTTTATAAACTGCTGACAATTTTTCGAGTAAACTAAGCCTTTCTTCCTTGCTTGTTTCCTTCCAAGTATCAAAGGCATTTTTTGCTGATTTAACAGCTAAATCTGTATCCTCTTTTGAACCTAAAGAAATAACAGCAAACGGGTCTTCATTGCATGGATTAATTACGTCAAAATCATTTTTTTTAATTGGATCAACCCACTGACCATTTATGTAAAATTTTCTTTTATCTAACATTTTTTATCTTAACACATTAATTAAATTTCATATCCTTTTTCCTCAGGTTCATTATCAACCAACTCATCAGGAAAACCATTGGCTCTAAAATTAATATTATTTAAATCCTCCATCCTTTTCACAATCATTGATGACCAAGCTCTGGAACCATATTTTTTTTGACCATCTTTAAAAATTTTAACTATTTGTGGAGAAATTTCTAAAGGAGCATTCAGTTTTTTTGCAAGATTGTCAAATAAACTTGTGTCTTTTAAAACCAAATCCATTGTAAAATTTATATTATAAGATCCATTTAAAATAACCTGACTTTCAGTTTCATGCACAAATGAATTACCAGAGGAAATAGCAATTCCTTTATAAGTTTTTGCTAAATCTAAATTAGATTTTTTTGCTACAGTCCAAGCCTCACCTAATGCAACCAAATGTGTAGATGCTAGATAATTTGTAATTACCTTTAATACACTTGCTGTACCAAGCTCACCAGTGTGCAATATTTTTCTACCCATAACAGTTAATGCGGGTAAAATTTTTTCAAATGCTTTTCTTTCTCCACCAACGAATATAGCAATATTACCTGTTGCTGCTCTATGACATCCACCACTCACAGGTCCATCCAAAGGAATAGCTTTTTTTTCCATTACTTTTTTCCCAAGTCTTTTAACTTCATTTTCGTCTGTAGTACTCATTTCTAGCCAAATTTTATTTTCTGATAAACCATTTATAATTCCAT
The DNA here is from genome assembly GCA_902538885.1 of uncultured Pelagibacteraceae bacterium. GTDB lineage: Bacteria > Pseudomonadota > Alphaproteobacteria > Pelagibacterales > Pelagibacteraceae > Pelagibacter. The sequence continues at coordinate 72,493 of CACBGU010000001.1, forward strand.
TTTCACTTTCCATAACTTCTGCAGAAATCTCAGGAGAAGGAAGAGAGGTAATAATTAAATCGGATTGTTCAGCTAATTCTTTTGGGGATTTTGCAACTTTAGCACCTAAGTCTTTCAAGGAGTTTGTTAAATTTTCATCTAAATCTCTTACTGTAAGATCAAAGTTATTTCTTAATAAACTTCCCGCAAGTTTTCCTCCAACATTACCTAAACCGATAAATCCAATTTTCATTTTATTTCCTCTTCTTTTTTGTTTTTTGTAAATACAATTAAAATCACACCAACTATTATTATTGCACCACCTATAAATAATTCTGGAGTTGGTTTTTCTCCTAAAAGAAAAATAGCAGCTAATAAACCTGTTGGCGGTATCCCCATTGTTACAATCGGCAGTACTTTATAAAGTGGGTTATTTTTTAAAACATAATAAAAACAACCATAAGTAATTGGTTGCATGATGAAACCTATATAAATTGCAATAATCCAATGATCAAATTTTGCATTTGTTAAATAATTAATTGTGTTTCCATCAATTATTGCAGATAGCATAACTAATATTGGTCCAGAGAATAAGGCTAACCAAGCAACTAACGCTAAAGGATTTATTTCTTTACTTAAAGGTTTAACCATAACTTGCCCAAGAGCCCATACAGCTGAACCTAAAATCGTAAGTCCGATTCCAATAAATTTTCCGTCTAAGTTAGGAGATCCGGTTAAAATGTAAACACCAACAAAAGCGATAGCTATACCAATCAAAGCTCTAATAGTTGGTTTTTCTTTAAGCATGAAGTAAGCAAAAATAACTCCAAACGGAACTTCTGTTTGGACTAAAAGAACTGCTGCCGATGCATCAATTAAATCTAACCCTGAATAAGTAATGCTATATTGTAACGTATTAGCAACCAATGATGCAGCAAAAATTTTTTTTAAATAACCTTTTGGGATTGGAAACCACCATATCAACAATAACGCTGCAAAAGTAAATCTTATACCCATCAAAAGAATAGGAGGAAAAGATTCAAATGCTGGTTTAGCTATTACAAAACCAAAGCCTAAAAAAATAGGCACCAAGGATGCTACGAAAGTATCTTTTATATTCATATCTATTTTTTATATTAATGATTATTAAAGAACTTCTGATATATTCACCTTTTAAAATATGAATTCAACAAAAATAGATCCTAAATATATTACTAAATCAAATCCAAGAATTGGACTTATTGCGCTTGCAAGCGATTTTATGATTGAAAGAGATTTTATAAACGTAATTAAAGACAGAGAAGTTGATTTCTTTGTAAATCGTATTGAATGCTATAACCCACTTACAAAAGAAAATTTGATCAAAATGTCAAACAAAGTAACTGAGGTAACAAAAGATATATTACCTGATCAGGATATCGATTGTGTTGTTTATGGCTGCACATCTGGAACAATAGCTGCAGGCTACGAATCTATTGAAAAAAAAGTAAAAGCTGCAAAACCTATGGCAGAAGTGACAACTCCAAGTACCGCTGCAATCAAAGCTTTAAAGAAATTAAATATAAATAAAATAAGTCTATTTACACCTTATAGCAAAAAACTTAACGATGAAGTTTTGGAATATTTTAAAAACGAAGGATTTGAAGTTACTTCAAATTCTTACTTTGATATAGAAGCAGATTACGATATCGGAAAAGTTGATCAGAATTATTTATATAATGTTCTATCTGAAATTGATTTAAATGGGGCGGAAGCACTCTTTGTTTCTTGTACTGCTTTACCAGTGTTGCCAATTATTGATAAATTAGAGAAAAAATTAAATACTACAGTTTTATCTAGCAATCAGGCTTTAATTTGGGATACGCTTGTTAAAATAAATAAAAATAACTCTGTCGAGGGATTTGGTAAATTATTTAAAGAAAATTAATGTTGTTCACAAAAGAAGAATATAAACAAAGATTAACAAAAGTTAAAAAAATGATGCAAGAAAAAGGCATCGATCTTTTAATCTCACATGATACCAACAACATGAATTACCTAACAGGTTATGATGCTTGGTCTTTTTATTATGCTCAATGTGCAATTGTTCATATAGATGCAGACGAGCCTCTATGTTTTGTTAGGGCTCAAGATGCAGGTGGCGCATATATTAAAACTTATTTAAAGGATGAGAATATTTTAGTTTATGACGAAAATTACATTCATACATGGCCAAAACATCCTTATGATAATTTGGTAGAGATTATAAAAGAAAGAAAATGGGACAAGTTATGCATTGGATTAGAAATGGATGCGCATTACTTCACTGCGTTTTGTTATGAAAAAATAAAGCAAGGATTACCTAATGCAAAAATCAAAGATAGCGATCGTCTAGTTAATTGGGCAAGGTTAGTAAAATCAGATGCTGAAATAGGTTTCATGAAATCTGCTGCAAAAATTTCTGAAAAAGGAATGAAAACTGCAATGGAGGTTATTAAACCAGGAGTAAGACAGTGCGATGCAGTAGGTGAAATTCAAAAAACTTTATTCTATGGAACAGAAGAATTTGGAGGAGAATATTCTAGTATTGCAACATTACTTCCAACAGGTAAAGGTACTTCAGCTTCGCATTTAACAGCAACTCAAGATAAATTTGTGGAGGGTGAGGCTACAATTATTGAATTATCTGGGGTTTATAAGAGATATCATGCTCCAATGGCGAGAACAGTTCTGCTTGGAAAACCCAATCAATTAAAGATTGATACAATGAACAAAACAATTGAAGCTTTAAATGCTGGCATAAGTCAAATTAAACCTGGGAATACAGCAAATGATGTTGCTCAGTCTTTTTGGAAAATTTTAGATAAATATGGAATAGAAAAAAAATCTAGAACGGGTTATTCGATTGGAATTGGTTATCCTCCTGATTGGGGTGAGCATACGCTAAATATTTATAAAGGGGACATGACGGTTCTTGAGCCCAATGTTTGTTTTCATATGATTGCAGTAATGCAGTTTGGAGATTGGGGAGTTGAAGCATCAGAGGCTATTAGAGTTACAGAGAATGGATCAGAATTATTTTGTAATTTTCCAAAAGAGCTTCATATTAAGAGTTAATTAGCTATTGAAATCTATTTATACAAATGTTTTATATTCACCTTTATGTCTAAAAATCCAGAATTTGTAAAATTCGATAAAGTAGATAAAAGTTATGACGGTAAAGTTCTTGTCGTCAAAGATCTTCAATTAGATATTGCAGAAGGTGAGTTCATAACAATGCTTGGTCCATCTGGATCAGGTAAGACAACTTGTTTAATGATGTTAGCTGGTTTTGAAACGCCAACTCACGGTGAAATATTATTAGATGGAAATATAATTTCGAATATCCCTCCACATAAAAGAGGGATCGGAATGGTTTTCCAAAACTATGCATTGTTTCCACATATGACAGTTTATGAAAATTTAGCTTTTCCATTAAGAGTAAGAAAAGTTGAAAAAGATGAAATAGATAAAAAAGTTGATAAAGCTTTATCGATGGTTTCATTAAGCGGTTTCGAAACTAGAATGCCGGCTCAACTTTCAGGTGGTCAACAACAAAGGGTAGCAGTTGCAAGAGCCCTAGTATTTGATCCAGCAGTTGTATTAATGGATGAACCTCTGGGAGCATTAGATAAAAATTTAAGAGAAAGTATGCAATATGAAATAAAACATATTCATGAAAGTATTGGTGTAACAGTTGTATATGTAACTCATGATCAAAGTGAGGCATTAACTATGTCAAACAGGATTGCAGTATTTAATGATGGAAAGGTTCAACAACTTTCAAATCCAGCTGAACTTTATGAGAAGCCAGTAAATTCTTTTGTTGCTGAGTTCATTGGTGAAAATAATACTTTTAATGGAGAGGTGGTTGATATCGCTAAAGATAAATGCAAAGTTAAATTAGCAAACTCAGAAATATTAGCTAATCCAATTTCTGTTAAGTCTAAAGGTGAGAAAACAACAGTCTCGTTAAGACCTGAAAGAGCATTAATAAACCCAACTGATAAGATGGACAATATGTTTACTGGGAAGATTGAGGAAGTAATCTATCATGGTGATCATACAAGAGTTAGATTAAATCTTTTAGGAAGTTCTGAGTTTATTCTTAAAGTTCCTAACAGTACATCCAATTTAGAATTAAAAGTTAGTCAAGATATAAATATTGGGTGGAATAGTGTTGATGCTAGAGCATTAGACCCAAAATAATTTCAATTAAAAATATGTATATCTAATATACATTTTGAAGACAAAATCAGCTGTTGACTTCACTTTAGCTATTTGTTGTAATTTTACTTATATAAATTAATTTATATCAACGTTTAAACGGAGGAATAATGAAAAAACTAAGTAAATTATTACTAGCTCTTTCTTTTGTTGTATCTCTTACTTCTTCAGCCTTTGCTGTTACAGTAGCATCATGGGGTGGAGCTTACACAGAGTCTCAAAAGCTTGGGTATGGTGATCCTACTGCTAAAGCACTTGGAATAGAAATCAACTGGGTTGACTATTCTGGTGGTTTATCAGAAATCAAAGCACAAAAAGAAGCGGGTGCTATAACTTGGGATATCATAGACTTATTTGCATTCGATACTATTAACGGATGTGATGAAGGTTTATTTGTTAAATTTGATTTTGACAAAGACTTCCCAGCTGCACCAGATGGAACTCCTGCAAGTGAAGACTTCTTCACAGGAATGCCAAGTGAATGTGCTGTAGGTAACATTTTATATTCTTGGAACTATGCTTTTGATACAAGAGCATTCGGTGGTAAAGAGCCTAAAACAATTAAGGATTTCTTTAACACTAAAAAATTCCCTGGAAAAAGAGCAATCTACAAAAGTGCTTTAACTAATCTAGAAATCGCTTTAGCTGCTGACGGTGTTAAAATGGGTAAAGGTGGAGAATTACTTTACAGAAAACTTTTAGCTGATGGTGGTATTGATAGAGCAATGAATAAAATTAAAGCTCTTTGTACAGATCCAAATGGTGGATGTGTATTCTGGTCTGCAGGTGCTCAACCACCTGAATTATTAGTTGCTGGTGAAGTTGTAATGGCAACTGGTTGGAACGGAAGATTCTTTAATGCTGAAATAGGCGAAGGTGCTCCAATTAAACAAGTATGGGATGGTCAAGGTCTTGACTATGAATATTTCGCACTTGTTAAAGGTGGACCAGATGAAGCAAATGCAAAAAAAGCTTTAGCTATGATGACTAACACAGAAATGTTAGCTGGTAGCGCGAAGTATATTGCATACGCTCCATGGAGAAAATCTTCTCTTGAAGTAATCAAAGCTGGTGAGCCATGGTACAAAGATGGTAAAACAGAAATGATGCCTCAAATGCCTACTGCTCCTGCAAACACTAAGAGTTATTTCTTAGTTGACCCATTCTTCTGGGCTGATTATGGAACAGAAATTGGTGAGAAGTGGGAAGCAATGAAAGCAGGTCTATAATTTCAGTTTTAAACACTGAATTTATATAATATATTTAGGGCGGTTATTTATAACCGCCCTATTTTTTTATGAGCTCTGAAACAAAACAAATTTTAACTACTGACGGAATACCTCTAGAGGTTAGTTTAAAAAAAGCAGAAAAGAAGAATAAGATAAAAGCATTTCTTTTAGTAGCTCCCTTATTATTATTTTTAATCATCACTTATATATTTCCGATCGGAGAAATGTTTACTAGAAGTATTGATGACAAAATGATTACTAATATGCTTCCAAAAACATTTAAGGAAATGGAAAGTTGGGATGGAAAAGAGCTACCACCAGAAGCAGTTTTTTCTGCTTTTTATTATGATTATAAATCACTTGTTGAAAAACAAGAACATGGAAAACTTGGTCAACGATTAAATAAGGAAAAAAACGGTTTTAATTCAACAACCAAAAGACTGTTTAGAAATATTAAAAGAAAAAAAATTGATGAGTCTATAAGTATCAAAGAACAAATGATCAAAGTGCATCCAAATTGGAACAAGGTAGAGTATTGGCAGGCGATCAAAAGAACTGCACCACCTTACACTTTAGCAAAATACCTTAAAGGTATGGATATGTATTATGCTCCAGATGGAAGCATTGTTCAAGTGGATGAAGATAGAAGAATTCATAGAATTCTTTGGCTCAGAACACTAGAAATTGCGTTTTTTGTAACTTTATTTTGTTTTTTGATGGGATATCCAATCGCACATTTACTTGCAACATTGCCAATGAAATATTCAAATCTACTGATGATATGCGTTCTACTTCCATTTTGGACTTCATTGTTAGTTAGAACTGCAAGCTGGATGATTCTATTGCAACAACAAGGGGTCGTTAATGATTTTTTTGTCATGATTGGACTGGTTGCAGACGATAACAGGCCGGAGATGATGTACAACAAAGTGGGTACTTATGTTGCCATGACTCAAATATTATTACCTTTCATGGTTCTACCTCTTTATAGCGTTATGAAAACTATCTCTCCTAGTTTAATGAGAGCAGGAAAATCTTTAGGAGGAACTCCTTTCGTAGCATTTTGGAAAGTTTATTTCCCATTAACTATTCCAGGTATAGGAGCAGGATGTTTGTTAGTATTTATTTTAGCAATTGGTTATTACATTACTCCAGCATTAGTAGGTGGAGCATCAGGAACCTTGATTAGTAATCAAATTGCATTCCATATGAAACAAACTTTAGATTGGAGCTTTGCCTCTGCAATGGGATTAATGTTGTTAACTGGAGTTTTAGTTATTTATTGGATTTATAATAAATTAGTTGGAGTAGATAATATTAAATTAGGATAAATATGGCATTACCAAGTTATACAGAAACGCGTTATAGAATTTGGCATTATATTTATCTTTCTATTTGTGCATTTGTGTTTTTCTTTTTAATTGCACCACTATTTGTAATATTTCCATTATCGTTTAACGCTGAAGAATTTTTAGTTTTTTCTGAGGGAATGAAAAATCTTGATCCTGATGCTTTTTCTTTAAGATGGTACAAGGATATGGTTTATGGAACTAAAAACCCATGGGGATTAGCTGCAAAAAATAGTTTTATAATTGCAATATTTGCAACAATTGGTTCAATAATTTTAGGTACTTTGGCTGCTTTAGGATTGAGTAGTAGGCACATGCCTTATAAAGGAATTATAATGGCTACTCTTATTTCTCCAATGATTGTTCCATTAATTATATCAGGTGTTGCAATATTTTTCTTTATGGCAAAAGTAGGTTTAGCAGCAACACATACCGGAATAGTTTTTGCTCATATAATACTAGGAACTCCATTTGTTGTAATTACTGTAACTGCAACACTTTCTGGATTTGATCATAGTGTGACAAGAGCCGCAGCAAGCTTAGGTAGTAACCCAGTGAATACATTCATGAAAATAACTCTTCCATTGATATTACCTGGTGTAATTTCAGGAGGATTATTCGCTTTTGTAACGTCTTTTGATGAAGTTGTGGTGGTGTTATTCCTAGCAGGTTTAGAAAATACGACTATTCCAATCCAAATGTGGACAGGATTGAGAGAACAATTAAGTCCAACAATTCTTGCGGTTGCAACATGTTTAATTATTCTTTCAACTTTGATTTTAATTAGTGCAGAATTATTAAGAAGAAGATCAGAGAGATTAAGAGGAATTAATAGATAAAATTAAACAGCTTCTATTACTGTTGCAATTCCCATTCCTAAACCAATACATTGTGTAGAAAGAGCAAATTTTTTATTCTCTCTTTTTAAAAGTTGTGCAGCTTTTCCTGTTATTCGTGCACCCGTTGCACCCAAAGGATGGCCTAAAGCAATTGCGCCACCATCTAAATTTACTTTTTTAATATCAATATCTAGATCTTTTATACAAGCTAGTGATTGAGATGCAAAAGCTTCATTAAGCTCAACAATATCTATCTCCCTAATTGAAAGTTTGGCTCTTTCCAAAGCTTTTCTAGTGGCTGCAATTGGACCTAATCCCATATAATTTGGATCGCAACCTTCAACAGCAGTAGATTTTATCCTTCCAAGAATCTCTAAGCCATTTTCTTTAGCAAAATTTTCTTCACATACAAGAGTTGCAGCAGCTCCATCAGTTAGGGGAGATGAAGTTGCAGCTGTTACAGTTCCATTTTGATCAAAAGCTAATTTTAAACTATCTAATTTTTCCATTGTACTATTAGGTCTGATATTTTCATCAGTTTCATAATTACCTATTTTTGTAATTTCGGTAATAAATTTCCCCTTTTTTTGTGCCTCATTTGCTTTTCTATGACTTTCTAACGAGAACTCTTGTTGCTCAGTTCTCGAAATATTATATTTTTTTGCGACATTCTCTGCAGTAATACCCATTGATAAATATAAATGTGGATTTTGTTTTTCTTCATTTGAATAAGGATAAGGTAAAGGATCGAAGCCAGTTTTAACTCTTGTCATGCTTTCTACACCCCCACAAACGAATGCTTTACCTGAACCCATTGCTATTTTTCCTGCAGCAATATGAATTGCTTCCATAGAAGATCCACACCATCTATCTACAGACATGCCTGGCACTCTTATGTCTAAGTCTGATAAAAAAGTTACCAATCTTCCAATATTAAAACACTGTTCACCAACTTGAAATGCACATCCTATAACAACATCCTCAATTTCTTTTGGATTAATTTGTGATTGTGAAATAAGGTTTTTAATTACTTCAGCTAGTAAACTAACTGGCTTTACATCTATTAACTTACCTTTATTTGCCATTGCAAAAGGTGACCTTGAGTAACCAGCTATTACTGAATTGTACATTTTTCTCTTTAATATTTTGTTAATTTATATAGCTTACAAATTTAATTAATCAGGAAATTTGTCTTATTTCAAGTTTTTGATTAATTTAATAAAAGTTTACTGTTATGGATATTAAAAAAGTAGTTGTTATTGGATCTGGTACAATGGGTAGTGGAATTGCAGCACACCTTTGTAATGCCAATGTACCAGTAACTCTTTTAGATTTAACAACAGAAATATCAGAAAAAGCTAGAGATAGAATTCACAAATCAAGACCACCATTACTTTTAGATAAATCCAAAATTGAAAATATTAAAGTTGGAAATATTGATGATAATTTTGATGTAGTAAAAGAAGCGGATTGGATTGTTGAGGCTGTTGTTGAGAGAATTGACATTAAACACAATATATATGAAAAAATATTTAAAAATAGAAAACAGGGTGCAATTGTTTCGTCAAACACATCATCTATCCCAATTAAAATTTTATCAGAGAAATTAACTGAAGAAGAAAAAAAAGATTTTTGCATAACTCATTTCTTTAATCCGGTTAGATATATGGGGTTACTTGAAATTGTTAAAAATGAAAATAATGATTTAAACAAAATAAATTCTCTTAAAAAATTTTGTGAAATTGAATTAGGTAAAGGAGCTATTATTTGCAATGATACTCCTGGTTTCTTAGGAAATAGAATAGGTGTTTATGCAATGCAGGTAGCAATGACAGAAGCATTTAGAATGAAACTATCAATTGAAGAAGCTGACGCAGTTTTTGGAAGACCAATGGGTATACCTAAAACAGGAGTTTTTGGCTTATATGATCTAATCGGAATTGATTTGATGGCCGATGTTTTAAAAAGCTTCATTAAAGAGCTTGCTGATAATGATGAATTTCAAATTGTTGCAAAAGAAATTCCATTAGTAAAAAAATTGATTGATACTGGTTACACAGGACGTAAAGGAAAAGGTGGTTTTTATAGAATGAATAAAAGTGGAAACCAGAAATTATTAGAAGCTATTAATTTAGAAACAGGTGAATACACAACCTCTAAAAAAATAGATTTAGGAGTTGAGACTGTAGATATAAATAATTTAATAAATCGAAAAGATAAATATGGAGAATACGCTTGGGAAGTAATTTCTAAAATCATAAAATATGCATCTTCTCTGGTTCCAGGAATTACAGATAAGTTTAATGATATAGATGAAGCAATGAGACTTGGTTTCAATTGGGCTATGGGTCCTTTCGAAATGTTAAAATCAATCGGGGTAGAAAATTTTTTTTCAAGAATAGATAACTTTGAAAACAATAAATTTTTAGAAAATTTATCGAAATCAAAAGATGAAAACTTTTATGGAGAAAGACAACTTTACACTGATATTGAAACACTAGGAAAAATAAGACCAACAGCGATAAAAGTGGATAAAAATAAATCTGCTGAAATTCATCGTTTTAAAGATTTTAATATTGTTGAATTTACCACTAAAGCTTGCGCGCTAGATTACGATTCAATGGATGCATTAAAAAATGCAACTGACAAACCATTAATTGTTATAAATGAAAGTATGCAATTTTCTGCAGGTGTGAATTTAAGTTATACAATGAATTTTGCAGACAAAAGTGATTTCAAATCTATAGAAAAATTTATCAAATATTTTCAAGATACTTGCAAAACTTTAAAATATTCCAAGTACCCGGTGGTGTCCGCACCTTCTGGCCTCACTTTGGGTGGAGGATTTGAAGTTTTGGTTCAAAGCAATTTTGTTGCATCTCATACAAATATTGTGGTTGGTCTTGTAGAGACAATTGTTGGATTAGTACCAGCAGGTGGTGGATGTAAAGAGATGTTATGGAGATGGTCACAAACTGATGAAGCAAAATTTGATCCTGATTATGCTCCTCTCAAAGTATTTGATATTATTGGATACGCAAAAACTGCAACCTCACCAGTAGAAGCAGAGCCTTTAAAATATTTAAAACCTGAAGATAAAAAAATCATGAATAGAAACAGTCTTTTTGAGGAGGCGAGAAAGCTTATCCATCAAAACAATGATTTTTCCCCTCCAGAAGAGTGTAAATTTAATCTATCTGGAAAACCTTTGAAAGAGAAGATGATTAAAGTTTTAGAGAAATTATATAATGAAAAAATTATTTTAGATCATGGAATGCATGTTGGAACAGAACTGGCAAATGTTTTAAGTGGTGGCGACACAAATTTAGATAAAACTTTATCAGAAGATGATCTTTATAAATTAGAGTTAGATTCTTTTATGAGATTGATAGAAACTAAACAAACCCAGGATAGAATTAAACATACCCTTTCAACAGGAAAACCTTTAGTTAATTAATCTCTAGCATTCTAAAAGTTTTTATATAATCAGGTCTAAGTACATAGATTGCTTTATTACCAGTTTTAATTTTCTTAAGAATATCTAGACCAAACTTCACTTTTCCAATTGGAGTATACTCTCCTTGATAAATTGGGATTTCTTTTAAGGTTATAAAAAACTCACTATCTTCAGTGTCAAATTCCTTTGATCTTGCAAAACCAATACTGCCTTCAGTAAATTCAAAATCATCGCTAAGTTCTGATTTTAATAATCCTAATCCTGATTTTCCACTTCCAATTTTTGAGTAGTCTAAATATTCAATGTTCCCGAATTCAATATCACCAGCTTGCACTAAAGTATTTTCAACAACTTTATAGAATGCTGAACCATCATACTTTTTTTTTTCAATTAGCGTTTTAAATCTTTCAACTGCTTTTGGAGAAGTTTCAGGATATAGCTCAATAATTACGTTGCCACATTCTAAATTCATCACTGCAATATTGTCTGGGTTTTCAAAATTTAATTTTTTTAAATCATTCTTATCAATAAATAGGCATTTGTTTTTTAATAAAAAAAAAGATGTAAAAGCAGAAACAGCTAAAATAATTAAAAAAATAAATAAAATTTTTTCTGACTTTGAAGCTTTAATTGTTTTGATCATAAAATATTTTCATCGATTTTAGATATTTTTGACTTAATAAAATTAACCTTTTTGTTTAATATAGAGTCGTTTTTGATTTTTTCTTCAATCAAATTTTTATTAACCATTAAAAAAGAAAATATTTCAGCCATATCTTCTGAAGGAATAGATTTTGAGTATTCTGTTAAAAAACCATTTGTATTTTCATATAAATCTAAATTTAATCTATCAGAGCAAGTTGAGCATTCAGCGTATTCAAAATCAGAATTATTGAATAAAGCAAATTTTAGATCATTAAAATGATCTTCATAACTATTTTGTATCATATGAAAAATTTCATGGTGTATCATTCTTTCAAAATATTTTTCGTTAAAGTTTATGTCTAATATTAAAGTTCTATTTTTGTTATCTGGTATTCCACCAGTGTTAATTTTCGATACAAATAAACCTTCACAAAATACAACGTATTTTAAATCTATCTTTTTAAGAAATTTAGAATTGTATCTTTTTATATTTCTTTCAATAATTGGAAATTTTGAATTAAGATTTTCTCGATTTGTCTTATTGCAAGCAATGTTGTCATCTACTCCTATTTTAAAATCTCCTTTTGCATTTAAATAACGGATATTATTCTCATTTTTTAATTTGTAAATTTCTAAGTTTGGAATTTTTATTAGATTATATATTTCATCTGCATTTACATGGAAAAACTGAAATATTATGATGAATAAAATAATAATTTTCATTAATTTATTATAGACGAATTAGATTAGATAATATTATCTTAGATTATTAAAAAATGACAAAAGAAAGAAACAAAAATCCTATTCAACCAGTGAGTGGAACAAAAGTACCTCGATATGCTGGTCCAAGTACTTTTGCAAGATTACCAGAATTAAGAGATGTTGAGAGTTGTGATGTAGCTATTGTTGGTGTTCCATTTGATGCTGGAACCAGTTATAGACCTGGAGCAAGATTTGGTCCACAAAGTATTCGACAAGCATCTAGACATTTAAGAACAAATTATCATCCAAGTTATGATGTGGAGCCTTTTAAAATTCAACAAGTCGCTGACGCTGGAGATATTTCGTGTAATCCATTTAGTATTGATGAAGCAATTAAACAAATAGAAGTAGGTGCAACAGATTTACTAAATAAGGTTGGAGGAATTATAAGTTTAGGTGGAGATCATACTATTGCAGTACCACTGTTAAGAGCAATCAATAAAAAAAATAATGGTCCTGTATCGTTAGTTCATTTTGATGCTCATTTAGATACTTGGGATACTTATTTCGGTGCTCCATATACACATGGAACTCCTTTTAGAAGGGCAAGAGAAGAAGGTTTATTTTTAGATGACGCTTCAATGCATGTGGGAATAAGAGGACCTCTTTATAGTAGAGATGATATTAAAAATGATGAAAGTTTTGGATTTAAAATAATTCATTGTGATGAGTTTCAAACAGAAGGAACCGATAAAATTGCAGAGAGGATTAGAAAAAGAGTAGGAGACAATCCTCTATATTTATCAATTGATATTGATGTTTTAGATCCGGCATTTGCTCCGGGCACTGGTACACCAGAAATAGCAGGGATGACTACAAGAGAAATGGTAAATGTTTTAAGAGGCTTGTCTGGATTAAATTTAGTTTCAGCTGATGTTGTTGAGGTTTCTCCAGCATATGACCATGCAGAAGTAACATCTTTAGCAGCAGCAACAATTGTTTATGAATTAACAAATTTATTTGCAAAAAGATAAAGAAAGGATAACGTCATAACATGTTAGACAAAAAAAATTTTTATATTAATGGAGCGTGGGTTAAGCCAAATAGTTCTGAGGAAATTAAAGTAATTGATCCTGCTACAGAAGAAAATTGTGCAGTAATTACTTTGGGAAACAAAGCTGATGTTGATAATGCTGTTAATGCAGCTAAAGATGCCTACGAGACTTGGGCCTTTTCTTCCAAAGAAGAAAGAATTGCACTATTAGAAAAACTTTATGAAAATTATAAGAAAAGATGGGCAGATATTGCAGAAGCTATAACTCTTGAGATGGGTGCTCCAAAAGATTTTGCAACAAAATTACAAGCAGGCACAGGAGCAAGTCATATTAAATCATTTATTAGATACTTAAAAAATTTTGCATTTGAAAAACCATTAGGTGAGCATGCTCCTAATCAAAGATTAATTTATGAACCAAAAGGTGTTTGTGCATTAATAACACCATGGAATTGGCCGATGAACCAAGTTTGTTTAAAAGTAATGCCAGCAATAGCTGCAGGTTGTACAATGGTTTTAAAGCCATCAGAATTAGCACCACTATCTTCAATGATACTTGCTGAAATTATTGATGATGTAAAATTTCCAAAAGGAGTATTTAATTTAGTTAATGGTGATGGAGCAACAACAGGTGATGCTCTTACAAGTCATCCAGATATTAATATGATTTCTTTTACGGGATCAACAAGAGCAGGAGCTTTGATTTCACAAAATGCTGCTAAAGATTTTAAAAGAGTAAGCTTAGAATTAGGTGGTAAAGGAGCAAATATAATTTTTAAAGATGCTGATCCAGAGGCTATTGAAAGAGGTGCTTTAAGATGTTTTAGAAATTCTGGACAATCTTGTAATGCGCCAACAAGAATGTTAGTTGAAAAATCAATGTATGAAGAGGCTATTGAGAGATTAAAAAAATATACGGAAAGTTTTGAGGTTGGTGACCCTAAAAAAGAAGGAGAACATATAGGTCCAGTTATTTCAGAAACTCAATACAATAAAATACAAACTTTAATTCAAAAAGGAATAGATGAAGGTGCAAAATTAGTTGCTGGAGGAACAGGTAAACCTGATGGATTAGACAAAGGTTACTTTGTTAAACCAACTGTTTTTGCGGACGTAAATAATAATATGGAAGTTGCAAGAACGGAAATTTTTGGACCCGTTTTATCTATTATCCCATTTGAAACAGAAGAAGAGGCGATAACAATTGCAAATGATACTGCTTATGGATTAACAAATTATATCCAAACTCAAGATTCCGAAAAAGTACAAAGAGTTGCGAGAAAATTAAGATCTGGAATGGTTGATGTAAATGGAGCAGGTATTGCAGTTGATGCACCTTTCGGTGGTTTTAAACATTCTGGAATAGGTCGAGAAGCAGGTGAACACGGTTTAGAAGAGTTTTTAGAAGTAAAAGCCGTAGGTGGTTGGAGTTAATTTACCGATTTATCTTTTACACCTTCTAAAAATTTAAGACATTTTTTCATTTCATTTAATTCTATGAACTCGTCAATTTTGTGAGCTTGTTCTATGGAACCAGGTCCACAAACAACTGTACTGATTCCTAATTCTTGAAATAAACCAGCTTCTGTTCCAAAAGAAACTACTTCTCTAGAATTATCACCAGTTATATTTGATACAAATTCACATGCTTCAGACTCATCCAATCTGTTAAAACCAACAACTTCACCTATCACTTCTTTTTTAATATAAGAATCTGTAAATACTTTTTTCATTTCTGGTAAGAGTACATCGTTTGCATATTTATCAATTTCATTCGTAACAAATTCCCCATCTTCTTTAACAACTGGTCTTGTTTCCCATTCAACACTACATTTATCTGCAATGACATTATGGGCAATACCACCCTTAATTCCCCCAATTGATAAAGTTGAATGTGGAGGATCAAAAATACTATCTTTTTGAACTCTTTTTTTTAATTCTTCTCTAATTTCTAAAAGTTTTCCAACATATCTAGTAGCATATTCAGCTGCATTTACTCCTAAATGTGGTTTAGAACTATGTCCTGCAAGTCCTCCAAAGTGAACTGTGTATTCATTCATACCTTTGTGGGCATCAATAATTTTCATTTTAGTTGGTTCACCAATTATACAAATTCCATTTTTGATATCTCTTTTTTTCAATTCCTCTATTAATAAAGGAGCTCCAATACATGCAGTCTCTTCATCAAATGTGTAACAGAAATGTAAGTCTCTATCTAAATTACTTTCTTTGAAGATAGGTGCATAAGCAAGTGTACATGCAATAAATCCTTTCATATCACATGAACCTCTTCCATATAATTTATCATTTTTAATAGTTGCAACGAATGGATCACTGCTCCAACCTTTAGACACTGGGACCACATCAGTGTGTCCAGATAATATGATAGGTTTTTTTGTGCTTTGATTTTTTGCTTTTAAAGTTCCAAAAAGATTAACTCTTTTTTTATCATCATCATAAACTTTGAAAGTATCTATACCTATGTTCTTTAAAATTTTTTCACAATAATCAATTAAATTACTGTTATCTTGACCTGAGATAGTTTTAAATGCGATTAAGTCAGTTAAAATCTTGATTGATTTTTCATATAAATTGTTATCTATACTCATAAACTTAAAACACTATATTATATTATGATTAAAGAGCAAATTACCTATAATGATTTTGATAAAGTAGATATTAGAATTGGTACTGTAATTTCTGTTAAAAAAAATGAAAAAGCGAGAAAGCCATCCTTAGTGGTTGAAGTTGATTTTGGAAGCGATATTGGCATTAAACAATCTTCAGCTCAAATTACTCATTATTATAATGAGGAGAATTTAAAAGGAAAACAAGTTATTGCTGTTTGTAATTTTCCTGAAAAAAATATTGCTGGAATAGTTTCTCAAGTATTAGTTTTAGGAGCAATTGATGCCGATGGTAAGGTTACACTTGTTCATCCCTCTCAAAAAGCAGAAAATGGATTACCGATAGCTTAGTAATGCATCCTGAAATTCTCTCTATAACTTTATTTGGAATAGTTGCTGCATTTACTCCTGGACCAAATAATTTCGTTGCTTTCTATTCCGGTTTCAACTTTGGTATTCTAAGAACACTACCTCATATAATTGGTGTAACTTTAGGATTTCCTTTTTTGTTATTATGTTTAGCTTTAGGGTTGATAAATATTTTTAAGCTTTATCCTTTAATTCAAGAAGTATTGAAGTATTTAGGAACTCTATTTTTAATTTATTTAGCATACAAAATTTCTTTCTCAGGACCTTCTGATCAGGAAAATAAAAACAAAAATCCAATTAAGTTTCATGAAACTTTTGTTTTTCAATTTTTAAATCCTAAAGGCGTTATTGCATCAATTATTCTTGTTTCAACTTACATTAATCCAGGAGAGACCTTTGTAAGTTATACGACTCAAATTATCATTATGGCTTTAATTGTTTCAGTGACTAGTATAACTCTGTGGACTTTTTTAGGTAAATTTTTCAGGAAATTTGCGACAAATCAGAAATTTATTAATTACTTTAATTATGCTATGTCACTGCTTCTTTTAACAAGCATAATAACTTTTTATTTATAATATGACCCCAGGAAACAAAAATTCTTATAATTCACTTAAAAAAATCACAGTTAATGACAATGAGTATAATTATTACTCATTAAATGAAGCAGAAAAAAATGGACTTGAAGGAATAAATAAACTTCCAAAGTCTCTTAAAGTTTTACTAGAAAATTTATTAAGATACGAAGACGATTTAAGTGTAACGAAATCTCAAATAGAAGCGATTAAAAACTGGCTAAAGACAAAAAAATCTAAAACTGAAATTGCATATAGACCAGCAAGAGTTTTGCTTCAAGATTATACAGGAATACCTGCGGTTGCAGATTTAGCTGCAATGAGAGAAGCAGTTAAAGAAAAAAATAAAGATCCAAATACAATCAATCCATTGTCTGTAGTTGATCTTGTAATTGATCACTCTGTGCAAGTCGACCAATCTGCAAAAGCAGATTCTTTTGAAAAAAATGTCGATATAGAATTTGAAAGAAATGGTGAGAGATATTCTTTTTTGAAATGGGGACAACAGGCATTTGATAATTTTAGAATAGTTCCACCAGGAACAGGAATTTGTCACCAAGTAAATCTGGAATATTTATCTAAGGTTGTTTGGTCAGAGGAATTTAAAGGAGAAAAATATCTTTTTCCAGATACTTTAGTTGGAACAGACAGTCATACAACAATGGTAAATGGTTTATCTGTTTTAGGATGGGGTGTTGGAGGAATTGAAGCTGAAGCAGGAATGTTAGGTCAACCAATTTCTATGTTAATACCAGAAGTCATAGGTTTTGAAATGAAAAACAAAATGCCAGAAGGAACTACTGCAACTGATTTGGTATTAACTGTTGTTAAAATGTTAAGAGATAAAGGAGTGGTTGGTAAGTTTGTTGAGTTTTATGGAGAGGGTTTAAAAAATTTAACACTAGCGGATAGAGCAACAATTGCAAACATGGCACCAGAATATGGTGCTACTTGTGGTTTTTTTCCTATCGATGAAGAAACATTAAAGTATTTGAAATTTTCTGGAAGAGATCAACAAACTGTTGATATCGTAGAAAATTATGCCAAGGAACAAGGTTTATGGGCGAGCAACGAAATAGAATTTACTGACATTATATCTTTAGATATGTCCACAGTCGTACCAACTATTTCAGGACCTAAAAGACCTCAAGACAAAGTTCTTTTGACAGATGCACCTAGTTCGTTTCAAAAAGTATTGCAGGAAGCTACAAATAAAAATGAAAAGTCAATTTCGAAAGTATCAAATACAGATTTCGAAATTAAAGATGGCTCAATATTAATTGCAGCAATAACTTCTTGTACGAACACTTCAAATCCAAATGTTCTAATTGGGGCTGGACTATTAGCTAAAAAAGCTATTGAAAAAGGTTTGCAGGTTAAACCCTGGGTAAAAACTTCTTTAGCACCTGGATCTCAAGTAGTTACAGACTATTTGGCAAAAGCTGGATTAAATACTTATTTAGATCAACTTGGTTTTAATTTAGTTGGGTATGGCTGCACAACTTGCATTGGAAATTCAGGGCCACTCCCAGAAAATATTGTAGAAGCGATCCAAAAAGAAAATATTTATGCTGTTTCAGTTTTATCTGGAAATAGAAATTTTGAGGGAAGAATTTCTCCACATATAAAAGCTAACTATTTGGCTTCACCCCCACTTGTTGTTGCATATGCAATAGCTGGACATATGGAAGTTGATTTGTACAAAGATTCATTAGGAAAAGATAAAGATGGAAAAGATGTATTTTTAAAAGATATTTGGCCTTCAAATAAAGAGATAGAAGAAACTTTAAAAACTTCACTTAATGCTGAGATGTTTATACAAAGATACTCAAATGTTTCTGAGGGCCCAACTCAATGGCAGAAAATTAAAACTGATAAAAGCAGTATCTATAATTGGGATGAGGGATCAACATATGTAAAAAAACCTCCATTTTTTGAATCGTTGCCAGATAAACCAGAAGGATTTAAAGAAATTAAGGACGCAAGACCATTATTAATTTTAGGTGATATGGTTACCACTGACCATATATCGCCAGCTGGCAGTATTCAAAAAGATAGTCCGACTGGTGAATATTTTATGGAACACCAAATTTTACCTAAAGATTATAACTCTTATGGTTCGAGAAGAGGTAACCATGAAGTTATGATGAGAGGAACTTTTGCAAATATAAGAATTAGAAATGAAATGGCTCCTGGTACAGAAGGTGGTTTTACAAAGTTATATCCAGAAGAAAAAGTTCTTCCAGTCTATGATGCTGTAGTTGAATATAAAAAAAGAGGAACAGATTTAGTTGTAATTGGGGGAAAAGAGTATGGAACTGGATCGTCCAGGGATTGGGCAGCTAAAGGAACAAAATTACTTGGAATAAAAGCAGTAATTGCAGAGAGTTTTGAAAGAATTCATCGATCTAATTTAATTGGAATGGGTATTTTGCCATTACAATTTATCGATGGTGTAAATAGAAAAAATCTTAAATTAATTGGTTCTGAATTAATTAGTATTCTAAATATAGAAAAAGGTGTTAATCCCTCAGATGAGGTGACAGTCGAAATTAAATATGCTTCTGGCGAAATAAAGAAAATTAAAACTTTATGCAGAATTGATACAAAAAATGAATTAGAGTATTATAAAAACGGAGGTATTCTGCAGTACGTTTTAAGGAATATGATTTAATTATGGACGAAGATTTATCAATTATAAATACCAATACTAGAAACGAAAAAATTAAGAATTTTTTTGTAAATAATAAAAATAAAATAATTTCAGGTATAATCATTTTAATAATTATTACAGTCGGTGTTTTTAGTTACGATAAATATTTAATTAATAAAAAAAAGGATATCTCAGATAGTTATAATTCAATAATCATTGATTATTCAGAAAAGACAAAAGAAAAAACAGCTAGCAGTCTAATTGAAATTATAAATAAGAAAGATCCAACTTATTCACCTCTATCACTTTATTTTATTATTGATAATAATCTTGTAAGTGATCAGTCCAAAATCAATTCATTATTTAATATATTGATAAACGATACTTCGTTAGACAGTGAGATTAACAACTTAATTATATACAAGAAGGCACTCTTCAATGCAGATAACGCTCAAGAGGGCGATCTTCTAAATATGTTAAATCCACTGATCAATTCAAAAAGTGTATGGAAATCACATTCTTTATATTTAATGGCAGAATATTTTTATGCAAATAATCAAAATCAAAAAGCTAAAGAATTTTTCAACCAAATAATAGCTTTAGAAAATTCAAATCCAGATATAAGGCTTCAAGCAGAGAAAAGATTGAACAGAGACTTGAGTGAATAAATTAATTTTTACTTTCATTGCGCTATTTTTTCTTAATAACTGTTCATTTAATGAAAACTCCAGAATTTGGAAAGATAAAGAAAATAAATTAGAAACAGATAAAAAAATAACAAAAGTTTTTGCAGAGGAAAATATAAGTGTTTCAGAATTTAATAAAGATTTAAAATTAGATTTATCATCAATAAAAATAAATAATAAAAATAATGAAAATCAGAATAATCTTGGTTTGCAAAATTACGAAGGTGAATTAGAAAAGATTGGTAACTTTAAATTTTCAAAGTTAGAGGAAATTAATCAATTAGATTTCGAACCGATTTTTTTGAAAAATGGAATAATATTTTTTGATAAAAAAGGTTCAATTATTAGGTATGATAATAATCAGAAAGTTATTTGGAAAAAAAATTATTATTCAAAATCTGAAAAAAAATTAAAACCAAAACTTAATTTTTTAGTAGATGGTCAAAATCTTTTAGTAACTGATAGCATAGCAAAATATTATTCTGTGAATATTAGTACTGGAGAATTAAATTGGTCCAAAAATAATGATTATCCGTTTAATTCAAACATTAAAAAACATAAGGATAAAATATTTGTTATTGATTATAAAAATACATTGAGATGTTTTAAAATTAAAGATGGTTCTGAATGTTGGAATTTGCAAACAGAGGACTCATTTACAATTTCAAATATTAAGTATTCCTTAATTATTTTAAACGATAATGTTATTTTCAATAATTCCATAGGAGATATTACGGCTGTAGATATTGAAACAGGTTTAATTACATGGCAACTACCTACTCAGAGTAGCTCAATAATAAATGAAACTTATAACTTTAAGACTTCTAAACTAGTATCAGATGGAAACTCTGTATTTTTTTCAAATAATAAAAATCAGTTTTATTCAATTGATTTAAAAACAGGAACAACAAACTGGATAAATGAAGTTAATTCTAATGTAAAACCTATTTTGGTTGGAAATCTAATTTTTACAATCTCTAATGAAGGTTATTTATATTTAATTGACAAAAATAAAGGCAATATAGTTCGAATTACAGATCTATTTCTGAATTATAAAGATAAAAAAAGAAAAAATATTTATCCAATTGGTTTTGTAATTGGTGACAAAAACTTATTTTTAACTAACTCAGATGGTGAGATGATTATAGCTGGGATTGAGGATGGAAAAATAATAAAAATTGAAAAAGTTTCTGGTGGATTAGTCTCTGAACCTTTTATATTTAATACCAATTTATATGTAGTAAGAAATGGTTCAATTTTACAATATAATTAAACATGTTCTTAAAATTTTTAGAAAAAATTGGCAGAAAAAAAGTTGTATTAGATAGAGGACCTTCACATCCCAATTTTAAAGAGGCAAAGCCTTGGATGAACCGTTACTATGTTTTGATGAGATATCGACCTAAATGGTTTCCATTCAATATATTAATTCATGAGATGCTAGCAGATGACCATGGAGAAGGAGTTCATAATCACACATTTCCTTATATCACTATAATTTTAAGAGGTGGTTATTGGGAAACATTAAGTACTGGCAAGTTTTGGCGTCCACCAGGTTATATTGGTTTTAGATCAGCAAATAATTTGCATCGAGTAGATTTGGAACCAGGAACCAAACCATTAACTTTATTTATCTCAGGTCCATTTGGGCTAAGGAAAGGACCAAGATCAGAGTATGGTATTGACTTTAAAACTAAAAAAAATTGATGCCAAAAAAATTTGAAAAAGAATTCATATCTTATTGTGAAAATCAAAATTTAGAAGTTAATCCTAATCAAATTAAAGTTATTAAAAAATTAGAAGATTACTATAATAGTAATTATAAATCATTATTTTCAAAATTATTTTCCAAACAAAAAACTAAAAAAGGATTTTATTTATATGGTGGTGTAGGGGTTGGTAAAACTATGATTTTAAACTTCTTTTATGATCATCTTAAAGAAAAAAAATTAAAAAAGCATTTTAATGAATTTATGTTAGGTTTTCATGATTTTGTCCATGAGCAAAAAAAAAAAAATGAAGAAAATGTAATCAATCAATTTGTTAAAAATTTAAAATCAAAAGCTTCATTAGTTTATTTCGATGAGTTCCAAGTAACAAATATTGTTGATGCAATGATTTTAGGAAAACTATTTGAACAAATATTTAAAGAAGATATTAAAATTATTCTTACTTCAAACACTAAAATTTCAGAACTTTATAAAGAAGGTCTTCAACGGGAACAATTTATACCTTTTATAAAAATAATGGAAGATCAATCAATCGAGTATGAATTAAAAATTGAGGATGATTATAGAAAATCTAATGATAATCAAAAACAAAGATATTTTTTTCCACTTAATCAAGAAACCAATTTTAAGATTAACAAATTTTTTAGAACCATAACAAAGGATAAAAAACAATCTTCAATAAAAATTAATGTAAAGGGAAGAGAATTTAAAATAGAAAACTTTTATGAGGGAATTATTAGATGTGACTTTAATCAACTTTGTGATCAAAATTTAGGAGCGGAAGATTATTTGGAAATAACTAAAAATTGTAAATTTATGGTTATAGATCAAATACCTCAATTTAATGATGTGAATTCAAATCAACAACAACGTTTTATCACTTTGTTAGATGTAATTTATGATAAAAATATTTCATTAGCAGTCACAGCTGATCTAAATTTAGATCAATTTACCTCTTCAAGATTGTTAGAAAAACCATTTAAACGAACCATTAGTCGTTTGTATGAGCTTACATCGAAGGAGTATAATTAATGAAACAAGAATTTTATAATCTTCAAATTAAGACTAATGGTCAAAAGTTGTATGAGTTTACTAATCATACAATTCATTGGATTGGTCAAAATAAATTTAAAAATGGTATTCTTAATTTAAGTATTCAGCACACAAGCGCCTCAATAATTGTTCAAGAAAATGCAGATCCAGATGTACAAACAGATTTAATAAATTATTTTGATAAATTAGCTCCTATGGATAACAAACTATATGTTCATACTACGGAGGGAAAAGATGATATGCCTGCACATATTAAATCCGCGTTAACAAATAATCAAATTTCTTTAAGTGTGAAAGATAGTGAATTGTTGCTTGGAACTTGGCAGGGCATATATTTATTTGAACACAGATTAGAAACTCAAAAAAGAACAATAATTCACCATTTTATTGGAGAATAAAATTAAATTTATTTTTTCTTCAAAGATTGAAACGCTTCAAGAGCTGCAGCTCTAGCTTTTTCATGAACAACAATAGGGCCCGGGTAATCTTTGCCAATAATTGTTTTAATTGCTTCTTGATACTTTAATTCCATTTCCCATGGTTTATGAATAAATTTATTTGGAACATTTTTAAGTTCAGGAACCCATTTTTTTACATAATTGCCTTCCTTATCAAATTTCTCACCCTGAAGTATTGGGTTGAATATTCTAAAGTAGGGTGCTGCATCTGCACCACAACCAGCAACCCATTGCCATTGAGCAACATTATTTGCTTTGTTAAAATCTAGTAGACAATTTCTAAAATGCTTTTCACCTTCAGTCCAATTAATTCTCAAATGTTTGACTAAAAACGAGCCAACAACCATTCTTATTCTGTTATGCATCCATCCAGTTTCATATAATTCTCTCATACCTGCATCAACAATAGGATAACCGGTCATTCCTTTTTTCCATGCTTTTAAGAATTTCTCATTTTTTACCCAAGGGAATTTATCAAATTCTTTTCTAAAATTTCCTTTTAAGAATTCTGGGAAATAATTAATTAAACTATGTGAAAACTCTCTCCAACCAAGTTCATTAATATATTTTCTATAACCAATTCCTTTTGATTTAATTTCAGAACATTTTTTCCAAATACTGTCTACATGAATTTGGCCATGTTTGATGTAGGGAGATAATTTAGAGGTTCCCTCGATAGATGGTATATCCCGAGAAGTTCCATAATCTTTAATTTTGTTTTCAATTAAATTTTTAAGTATTTTTTTTGAATCATTTTCTGAAACTTTCCAATATTTATCAAATTTTTTATACCAATTTTTTTTTGGTAAAATATCTATTGGTTCAATACACTTTTTAAAATATTTAATCTTTTTTGTTTTCTTTTTAACAATATAATTTTTACTTGGAGGCTTATTTAAATAAACTTGCTCCGCATTTCTCCAAAAAGGGGTAAACACTTTAAAGGGAGTTCCATCATTTTTTGTTATCTCTTGAAATTCGTTTAAAATATTTCCTTTGAAATATTTATAATTAATTTCATTTTTAATAAATAAGTCACGTATTTTTTTTCCTTTAGCTATAACATCTGGCTCATAAATTTTATTCCAATAAACTGAAAGCTTATCCTTTTTATTAAATTTAGAAAAAATTTCTAATTCATCGCCTTTTACTATTTCAAGATTAATTTTATAATCTGACAATTCTTTTTTTAAAGTTTCTAGAGATTTAAAAACCCACCATTTTTGAGCTTCTCTTTTGTTGTCAAAATCATTATTATTATAAATATATAATGCAATTACATTATCATGATTTTGTGTTGCAAAAGATAAAGCAGGATTATTTTCAATTCTAAAATCCTCTCTTATCCAAAAAATACCTGTGCTACTCATTTATTTAATTTTGGTTAATTAACTTTTGATACATTTCTTGATCAGTATCTCCCTCACAACCAAAAACCAAAACATTAGATTTTTCATTTAGATCTAATTTTTCTTTAATTGCTTGATCTTCACAACTTGTAATCAGACTGATTACGCCAGGTGCTGAGTTTTCTCCTGCAATTATTTTATCATCACTAAAGCTTGAATTTCCAAGTAGTTTCATAGTTTTTGCAATATCATCATCTGGTAAACTAATACAATGCTTAACTGAATTTTTGAGTATTTCCCATGGGACCAATGATACTTCACCACAAGACATACCACCCATTAAGCTTTCTCTTTTAATATCTATTTTTTCTATTTTTCCAGTTTTGATGCTTTCCATTACACATGCTGCGCTATCAGGTTCAACAACTATTATTACTGGAATATGATTTAAATATCTTGCAATACCTGCAACCATCGCAGCTGCCATGCCACCAACACCCGCCTGTAAAATGATGTGGGTTATTTTCTCCTCTTGGATTTGATCAGCTATTTCTTTCATCATGACTGTATAACCTGCCATCGTATACTTAGGTACAATCATATAATCTTTCCAAGCAACATCTTGAACTATTTGCCAATTATTTTCAGTAGACTGTTTTATACATTCAATCAATGATTTTTCATAA
This sequence comes from uncultured Pelagibacteraceae bacterium, assembly GCA_902538885.1. GTDB lineage: Bacteria > Pseudomonadota > Alphaproteobacteria > Pelagibacterales > Pelagibacteraceae > Pelagibacter. The sequence goes on from CACBGU010000001.1 coordinate 98,178, forward strand.
TTACCTTTTACTTTAACTACATCTGCTCCAAGATTAGACATAGCTTTGCCTCTCGCATCACTTACAAATTCACTAATAAATATTTTGCATTTTAATCCCAATCTTCTTGCTCCCCAGGCAACTGATCTTCCGTGATTACCAGCAGTAGCTGTTGCTACTACTATATCTTTATTTCCTTTGGTTACTTTTTCTACTGCATAAGCTCCACCTAAAGCTTTAAAAGATTTTAAATCAAATCTTTTATTTTCATCTTTATAAAAGATTTTGTTTAAATTTAATTCTTTTGAAAGTTTATTTAAAGAAAGCAGAGGAGTAGGAGAATAACCTTTCCATTTAGAAATGCTCTTATAAGCATCATCAATTTCTTCTGTGGTTAAAGAATTAAGAATTTCTTTTTTATTAAATGAAAAATTTTTATTGTCAGTAAACTCTGTGTATTTCCATTGATGACCGTTAGATAATATAGTCATGTACTAACAATCTAGAGTATTATCTTTTTCCCACTTTGTAACATCTTTTGTTTTATCAAAACTATTTTTTGACTTGAATTCATTCATTTCTGAACTTCTTAATTTTATATAACTATTGATTACATCTTTACCAAAAGCGTCATTCATATCTTTATTATTTTTTAACAAATTTAATGATTGCGCAAGTTCATCAGGTAGTTTGGGTAAATCTGGATATTTAGCGTGGTCTTCATACATATTACAATCCAAAGGTTTGCCTGGATCAACTTTATTTTTTAAACCATATAGACCAGCCGCTAAAACACTTGCTTGCAATAAGTAAGGATTTGCAGAACCATCCATTAATCTTAATTCAAATCTTCCTGGATCAGGAATTCTGATCATGTGTGTTCGATTATTACCTGTATATGAAATACTACTCGGTGACCACGATGCTCCAGATTTTGTAGGTGGTGCATTTATTCTTCTGTAACTATTGATTGTTGGGTTAAAAAACGCAGATAAAGATGAAGCATTTTTAATTACTCCACCTAAAAAATTATAGGCCATTTTACTTAATCCAAGTTTATCTTTACTGTCAAAGAATTTATTTTTATTACCCTGCCAAACTGATACGTGAGCATGACAACCATTACCGGTTAAATTTCCAAATGGTTTAGGCATAAATGTTGCTCTTAATCCGTGCTTTTCAGCAATTGTTTTTACCATAAACTTAAAAAAGGTATGTCTATCTGCAGTTTTTAGGCATTCTGAATAATCCCAATTCATTTCAAATTGACCGTTAGCATCCTCATGATCGTTTTGATAAGGGCCCCATCCCATTTCAATCATACAATCACAAATTTCCTTAATTAAATCATACCTTCTCATTAATGCAGATTGGTCATAACAAGGTTTGGATTGTGTATCTCTTGGATCTGCAATTGAGTTTCCGTCAGGTGAAATTAAAAAATATTCACACTCAACGCCCGATTTCATTGTTAAATTTTGTTTTTTTAATTTTTTTATTTGATTTTTTAACATCACCCTAGGTGATGCATCTACCAGTTTGCCATTCATCCACAAGTCAGATGCCAACCATCCAATTTCTTTATTCCATGGAAGTTGAATTAAACTATCTGGGTCGGGAATTCCAAACATGTCTGAGTCAGCAGGTGTCATATCTAACCATGCTGCAAATCCAGCAAAACCAGCTCCTGCAGTTTGCATTTCTTTTATGGCGTGAGCAGGGACTAATTTTGATCTTAATACACCAAATAAATCTACAAAACTGATTAAAAAATATTTAATTTTTTTTTGCTTAGCAATTTGAAATAAATTTTTAGCCACAACTTAAGTTAACACAATTATTTAAAAAAAGATAAAATTGTTTCTTTATAATAAATTAAATTTACAACAATAATTACAATTACAGCTAGTATTGCACCATACTTGGCCTTAGGAAACGCTACACCTCTCATTTTTGAGGGCCTTAGTTCTTCTTTATTATCTTCCATAAGTTTAGAACATAAAAAAGGGCGCCACATTTAAGTAGCGCCCAAATTTTAATTTTAATTACCAGTCGGTAATATTGCTTTTATGATCGTTAGCACCATGTCTCTTCTTAGCAAGCCTTGAAAGTTCATCGCTTTCAGATTTTGCTGTAAGAATGTGCCAACCTATCCATAAGATCACTGCAATGATTACCAGTATGCCTTCACTAGATCCAGCACCAGGGTAAATTGCACCAGCAACTTCTTCTGCTGGCTTATTAAGATGATCTATCCAGTTTGTAACTGTAGCCATATTTTCCTCCTTTACCTGGTTGCAGATGAAACTGCTTTTTCATCTTCTTTAGCAGATTCCATCATTTCATAGTCTAATCCAGCTATCTCAACTTCACGTGGGATTCTTAATTTACCCATACCGTTAAGAACTTTAGCTATGATGTAGCCTGGTATTAGTCCAAGAACAACGAACATAATTAATGCTCCGATGAACTGTCCTAATGGATTAATTGTTGCATAAGTTGTTCCGTCCCACATAGCACCAACACTGTAACCAGATGATGGATAACCATTTAAGACAAAACCACAAATTACAAGACCTACAAATCCAGCATAACCATGCACTGCTACGGCACCAACTGCATCATCAATTTTGAACTTACGTTCAACCCAGTAATGTAGTTTGTATGCAATAACAACACCGATCATACCAATGATCATTGCTTGAATTGGGTGATATAAATCATTTCCAGCTGAAGCACAGATCACACCTGCTAGACCACTTGAGTAAGTCCAGAAAGGATCTCCTTTAGCAATCCAATATCCAGCTAACAATCCTCCTGATAATGACATCAAGAAGTTGAATGTAATACCACTAAGTGTAGTAGGCGTTACGTAGATATTTGTTGCTGTCCAGTAAGATATACCTTCCATACCATACTCTGGTCCTAGATCAAAAATAGGTATGTTACACGCAGCATAAAATCCCCAGAAACCAGTATAAATTAAAAATAATCCTACTGTTACTAACCAAGGATTTCTTGGTCCAATGTTTCTTGGTTCACCGCTAGATGAAAACTTACCAATTCTTGGTCCTAAAACCATTAGAACACCTAAAGCAAATCCACCCGCGATTGCGTGAATTACTCCTGATGCGTAAGCGTCGTGATATCCTAGAAGTTTTAGCATCCAGCCGTCGAAGTGCCATCCCCATGCAGCATCAATTGTCCAAAATACAGAACCAATTGCAATTGCTAAAATTCCAAATGCAAAAGTTGTAATTCTTTCAATGATTGCTCCAGATACGATAGAAGCAGCTGTCCAAGAGAATAAAAGGAATGCAGCCCAGAAGACCCCAGAAATATGGTCTCCTAAGTTAACAGCCATTAAATCACTTGTTGCCGTATACCAAGTAGCACTAAATGCAGACTCATCGGTGATGAGTGCAGTGCTTTCATTCATTATTGATGGTGCCAAACCCGGTCCTGTTGGGAAAGCCCAGTAGATCCACCAACCAAATAAAAACCACGTTACTGTTACCAGAGGTATCAGCATTGTATTTTTCATAAGAGTATGTTGATGGTGTTTATATCGAGAAGCTCCAACTTCATACATACAGAATCCGACGTGAATTAAGAACATCAGTACTACTGTCACCCAGTAGTAAAATTCTGTAAATATGGTAGTAAGAGCGCCTAACTGATCAGTCATATTTACTCCATATTAGTTTGAATAAACCCTATTAAATTTTATGATTCGATACAAACATAAAGAGTATTAAAAACCTAGCATAGAAGCTAGGTTTTTAAAAATAATCAACTTTTAATTGAAAAATTAAAATTTTAAGTATGCTTTTTTCAAATCAACAAGTGGATGTTTTGGAGACATTTGAAACTTAACTAAAAGTTCTCTTGCAATCATATCTCTATCTTGTTGATTGTTTGGGAGTTTAATTGATTTTGGAATTGTTACCCAACCATTCGCATTTCTACAGAACACTGCCGGTCTATCTTCCTCATATCCCATGTGAACATCTTCCAACCAATTTAAATCATCCCATCCCATCGCTTCTATATATTTTTTTAGAAACGGAGTTATTTTAGAATAGTCTGGTAAGAGATTAACATCATATCTGTAACCGATAGACTGGCCAATCATTTTTTCTCTGGCTGTCTCTTTTTTTTTACCTAACTGACCTTTGATCTCTTTTGTTTTTACTACTTTTTTATTTTTTTTCTTTGGCATAGTTACCTCTATATTTTGTGGTAGTTATCAACACCAACTGTGTAGTTAGTTCCAGCTAATGGAACTTTAGCTAAAGCTGATGCTTCAGATGTTAAAGCAGCTAAATCTTCAGGCTCTAAAGAGTGGATATTTGTTTTTCCACAAGCTCTTGCTAAAAGCTGAGCCTCTAAAGTCATCGAGTGAAGATAATTATAAACTCTTAATGCTGCATCATCAGGGTTTAATCTTGCTCTTAACTTAGGATCTTGTGTAGCAACTCCTACTGGGCAACGTCCTGTATGGCAGTGATAACATTCACCTGCTTTTACTCCCATTTCTTTTTCAAAGTTTGCTTCTGGGATATCTTTGTTACAATTTAATGCAATCATTGATCCAGTACCAATAGCTATTGCATCAGCTCCAAGAGCTAAAGCTTTTGCCATATCAGCACCATCTCTAATTCCACCAGCATAAATTAAAGTAACTTTTCCAGTTTTACCTACATCATCAATTGCTCTTCTTGCTTCTCTAATTGCTGCAATTCCTGGAATTCCAGTATTAGCAGCAGCAATGTGTGGTCCTGCTCCAGTTGATCCTTCCATTCCGTCTAAATAAATAGAATCTGGATCACATTTCGCAGCCATACGAACATCATCATAAACTTTAGATGCACCTAACTTTAATTGAATTGGCACTTTATTTTTTGTTAACTGTCTTAACTCCTCTACTTTTAGAGCTAAATCATCCGGTCCTAGCCAGTCAGGGTGTCTTGCTGGAGATCTTTGGTCGATACCAGATGGTAATGATCTCATCTCAGCTACTTGGTCAGTAACTTTTTGACCCATTAAGTGTCCACCCATTCCTACTTTTTGTCCTTGTCCAATAAATACTTCAATACCATCTGCTAATTGTGCATGATGAGGATTAAAACCGTATCTTGATTGGATACATTGGTAGTACCATTTTTCAGAATATCTTCTTTCATCAGGTATCATTCCACCTTCTCCAGAACATGTAGCACTTCCTGCCATTGTTGCTCCTCTTGCTAAAGCAGTTTTTGCTTCATAAGAAAGGGCACCAAAACTCATTCCTGTAATATAAACTGGAATATCTAGCTCAATTGGATTTTCGCATCTTGGTCCAATAACAGTTTTTGTTTCACATTTTTCTCTGTAACCTTCGATTACAAATCTAGTTAGTGTTCCAGGTAAGAAAACCAAATCATCAAAAGTAGGAATTTTTTTCATCAATGCCATTCCTCGCATTCTGTATCTTCCTAATTGAGATTTAATATGAATATCGTCTATTACTTCTGGAGTGAAGATAGCATTATGACCTAATAAACTTTTGTTTCTTTTACCTTCTTCATGTGCATGGACATCAGCTTTTCCACCAACACCTTTTCCATTTTTTTTAACTTTTTTAGATTTCTTCTTAGGCATTATATTGCTCCCTTCTTCTCTGTAGGTTCCAAATTGTCATAATTCCAAAGTTTTTTACCAGCTACAATTTTTTTCATTTTACTAACATCAAAATTTTCACCAATCTCAGCTACTTTTAATTTTCTTTTTAGCCAATCTTGATCGCTTTTAGTTAACTCAGCGTCTACTGCATCACTACCATATGATCCAATTTCTCCACCTACGAAAATTGTCCCATCGTACATTGAGTCACCTAAATTTATTCCTACATTTCCAAGAATAATTATTCTTCCTCTTTGCATCATGAAACCAGTAAATGCACCAGCGTCACCACCAATTATTATAGTTCCACCTTTCATATCAATACCAGTTCTGGCACCAACACTACCTTTACAAATTAAATCTCCACCTCTAATTGCCGCACCAAAACAAGATCCAGCATTTTTTTCAATCACTACTTTACCAGCCATTAAATTTTCTGCACATGACCATCCAACTCTTCCATTAATTCTAACTATTGGACCATCACAAGAACCCATGCCGAAATACCCTAAACTTCCTTCAAAAATTAAATTCAGTTTATTTAAAATACCAACTCCTAGACTGTGTTTACCTTGAGGGTTTTTAATAACTATTGTTCCGTATCCTTGACTCATTAAGTTATCGATTTCTTTATTAGCTTCAGGTGCTGTCATGTCTTTAACATCAAGCTCTGTTCTTTTATTAAAATCTACATCGTATGTGCCAAAGTAATAAAAATTTTCTGCTTCATCAGGATTAAAGAATTTTTGCTGAGTTCTTCCTGTTAATACCTCAGTGTGCATACCCATTGATTGGGCTTTTGACTTTTTAGATACTGTTTTTAGATTTGCCATACTTTCACCTCCCCATCAAAAGGATCATAAGTATCAATTTCTTGTGGTAAAACTGATCTTATTGCTATTTCTTCTGATCCCATTGCAACTAAATCGTCAGATTCATATAAAACCAAAGGTTTTGCAGCCATAGTGTCTTTTGCCATACCTAATGAGTCTTTTGTTGCAACGAAGTATGTGAAAACTCCATCTAAACCAGTTAAAGACTCTTTCATTCCTTCTTCTAAGGTTGCGCCATCTCTCATTTTTTCTGCAAGATAAACTGCGATTAATTCTGAGTCACACTCAGACATAAATCTCATACCTTTATTTTCTAGAACTCTTCTGTTATTCCAATAGTTAGTTAATTGTCCATTATGTACTACAGATACGTCGCTAAATGGATAACCCCAGAACGGGTGAGCAGATTTAATATCTACACCAGACTCTGTTGCCATTCTAGCATGACCAATAGCATGTGTTCCAACTACTTTGTCTAAGCTATATCTATCACAGACCATTTTAGCATTACCAAGATCTTTAATTACTTCTAATGATTTTCCCATAGATAGAATTTCAACTCCTGGAATACTTTCAATTCTTTGTGAAAAATCTAATAAATCTTTTGTATCATAATCAATCTCATATCTAAGCGAGTAGGGAAGAGTTCTCTCTTCTTTAACTACTTTAGCTCCCATCTCAGCTAGAGTTTGGTCTACAATTTTTTTTCTTTCATCATATACAGATACATCTTCCATAACCGATGAACTTCCTTCACCTACGTTTTCACCCACTTTAAAACGCATAATGAAATTTTTACCATCAGTATCTCCATATAAAGCGTAACCTGTTGAGTCTTCTCCTCTATGTTTTAATGCTTGAAGCATACCTTGTAGTTCGCTTCCAACATTTGAGGATTTTCCTCTATGAATTAAACCTGCTATCCCACACATATATTTATACCCTTTCTATCTATTTCTGTGACCTACGGTAGACAATCAAGATAAGTGTCCAGATCCCATTGTGTCGTTGCACCAAGAAATCTTTCCCACTCATCGTTTTTGTACCAATGGAAAACTTTATACATTTCATCTGGCATTGCAGATTTGATTACTTCATCTTCTGCCAGTCTATCCAAAGCTTCACCTAAACTTAATGGAAGTTTTTTAACATCTTTACCAGCTTTTTGAGCTTCATAAATATTTCTAGACTCTGGAGCTGCTGGTTTCATTTTTTTAGTTATACCTTCGTCGCAAGCTTTTAATAAAGCAGCACCTAATAGATAAGGATTATGCATAGAGTCTACTGATCTATATTCAAATCTTCCTGGAGCAGAAACTCTTAAACCACAAGTTCTGTTTTGATATCCCCAGTCAGCATACACTGGTGCCCAAAAACCTTGATCCCATAATCTTCTATAAGAATTTACAGTTGAAGAACCAAGAGCTGTTAATGCTGGTAAGTGCTTCATGATACCCGCAATTGATTGTAAACCAATTTTACCTGGTAATTGCATATCTTTTGTATCAGGCATGAAAGTATTAGTTCCACCCTCAACATAACTAAATACCTCTTCTACACCTGGTAGAGTTTTGTTTCCAAGTTTGTTAACTTTTATTTTTCCACCTTTCCATAAAGACATATTTGTATGACAACCACTTGCAGAAACACCCATAAATGGTTTTGTCATAAAGCAGGCGATTAAATTATGTTCTCTTGCAACTTGAGCACAAATTTGTCTGTAGGTTGATAATCTATCTGCGTTTCTTAAAACATTATCATAGGTCCAGTTTAATTCTAATTGGCCAGGAGCATCCTCGTGATCCCCTTGAATCATATCAAGACCCATGGCTTTTGCGTATTCAATAACCTTCATAAATACTGGTCTTAATGACTCGAATTGATCAATATGATAACAGAATGGTTTAGAAAAACCCTTACCTGTAGGTGTTCCATCTTCATTTTTTGTTAACCACATCATTTCAGGCTCAGTACCAACTCTTAATTCTAGACCATGTTTTTTCTTAAATTCATCCATGAAAATTCTTAGATTTCCTCTGCAATCTGAAGTTAAATGACCACCTGGATTTACTCTTTCTTCTCTGTTTCTAAAACAAGTTACAAATACTCTTCCAACTCTTTTATCCCATGGTAACTGAACAAAAGTTTCAGGATCAGGTATTCCAACAAGCTCCATAGCTTCTGGTCCATATCCTATGTAATTATTATGACGATCTAAGAACAAGTTTGCAGTAGCACCGTAAACTAATTGAAATCCTTTTTCTGCTGTTCTTTCCCAGTGATCTGCAGGTATACCTTTACCAACAACTCTACCTGTTACAGAAATGAATTGATAATAAATATAAGTTATTCCAAGTTCGTTAATTTTTTCTCGAACTTTCTTTACTAGTTTTGCTCTACCTGGCTGGTTAACATGTTTTTCTAAATCCGTCATTTTCACCCCTCAATGAATTATAATTTATTCAAGCGTAGCTGAAAATTTTATTTGTGTCTAGGCTTAGAGTCTAGCTCCAAGGGAACGGACTGTTCGAAGTAGGATGAAGTTCACCCTTCTCGTAACGGTTGAATCTAAACGGCTTCAATAAATCACTCTCAGTACCAAGAATTTCTTTTGCAACAAGTTCTCCAACTCCAATCATTTTGTAACCGTGATTGGCATCTGCAATCATGTAAACGTTTTCAAAAAATCTATCAAAGATTGGAAACGAGTCTGGTGTCATACATCCGAGTCCACCCGATGGTCCTTTTCTATATAAATCTGATTTACCTTCAAATCTTTTTTGACAATGCGCTAAAGCTGAACACCACATTTCACTAAATGCGTCTGTTGTTTGATATTCAGGTGACTCAATTCCATAAGGATCAACATTTACTTCATCAAAATGTTTTTTAACTATGTAAGGAGAAGTTCCTCCTTGTACACCCAAACCTTCAATATCAGGTTTGTAATAAATTCCCCAAATTTTATCTGTTAATAATTTTTTAGTTTTGTCTGAATATAATGGAGCAGTCGAGTCTACATGAACCACAGGAGGTTGTTTTCCGTCATTTGTTTTTAGAAAATCTGGCTCAACGCCAATAACACCCTCTTGTAACATCCAGTAAGTCCACATATCCGTCACATGCATTTTACCGTCTTTGCCTTTTATGTTAGCCGTTTTAGGTAACTCTAACATATTCCAAAAATCTCTCGCCCATGGACCTGCGCCGATAACAACCTGTTCACACTCAATTGTACCTTTGTCTGTCTCTACTCCTGTAACAGCTTGACTGTTACTTCCTCTTTTAAATCCTGTTACTTTTACACCTTTCATAACCTGCACACCATTTGATGTAGATTTATTTTCAAGTGCCTTAATTGAATCTTTGTTAAATGCGTATCCACCTTTTTTTTCATGAAGTATTGAAGTGATGCCTTGAGCTTGCCAATCATCAAAAATACCCTTCATGTAATTTGAACAATCTTTTTCACCTTCAATAAAAACTGACTCGTAACCAATTGCTTTTTGTTGTTCATAAATACTTGCAACATCCTCATGCATTACTTCAGGAGAAATTTGTAAATAACCTACTGGATTATATTTAAATGCTTTAGGATCACTCTCCCAAACTGAAACAGAGTGAGCCATTAACTCTCTCATTGCTGGTTGGAAATAATTATTTCTTACAACACCACAAGCAATTCCGCTTGCACCTGCTGCAGTATCTTTTTTTTCTAATACAATTATGTCACCAGGATTTTTATATGTTTCAGAAAGTTTCCATGCAGTACTTAGTCCGTGAATTCCACCACCGATGATAACTACTTTTGCTTTCGAAGGTAATGTCGTCATGACAAAACATTATTTTTTGGTAGGGGTAATTAATATAATTTTTTATAGAACTAAAAATTATATATAAAAAATAGATACTTCGAATTTATTTAAAAATTTGGCTAATAACTTATGTTTTTTAAAGTAACCAAATAATCGTTGAATTCTTTAATAAAAGACTCGCTAGGCATTATATTTTTAATTCGCTGATCAGTTGAAGTTTTTTCAAGTCTAAAGAATCCTTTTTCACAAGCTTCTGTAATTATTAAAGCTGATTTAGGTCTAGAAGTCTTGAATAATTTCGTTTTTAATTCCTCTACCGATAATTTTTTACCTTCTTTATATGCAGACATTACCAGCAACATCATATGATAGTGCGATGGTGATTTTCTAAAAAAGTAATTGCTTGATGTATGAGATTGTCTCATTTGATCTTCCCAAAAATCTAATAGTGTTTTTTTTTCTTTGGGCATTATTTTTCTTTATGCTCTAACCCTTGATTTTGTTGGGTCATAGAATGGAAACCCAACCACCTTTGCACTAATTCGTTTTTGGTGTCCATCTATTTTTCCTACCTCTACTTCTGTACCTATTTCTGAATACTGTAAATCAATTCTACAAAGAGCAACATTTTTATTTAAGGTTGATGATAAACATCCGCTAGTAACAATACCTACTTGTGATCTCCCTACATGCACACAGTCTCCATGGCCTGCAATTTCTTTTCCTACAAGTTCTAAACCAACAAGTTTTTTTTGTGGATTGGCTTTTCTTTTAATTAATTCTTCTTTACCAATAAAATCCTCTTCTTTAGTTTTTAAAGGCACTGCAAAGCCGATGCCAGCTTCAAAAGGATCTTGTTGTCCATCAAATTCATTTCCAAATAAAATTAACCCTGCTTCAATTCTAAGTTTGTCTAATGCAGCAAATCCAGCTGGTATCAAGCCATCATCTTTGCCAGCTTCCATTAATTTATCCCAAACTTCAGGAGCATGTTTTGGATGACACCATATTTCATAACCTAATTCTCCGGTATAACCAGTTCTTGAAACAATTAAAGGAATTCCCTGTAATTCTTCTATTCTGCAAATGGTAAACCTAAACCATCCTAACTCATCGATCGAAGGTTGAGTGGGTGGTGTAAAAATAATTTTTTTTAAAATTTCTCTACTTTTTGGTCCTTGTAAAGAAACGTTGCTTATTTGATCTGTAGAATTTTTAACATTGGCATTGAAATTTTTTTTCTTAGCAATTTCCTTTAACCATTCTCCAGCATATTCATCACCACAAATCCATCTAAAACCTGTTTCGCTTAATCTTAAGAGAGTTCCATCGTCAAACATCATTCCATTTTCATAACACATTGCAGAATAAACCACCTGTCCAACAGAAAGTTTTTTTATATTTCTTGTAAGTGTGTAGTTCATTAACTCCTCTGCATCAGGACCTATTATTTCAAATTTTCTTAGTGATGATAGATCAATTAATACAGCATCGTTTCTGCATGCATTATATTCATTAACTAAACCATGTTTAGTATAATCATTTGGCAACCAAAAACCTCTTGCATCAACAAAGTTTCTAGTAAGCTTTGAAGTTCTTTCGTAAAATCCGGAATTTCTTGTTAATTTTTTTTCTGAGTCTGTTTTCATTCGAAAAGCAAATGATTTACTAAATTCTTTATTTTTATCATAAGTTCTAACAAAAATATCTGTAGGATTCCACGAATTACATGCATCAATATCACTAGGACAAGCTGTTGTTCCAATTGTTAAATCTTTTAAAGCTCTAAACATTACATAATCTCCTGGTCTAGAATAAGACTCATCGGATATCACAGAATTTAAACCAGCAGCAGAAGTATTAAAAAAAAGGTTAATCGCATGCCAACCTTTTTGTTTTTGTACTCCAAATTTTGACATGCTCTCAGTCAAATTATCTGAACAGTTTGGGTGACCAAAATATCCTGCATCTTCATAATATTTTGAAGTACATGCTAGGTTAAAAGTATCATGTTTTCCCACTGTATCTCTTATAACCTCAACGAGAGGCTCATGGTCTGTATCATAAAATTTTGAATGTAATCCAGGTCCAGGAAAAGTATTGCCCATAAATGTTCTTGTAGTTTGCCAGTCCAATCCTTTCTCAATTCCTTTTTCTAATTTTCTTGTATCAAATGCTACGAAGTCAGAACACTGTCTTCCAGTTGGACTGATTACTTGAATATAATCACCTTCTTTTACTTGGTAAGATATAGAAGTTTCTTTATTTATATTTTCTTCATACAAAGGTTCAAAGACAGGATCAGGTATTACATTTAATTCCTTATCATTAACGATTTTAGATCTCTTAATAAAAATTGTTAAATCACTTGGAGGATTTTGGTTTGTGACATCCATATCCTCACCAGGTGCTGCAAAAATAGCATAACACTTATCTTTTGATTTAAATTTGATACTTTCTCCTGCTTTAGTATCTGGATCAAATATGATTGAAGATTTTGAATCTGAAATATTTAAGTTTCTTTTTTTTAATTGATGATTTGTCGCTAATATTGTTTCATCTTTATCATTAAGAATATTTCTAATGAAATTTTTTTCATTGTTTGGTTTTAAATTTAAAATTCCAACATCAGATTTACCATCCTTATTAAAACAAATGATTTCACAAATTTGATTACCTTCATTATTAATAATTTCTAATTCATCATCTGGAAAAATTTGAAAAGCTGTAAGAGCACCACCATTAACAACATGTCGTTCAACTCCAGGTGGTAAAATATTTAAACCAGGGTATTTAATGTCTTTACTTGTTCCAAACATTTTTAATTTTTTTATATTGTTATATTTATTATCACCAATTTTATTGTTTAAATATATATATATTTTTTAGAACTAATTATTCTTTACCTATCTATTCCTTTTGTCATAGACTGTTAGATATTAATATTAATAGAGGGGTATACATGAAAAAAATAATATCATTACTATCTGCTCTAGTGATTTCTGTTGTAAGTTTTGCAGGAATTTCTAATGCTGATAGCAAGAAGCCCATCGTAATCCCAACACATAACTGGTCATCTCAAATTGTAATGGCATATGTTATTGGTGGAATTTTTGAAAGCATGGGTAACAACGTAAAATACGTAAACGCTGACTCTCAAGCAGTTTATGAGTCAATTAGAATTGGAGACGTAACTATTTCTCACGAAGTATGGGAGTCTGCATTCGGTAAGTCATTTACAACTGCTTTAGACAAAGGTGGTTTATTAGATTGGGGTGATCATGAGGCAAGAACTCTTGAGGATATGGGATATCCAAACTGGGTTGCTGAAAAAGGATTATGCCCAGGTCTACCAGATTGGACAGCTTTAAAAAACCCTGATTGTGCTAAAAACTTTACAACACCTGACTCTCCAGATGGAAAAGGAAGAATGTTGGAAGGTCCACAAACTTGGCACGGTGACTTAATTCCTCAAAGAGTTGACGCTTTAGGTTTAGGTGATCTTTGGTGGGTTAAATTTGCTGGAAGTGCAGATGCACTTTGGGCAGAGTTATCTGCAGCTGAAAAAGAAGGAAGAGGAACAATTATATTTAACTGGACACCAAACTTTACAGACGGTGCTGGTTTTACATTTATTGACTTCCCTCCATACACAGCTGGTTGCAGACCAGAAGATGGTGGAGATGGTAAATGTGGTTCTCCTGATGGATACTTGAAAAAAGCAGTTCATGAGGATTTCCCAAAAACTCATCCTGATGCAGCAGCAGCGTTCAAAAAAATGTCATTCTCTACAAGTCAAATTGGTGCAATGGCAGCTTTAGTTGACGTTGACAAAATGACTCACGAAGATGCAGCTAAAAAATGGTTAGCTGATAATAAGTCAGTTTGGCAAGCATTTACTAAATAAGGATTATAGTTAAAAAATTAAAATCTCTCCCAACTCCGTTGGGGGGGATTTTTTTTTAAATCAATTTGTGTAAAATATATTAATGAAAAAATATTCTCTTATAATATTTTTTAGTTTTTTGATCTGCTCCTCAGTTTTAGCAAGAAGCACTGGATGTAAAGAAGGTAACTGTGAAAATGGTTTTGGTAAATGGGTTTATACCGATAAAACTACTTATGAAGGGGAGTGGGTTAATACAAAAAAACAAGGTCAAGGAGTCGAAACTTGGCCTAATGGTTACATCTATGAAGGGGAATTTAAAAATAGTGAATGGAGCGGACAAGGAACTTTAACCTTTCCTGACGGGTCTACTTATGAAGGAGAGTGGTCTAAAGGTTTTATGAATGGACAAGGAACATTTACTTGGGCAGATGGAAAACAAAAATCAGGTATTTGGAAAAACGGTAAGTTACAAGAATAATGTCAAAAGAAAATTATATTAACAAAATAAAAGCTTTACCTGAATCTTTAAGGCAATTTATTGGTCTCATAATTATTACTCTTCTAGTGATTATGTCTTTTAGCATTTTAAATGGAATTTTTGGTCAGGGTGATGATTTGGTAAAAAGAATGAAGTTAGAAGAAGAAAGAATTGCTGAGGAAAAAAAGCTTAGTGAATTAATATCTAAATTACCTTCTGGTATATTGGTCTCATTTGATGGCACAGATCATTATAAATTATCCGATGAGGTATATGAGCAAGTATGTAAGGCTACTAAACTAATTCCACAAAGAGCAATTATGGGAGCTAATTTTTTAAATTTTAGAGCACATGAGCTTTATACAATTAATGGAAATAAAATTGATGAAACTTTTGTCAAATGGGATGAAGAAAAAAACAAATGTTTTGCGGGTTTTACAGTTAGTGGAAATAACGTAGGTGTTGATGAAAGTATTACTATAAGTGGAGAAGCTTTAAGTTTTTTAAGTACCGGAATTGATACTAGAGTTTATTTTATTAAAAATTTTTAATTAAGAAAGGTAACAATTATTAACATTTTAATTTTATTGAATTTAAGATAACTTTAAAAAAAATTTATGTCTGAAACTGTAATCAAATGTGAATCGGTTTACAAAATTTTTGGAGAAAATGCCAAAAAGATGCTTGAAGAGTCTAATGGCAATGTAGATGCAAAAACCTTTCAGGAAAGAGGATGTATTGTTGGAGTAAATAATGCTTCTTTTGAAGTTGCAAAAGGAGAAATGTTAGTAGTAATGGGTTTGTCTGGTTCAGGTAAATCAACACTTCTTAGATGTATTTCAAGATTAACGGATGCTACCGGTGGAAAAATTTTTATCGAAGGTCAAGATTTATTAGAATTAAATAATAAAGAGCTTATTGAGCTTAGAAGAAATAAAATGGGAATGGTTTTTCAAAGCTTTGCTTTGTTACCTCATAAAACAGTTGTTGAAAATATTGCTTTTCCGCTTCAAATAAAAGGCACTAATACTGAAGAGAGTATTAGTAGAGCAATGGAAATGGTAAAACTAGTTGGACTAGATGGAAGAGAGAATTATTTTCCAAGAGAACTTTCAGGTGGACAACAACAGAGGGTAGGAATCGCAAGGTCATTAGCAGTAGAGCCTGATATATGGTTTTTAGATGAACCTTTTTCTGCATTAGATCCATTGATTAGGAAAGAAATGCAAGATGAGTTTTTAAGACTTCAGGAAAAATTACAGAAAACCATCATGTTCATCACTCATGATTTTGATGAGGCATTAAAGTTAGCTGATCGAATAGCAATTATGAAAGATGGTATAATTGAACAATTAGATACACCGGCCAATATCGTGCTAAATCCAGCAACTGAATATGTAAGAAAGTTTACTGAAGAAGTACCGAGAGAGAAGGTTTTGATTATTGAGGATGTAATGGATGCTTCAAGTAAAGACAATTTAGGAGATTTAAAAGTATCAAAAGATGAAATTATAGAAAATGTTGCAGAAAAAATACTTACTCAAGAAAAATTAGTAGGAGTAGTTGACTCAAATAATAATATTGTAGGATCAATTAAACCTTCAAAAATAATAGATACAGTTTTTGGAGGACGAAAAAACGGTAGTTAAAATATGGAGTATTTAAAAAAATATCCAAAATTATTTCAATGGTTATTTTTATTAATTGTATTTTTTGCTTTATGTTTTGCAATTGATGTTCCTGAAACTTATAAATTTATAAGAGGCCAGGCTGAATTTGTTAAAGATCCAAACCAAAGTGTTTACTTTTTTCTAGGTAAAGAGGTTAGGTATTATGCCTTTGATGTATTTTGGAGATTGCCTCCACTTCTAGGATGGCTACCTATTTGGATAAACGACTCTTTATTTTTCTTAATGAATGAATGGATGCCAATGGAGTTTTGGAACGAAGATACTCAAGAATTTAAAACTCGACCATTATTATTAGAGATAAGTAGAAATTTAACTTCATTTATGACTTTTTTAATTGAATTAATTAGGGAAATTTTACTTGGAGGTTTAGAAACTATTGTTGCATTTACAAGTTGGGATTTTATTGATGCTTATCCATGGTTGGAGTTGCCAGGTTTACCTTGGACCATTGTTGCAGCTGGAGCAGCTCTACTATCTTATAAATTAAGTGGAAAAGGATTGGCTTTGTTTGCAGGTTTAACAATGATCTATATTTCTATATTTGGTCAATGGAAACCATCAATGCAAACGCTTTCTTTTATACTTGTTGCAGCTCCACTTTCATTTATTTTTGGTTTAGGCCTAGGTATTGCAGCTTACAAAAGTAAACGTGTTGAAAAAGCATTGTACCCAATTCTTCTAGTAATGCAGACTATGCCACAATACGCTGTATTAGTTCCTGCACTTGTTTTATTTGGAGTAGGTGATCACGCTGCTGTAATTATTACTATGGTTGTTGCGGTTCCACCAATGATATTATTAACAGTATTAGGTTTAAGAGCTATACCACCAGAAGTTATTGAAGCTGGAAGAATGAGTGGCTGTACCAATTGGCAATTAATGTTCAAGGTACTAATTCCAACAGCAAGAAGAGATATTTTAATTGGAGTTAACCAAGTTATTATGGTTTGTTTTTCAATGGCAGTTATATCTGCGTTCATTGGCGCGAAAGGATTAGGATTTAATTTGTTGTTAGCACTTAATCAGCTCAATATAGGGCTGGCACTTGAGGCTGGTTTATGTATTAGTTTAATTGCAATTTTACTTGATAAAATGTCTTTGGCATGGGCAAATAAACAAACAGATTATTTTGGTAATCTGACATTTTTCCAAAGAAATAAAAACGTAATATTTTTTGCAGCTTCATTCGTAATTGGAATAATTCTTGCATACGTTGGGACTTTTATTTTCAAAGGTAGTTTTAATTACTTGTTTGAAATTCCTCATAATAAAGGAATATCAACAGCAGATTTTTGGAATAAAGGAGTTGATTGGATTTTTGATACTTTCTTCGTGTATATTAAAGCATTCAATACATGGTTAATTCAAGATGTGCTTCAGCCGATGAGAGCTTTATATTTAAGAATGCCTGCAGTAGCTACATTGGTACTAGCAGTTGGTGCAGGATATTTAATTGGAGGAGTTCGATCAGCATTAGTTGTTGCTGCTTTGACTTTATTTATAGCATTAAGTCCATGGTGGGATAGAGCACTAGTAACGTTATACATGGCAACTTTTGGTGTAGTTATTTCTTGTTTAATAGGATTTACAGTTGGAACATTATGTTTTCAAAACAAAAAATCTGCAGCATTTATGCTAGGAGTTTGCGATATATTTCAAACATTCCCATCATTTGTATATTTAATTCCTGTAATGATGCTTTTTGGAATAACAGATACATCCGTTTTAATTGCTGTAATTGTCTATGCAACAATTCCTGCAACTAGATATACAATAGAAGGACTTAGAAGTGTTCCTGTTGGCTTACATGAAGCTGCAACAATGTCTGGTGTAAATAAATTTCAGAGATTAACAAAAATTGAGTTTCCATTAGCATTTCCACATATGATGCTTGGTTTAAATCAAACAATAGTTTTTGCTTTATTTATGGTGATAATTGGAGCTTTCATTGGAACAGAAGATCTTGGTCAATACATTTTAAAAGCACTTTCAGATAAAAATGGAGCAGGAATTGGTTTAACTCTCGGTATCTGTGTTGCGTTTATAGGATTGATTTTTGATAATTTGATTAGAACTTGGGTTGGAAAAAGAAAAAAACATCTTGGCATAGATTAGTATTTTGAAAAAATTTATTGTCTCCATTGATCAAGGAACAACCTCGTCAAGAGTTGTTTTATTTGACACTAAAGGGAACATTAAATTTATTTCTCAATATGAATTTAAACAATACTTTCCTAGAAATGGATGGGTAGAACATAATCCAAATGAAATTTGGTCGACAACACTTAAAGCATTAAAGCAAGTAATTAAAAAAGCTAAAAGTTTAAAAGGTAATATACTTACTATTGGAATTACAAATCAAAGGGAAACTACAATTTTGTGGAATAAAAAAACTGGAAAACCTATTTATAATGCAATCGTTTGGCAAGATAGAAGAACCCAGGAATATTGT
Organism: uncultured Pelagibacteraceae bacterium; assembly: GCA_902538885.1. GTDB lineage: Bacteria > Pseudomonadota > Alphaproteobacteria > Pelagibacterales > Pelagibacteraceae > Pelagibacter. The sequence goes on from CACBGU010000001.1 coordinate 116,979, forward strand.
AAATCTCTAAAGAATAAAAATTATGAAAATACTTTTAGAAAAAAAACAGGGTTATTTATAGATCCTTATTTTTCTGCCACTAAAATAAAATGGATTTTAGATAATGTTAAAGTTTCAAAAAAATTACTAAAAACTAATAATTTATTGTTTGGTACAGTGGATACCTTCTTGATTTGGAAATTAACCAAAGGTAAACAGCATTTAACCGAAGCTACCAATGCAAGTAGAACCATGTTGTTTAATATCAATAACAATAAATGGGATAATGAAATTTTACAGAAATTAAAAATTCCAAGGAGTATCTTGCCTGAAGTAAAAAATTCTGCAGATAATTTTGGAAAAACAGATAAGAGAGTTACAGGAAAAGAAATACCCATTTCAGCTGTTTTAGGAGATCAACAAGCAGCAGCTGTAGGACAAGCTTGTTTTGAAAAAGGATCTATAAAAAGTACTTATGGCACTGGTGCTTTTATAATAATGAACACTGGATCAAAAAAAATAAATTCAAAAAATAAGTTATTAACTACAATTTGTTATCGATTGAATAATAAGACCACGTATGCTCTTGAAGGATCTATTTTCATAGCAGGAGCAGGCGTACAATGGTTAAGGGATAAAATTAAATTAATTAACAATGCTTATGAAACTGAAAAAATAGCTAAATCAACAATAAGCAATAATCAGGTTTATGTTGTACCAGCTTTTAGTGGAATAGGCGCACCTTATTGGAGACCTGATGCAAGAGGCTTAATAACAGGACTTACAAGAGATAGTGATTGGAAAACTTTAGTGAGAGCAACCGTCGAGTCTGTTGCTTATCAAAGTTATGATTTATTTTATTCAATGAATAAAGATGGTTTGAAGCCTAGGATAGTAAAGATTGATGGGGGTATGGTAGCTAATAATTGGTTTTCACAATTTTTAGCAGATGTAATTAATCTAAAAGTAATTCGACCGAAAGTCTTAGAAACCACTGCTCTCGGAGCAGCCCTGTTCGCAGGTTATCAAGTAGGAGAATTCAAATCATTAAACCAGATAAAAAATACATGGAAAAAAGATAAAGCTTTTAAGCCAAAAATTAATAAAAAACTTAGAAATCATATATTGCATGGTTGGAAGCAAGCAATTAAAAAAACCTTAGCATAAAGATAAAAATGAAAAAAATTTTAATTGTTGGCGCTGGAGCTATGGGGGCTGCTTTCTCGATACCATTGCTAGATAATGGTCACTCGGTTACATTAACAGAGCCATATAACTTTAAATTATTACAAAAATTAAACTTAAAAAAAAAAATTCACCCATCATTAAATATAAATTTACCACAAAAATTAAAAATAAATAAATTTTCAAGCGACATCTTAAATCAGAAATGGGACTTAATTGTAATTGCTGTGAGTTCTATTGGAATAGACTTAATTGGAAAAAATCTTTCAAAAATAAAAAATAAATTGCCTATTTTAGTATTAACAAAAGGTCTTAAATTAGATGGTAGGAATTTAATTTCAATGTCTAGCTTATTAAGAAAGTATAATAAGAATTTAAATATTTCAGTTTTGAAAGGCCCGTGTTTAGCAAAAGAATTAGCTAAAAAAGTTAAAAGTTTCACTGTTGTTGCGAACAAAAATATTAATACTGCAAAAAAAATAGGAAAATTAATTTCAACAAATTATTATCAAACTGAATTTAGTAGAGATGTTAATGGAGTTGAATTTTTATCTGCTATAAAAAATATTTATTCAATGATCATTGGAGCTGGACAATGGCATAATACATCATCGGCTTTATTCCGAAAATCAATTGATGAAATGAAATATCTTGCAAATTATTTTAAAGGAAAAAAAGAAACTGTTTATGGTCTGGCAGGTTTAGGAGATTTATACGTGAGTGCAATGGGAGGAAGAAATAGTAAAATGGGAGAATATCTAGGTAAAGGCTATACTTTTACCCAAGCAAAGAAAAAGTTTATGAAAAACGATACAGTAGAAGGTGCTGATTTAGCAATAGAAATTGCTCCTTTTGTATTTAAAAAAATTAATAAACGAAAAGTTCCGTTAATGATCTCTTTATTAGAGGCAATTGTTAAAAATAAAAAATTAAAAATTAAATATTAATTTTCTATTTATTTAAAAAAGTTTCCATAGAGTCATCCATCGCTTTTTCCCAAGGCGTATGATGAATTGGCGCAACTGATCCAGTCACTGGAGATGAAAACGATTTATTTCTATAAGTTAGAATATCCTCTACTTTATGGTGTTCCCATTCTTTGAAATGTTTTCTAATTAATTCAAAATCAATTTTAGGATAATCAGACATATCATGAAGTTCTTTGGTATATTCTGTTTGAAAATCTATCATTTGATCAGGATTTTCTAATTTTTCCTCCATTGAAACCCACTTATTTATGTCTTTATCTATCTCGTCGTCACTAGGCATTTTGATTTTTCCCATGATCACATCTCTCGCATACCATCCCTGACAGTCAAACATGTTAAATGTATGAAACTGGTCCTGCATACCTAAGTATAAAAGTTTATGATTATCTTGCCACACAACTCCTTTGTAAAGTTTTGGTGGATATAATCTGTTATGTGTTTTTAATTTTAAACTTTCATCTAAAAATGGGAAATGATGAAGATATCCAGTACACAAGATCACTACATCGGCATTTTGTTCTGTTCCGTCTTTAAATATAGCTTTTTTTCCATCTAACCTATCTAAGTAATGAACTTCTTTCATGCCTTTTGGCCATTTAAAGCCCATTGGGTTATGCCTGTAACCAATTGTTACACTTTTAGCACCATATTTATTACATTGTAGGGCTACATCTTCAGCTGAATAGCTGCTTCCCAAAACAATCACATCTTTTCCTCTGAACTCTTCTGCATCTCTAAAATCATGTGAGTGCATTATTCTTCCCGGGAAAGAATTCATTCCTTCGTACTCAGGAATAAAAGGTACAGAAAAATGACCTGAAGAGACTACCACATAATCAAATGTATCATTTAAAACTTTATTATTTACTTTGTCCTGGTAGCTAATTTCAAACTTATCATTTTTATAAACAGTATTTGTGACTCTTGTATTAAATTTAATCTTACTTTTTATATTTCCTTTACTTACTCTTCCCAGAATATAATCTTGTAAAACTTCTCTTGGAGGAAAGGAAGGAATTGGCTTTCCAAAATGTTCATCAAAAGAATAATCAGCAAATTCCAAACATTCTTTAGGTCCATTAGACCATAAGTATCTGTACATACTATTAGGCACAGGATCTCCATACTGATCTGAACCAGTTCTCCAGTTGTAGTTCCATAGACCACCCCAACTTTCTTGTTTTTCAAAGCAAACTATTTCAGGAATTTTTTCTCCTTTTTTTTCTAAATGCTCAAACGCTCTTAAAATTGAAAGTCCACATGGACCAGCGCCTATGATTGCTACTTTTGACATAGAATTTTTCCTATCATTAATAAATTTATAAATATATCTTACTAACAATTTTTAAAAAAATAAAATTATATTTTGTTATGGGTATTAATTGGAATTATCCAACCACTATGTGGATAGGAGAAAATAGAATTGAAGATTTATCCTTAGCCTGTAAAGAGTTAAATATTTCAAATCCATTATTTGTAACAGACAAGGATTTAATTAACTTAGATTTAACTAAAAATATAATATTAACATTAAAAAAAAGTTTTAAAAACCTAGCTAGCTTTTCTAATTTTACGGGAAATCCAATTGGAGAAAATGTAGAAGAAGGTGTTAAAGTTTATAATACTTCTGGCTGTGACGGTGTAATAGCTTTAGGAGGCGGAAGTGGTTTAGATGTTGGAAAAGCTATAGCATTTATGTGTAATCAATCTCGACCGTTATGGGATTTTGAAGATATTGGTAATTACTGGACAAGAGCTGATAGTTCTAAAATTTCAAAAATTATTGCAGTTCCAACCACTGCCGGGACTGGATCAGAAACTGGTAGAGCATCTGCAATCATAAATAAAAAAACAGGTGCAAAAAAAATTATTTTTCACCCAAAAATGTTACCTTCAATTGTTATTTTAGATCCTTTACTTACATTAGATTTATCTCCAAGATTAACAGCAGCAACAGGAATGGATGCACTAGCTCATAATTTAGAAGCGTTTTGTGCACCAGGATATCATCCAATGGCTGATGGTATGGCGATAGAAGGGATGAAGTTAATTAAAAATTCTTTAATTAAAGCATTCACAAATGGAAAAGACGTTAACGCTAGAATGGATTTACTTTCAGCGGCTTCAATGGGCTCGACTGCATTTCAGAAGGGACTAGGAGCAATTCACTCAATGAGCCATCCTGTAAACGGTAAATTCAATGTTCACCATGGTTTATCTAACGCAATATTTATGCCTTATGTTTTAACATTTAACAAACCATCCATCGAAAACAAAATAATATCGATTTGTGATTATCTTAATTTAAATAAAAATTTTGATAGTTTTTTAAATTGGATTTTGGAATTAAGAAAAAATTTAAATATTCCACACAAATTATCAGATGTAATGGATTGTAATAATATTGATTTAGATGAACTTTCATCAATGGCATTTGAAGATCCATCAACAGGAGGAAATCCCAAAAAATTAAGTCAAAATGATCTAAAAGAAATGTATATAAAAAGTATTTCTGGAGAATTATTTTAATGAAAAAAATATTGATAGTAGAAGGAAACTTACGAGAAGAAAATCAAAGTTTTTCTGAGGCTGGAATTCAAACACATACAGAAAGCCTTAAAGATAGTTTAGCGTTTTTCACAGATAAATTAGAAACCCACGTGGTTAATCCTTCTTCAGACGAAAATATCGATAAAAATATTGATGCACTTGAAAGCTACGATGGTCTTATTTGGGGAGGAAGTAGTTTAAACATCTACAACAATACTCCAGAAATAAAAAGACAAATTGATTTTATGAAAGAGTGTCAGAAAAAAATAAAAAAAATACTAGCAATTTGTTGGGGCATGCAAGTAGCTGTAACAGCAGCTGGTGGAGAAGTGAAAAAATGTACAAAAGGATCTCATAGAGGTATTGCTTCAAATATAGAAATTAATGAAAATGGTTTAAATCATCCACTTTATAAAAATAAAGATCAAAAATTTAATACTCCAGCATTTAATTTTGATGAAGTTGTAACTATGCCAGAAAATTCAACTTTATTAGCCTCAAACTCAATAAATAACGTTCAAGGGATAAATTTTAAAGTTGGTAACTGTAATATATGGGGACTACAATACCATCCTGAGATTACTTATAATAAAATGATTAATTTGATTATTTTCAGAAAAAAAAGACTTTTGGAAAAAGGTGCTTTTAAAGATGAGAATGAAATCGATGATCATATTAAACATATAGAAAATGAGAATAATAAATTAGATAAAATTTCTAGAATGAGAGAATTAGAGAACTGGTTAGACTATCTAAATTTAGAATAAACCTTCTATTTCACCTTTTTTATTTAACTTAATCGAGTCTGCTGCTGGAACTCTTGGAAGACCAGGCATTGTCATTATCGCTCCACAAATTACAACTATAAATTCAGCACCCGATGATAGTCTTACTTCCCTTATTGGAAGAGCATGGCCAGATGGAGCACCTTTTAAATTAGGGTCAGTTGAAAAACTATATTGAGTTTTTGCAACACAGATTGGTAAGTCACCGTATCCAGCTGTTTCAAAGTTTTTAAGCTGCTCTCTAATCTTAGTGTCAGCTATTACTTCATCAGCTCTATAAATTTCTTTTGCTATTGTCTCAATTTTTTTGAACAATGGTGTTTTACTTTCGTATAAGAATTTAAATTTTGCCTCATCTTTTTCACATAATTTAACAACATGAGCTGCTAAATCTTTTGTTCCTTCACCACCATTTGCCCAATGAGTACAAAGACTTGCTTTAACTCCTAAATCATTACAAAAATCTATTAGTGCTTTTACTTCACTATCTGTATCTTTAATAAAATGATTAACAGCAACTGCAACTGGTAACCCAAATTTTTTAAGATTTTCAATATGCCTCTCAAGGTTAACCAATCCTTTTTTAAGTGCATCTACATTTTCGTTTTTCAAATCTTCTTTTGCAACCCCACCATGCATTTTTAATGCTCTGATTGTTGCAACGATAACTACACAACTAGGTTTTAAATTTGATTTTCTGCATTTAATATCTAAAAATTTTTCAGCACCCAGATCAGCACCAAACCCTGCCTCTGTTACAACGTAATCTGCAAGTTTTAATCCAGTTTTTGTTGCAATAACTGAGTTACATCCATGTGCTATATTTGCAAAAGGACCTCCATGTATAATTGCAGGATTGTTTTCTAATGTTTGTGTTACGTTAGGTCTAATAGCTTCTTTAAGAAGAACTGTCATAGGTCCTTGAGCATTTAAATCTTTTGCATAAACTGGTTTTTTATCTCGGTTATATCCAATTGTAATATTCCCAATTCTTTTCTCTAAATCTTCTAGATCATTTGATAAACAAAAGATTGCCATTATCTCAGACGCAACAGTAATATCAAAACCATCTTCTCTTGGAAATCCGTTGGCAACACCACCTAAATTAATGTTTATTGATCTTAAAGATCTATCATTCATATCCATGACTCTTTTCCAAACAATTCTTCTAACGTCTATGTCTAATTTATTTCCCCAATAAATATGATTATCAATTAATGCAGATAACAAATTGTGAGCTGATGTGATCGCATGAAAATCACCTGTGAAATGTAAATTTATTTGTTCCATAGGAACAACTTGAGCATATCCTCCGCCAGCTGCACCACCTTTCATTCCAAAAGAGGGACCAAGACTTGGTTCTCTTAAACAAACAATAGATTTTTTTCCAATTTTATTTAATCCATCATTCAATCCAACAGAAGTAGTTGTTTTACCTTCACCAGCTGGAGTTGGAGTGATTGCAGTTACTAAAATTAATTTTCCATCTGGTTTATCTTTAAGAGTGTCTAAATATTCCAAATTTATTTTTGCGATATGTCTTCCCATTGGGCTGAAAGCTGCACTCTCATCAGGAACATTTATCTTTGCTAAAATATCATTAATTGGTTGCATTTTAGCTTCTCTAGCTATCTGAATATCTGACTTTACATCGCTCATGAATAATCCTTTAAATTAAAAACATTTACCTGTGACTTCTTATCCTTTTTTGAGATATTTGGAAACTTCTAAAAAATATATATAAAAAAAATAAGCACTATTTATATTCTTTGTTATAAAATTATTTGATGCAGAAGTATTCAATATTTAACTTAGTTAAAAATGCTTTTTCTAATCATCAAAATTGGGATTTAGCCTGGAAAGATCCAACACCTAAGGAAGAATACGATGTTGTAATTATAGGTGGTGGTGGTCATGGATTAGCTACCGCATATTACCTTGCTAAAGAGCACAACATTACAAAAGTTGCAATAATCGAGAAAGGTTGGATTGGAGGAGGAAATGTAGGACGTAACACTACAATTATTAGATCCAATTATATGCATGATGAAAATGGATTGTTTAGTGAGTTTGGAATGGATTTATGGAGAAAGATGAGTCAGGATTTGAACTACAATGTAATGTTTTCTCCAAGAGGAATAATTAACCTTGCGCACTCTGATGCACAAATGAATGCATACGCGAGAAGAGGAAATTCGATGAGGTTAAATGGAATTGATGCAGTTCTTTTAAATAGAGAACAAGTTAAAGAAATTATTCCAATGGCTGACTTTTCTGACAATGTTAGATTTCCAATTTTTGGTGGTTTGATGCAACCAAGTGCAGGCACAGCAAGACACGATGCTGTTGCATGGGGTTATGCACGACAAGCAGACTCTATGGGTGTAGATATAATTCAAAATTGTGAAGTGATTGGTTTTGATGTTAACGCAGGTAAAATAAAAGGCATAAGAACTTCAAGGGGAAATATTAAAGCAAAAAAAGTTGGTATTTGTGTTGCCGGTAGCACAAATATATTAGCTGAAAAATTAAATATGACTTTACCAATTGAAACACATTTACTTCAAGCTTGTGTTTCTGAACCAGTTAAACCAGTTTTAGATAAAGTAGTTACATTTGGTGCTGGTCATTTTTATGTAAGTCAATCAGATAAAGGTGAGATGGTAATGGGGGGTGATCTTGACGGGTATAATAGTTATGCTCAAAGAGGAAATTTACCAACATTACAACACGTTTTAACTGAAGGAATAGCGATGATGCCCTTTTTAAGTAAATTAAAAATGTTGAGAACTTGGGGCGGTATAATGGATATGTCGATGGATGGTTCACCAATTATTGATAAAACACACATTGAAGGATTGTATTTAAATTGTGGATGGTGCTATGGAGGATTTAAAGCCACACCTGCATCAGGATGGACATTTGCACACACAATTGCACAAGATAGAGTTCACGAATTAAATGCTGGTTATAGTTTAAATAGATTTAGTACTGGCCATCTTATTGATGAAAAGGGACTTGGAACAAAAACTTGGATATCGTAAATGCTTTATATAAATTGCCCGCACTGTGGAATGAGGTCTCAAAATGAATTTTCGTATGGTGGTGATGCAAGCGTTAAAAGACCAGAAATTAATAAAGAAGTTTCTGATCAAGAATGGGATAATTTTGTTTACAATAGAAAAAGTTTAAGAGGAAAGCATTTAGAGCTATGGCAACATATTTCTGGATGTAGACAATGGATAAAGGTTGAGAGAGATACCGCAACTCATGAAATTTTCAGAACCTTTAAAGCTGATGAGGAAGTTGCTTAATGACTCAAGCTTTTAGAATTGAAAATGGCGGGTTAATAAATAGAGATAAAAAACTATCTTTTAAATTTAATGGAAAAACTTACTTTGGTTATGAAGGCGATACATTAGCTTCAGCTTTATTAGCAAATGGAGTTCATTTAGTAGGAAGAAGTTTTAAATATCACAGACCCAGAGGTTTCTTTGGAGCAGGTGTAGATGAACCTTATGCAGTTGTTCAACTTTATAGAAATGGTGAAACAGAGCCAAATATAAAAGCTACAGAACAGGAGTTGTTTGAGGGTTTAGAGGCTAAAAGTGTTAATTGTTGGCCAAGTGTTAATTTTGACATAGGTGCAATCAATAATTTTCTAAAAATTTTTTTACCAGCAGGCTTTTATTACAAAACTTTTATGTGGCCAAAAAGTTTTTGGTATCGAATTTATGAACCTTTTATAAGAAAAGCAGCTGGTTTAGGTGTAGCTTCAACTAAACATGACAAAGAAAGGTATGAACACAAATACGAATATTGCGATTTATTAATTGCAGGTTCAGGACCTTCGGGATTAGCAGGTGCGTATGCTGCAGCAAAAAATGGAGCTAAAGTAATTTTAGCTGAAGATAAACCAAGATTTGGTGGATCTTTACTAACTAGCGATGTCAATATTGGAAATCAATCAGGAAAAGATTGGGCTGAGGGAATAATTGCAGAACTTAAAATAATGCCGAATGTTGTTGTAAAAAATAGATCCCAAATTTTTGGATACTATGATCACAACATGCTTGTGATGTCAGAAAAAGTTAGTGATCATTTACCATCAACTAAAAAATACCATCCTAATAAAAGACTATGGTACATTCGTGCAAAAGAAGTTTTGATTTCCTCTGGATCAATTGAAAGACCGATAGTTTTTGGAAATAATGATACGCCAGGAGTTATGCTTTCTTCAGCTGCTAAAGAATATTTAAAAGTATATGGTGTTTTAGTTGGAAGAAAGCCATTGGTATTTACAAATAACGATAGTGGATATGAAACAGCAATTGAATTTAAAAAACATGGAGTAGATCCAGTTGTTTTAGACTCAAGGAAAAACGCTGAGTCAGAAATAATTGATGAAGCAAGAAATTTAGGAATTAACATTAAAAATTCATATGTTGTTGTTGCAGCACAAGGATACAAAAAAGTAAAATCTGCAGATATTGCAAGTATTTCAGATGATAAAAAACAACTTGGTAAAATAGAAAATATTGAATGTGATTGTATTTGTGTTTCAGGTTTTTGGACGCCAACTATCCATTTAGCTTCACAATCAGGAAATAAAACAAAGTTTAAAGAAGAAATTGATGCATTTGTTCCAGGACAATCAAAACAAAATGAAATCACTTTAGGTGCAGCTAATGGTGTATTTTCACTTGATGAAACGATAAAAACTTCATTTAAAGCAGGAAGTGAATTATCAAAAAAATTAACTAAAAAAGATAATGAGATAGCTATTCCAAATGTTGTTGAAAAAAAATCTTCTCAACATGATAAGTTTTGGTGTGTTCCATTACCAAAAGGTAAAAATTATAAAAGATTTTTAGATTTTCAAAATGATGTAGCGGTATCTGATGTAGAAATAGCTTTAAGAGAAGGTTATCGATCAATTGAACACGTTAAAAGATATACCACTCTGGGAATGGCAACAGATCAAGGAAAAACAAGTAATTTAAATGGATTGCAATTAGTATCCGAAATTGAAAACAAAGTAGTTCCTGCAGTAGGTCATACAACTTTTAGACCTCCATATACTCCAGTTTCTATTGGAGCAATAGTAGGAAGAGAGGTTGGTAAACATTCAAAACCAACAAGAAAATCTCCAATGCACTCATGGCATGAAAAAAATAATGCAGTTTTTGTTGATGCAGGTGTTTGGTTAAGACCAAGATATTATAAAAGAGGAAATGAAAATTTATTTGAGGCCTCTAAAAGAGAAGCAAAAAATGTGAGAACAAATGTAGGAGTTTGTGACGTAACAACTTTAGGAAAAATTGATGTCAAAGGTCCCGATGCAGCAGAGTTATTAAACAGAGTTTATACAAATGCATGGTTGAAGCTACCAGTTGGTAAAGCTAGATACGGTGTAATGTTAAGAGAAGATGGAATTGTTATGGATGACGGAACAACCACAAGAATTTCAGAAAATCATTATCATATGACCACTACTACAGCTCAAGCGGCAAACGTTCTTTCTCATTTAGAATATTATTTGCAACTAGTTTGGCCTGAATTAAATGTGAATGTAGTTTCAACTACAGAACAGTGGGCTGGAGCAGCTATCGCTGGACCTAAATCTAGAGATTTATTGCAAAAATTATTTCCAAATTCCGATGTATCAAATGAAGGTTTGCCATTCATGGGCTATATGGAGGGAGATTTATTTGGTGTTAAAGCAAGAATATTTAGAATTTCGTTTTCAGGTGAGCTTGCTTATGAAGTAAATGTTGAGTCTGATTATGGAAATTTTATGTGGGAAAAAATAATTGAAGTTGGTGAAGAATTTAATATTCAACCATATGGAACAGAAGCATTATCAACTCTTAGAATTGAAATGGGACATGTTGCTGGATCAGAACTTGATGGTAGAACAATTCCATACGATAACGCTTTAGAAGGTCTTGTAAGTAAAAAGAAAGACTTTATTGGAAAAAGATCATTACAACGATCTGCATTTACTGCTGAAGATAGACAAAGATTAGTAGGGGTAGTTCCATTAGATAAAAAAACAAGTATACCTGAAGGCTCACATTTAGTTAAAGATGATAAAGCACCATTACCAAATCCTAAGTTAGGTCATATATCTGCATCATGTTGGAGCGTTGAATATGACAATCCTTTTTCTTTGGCAATTTTAAAAGATGGAAAAAATATGATTGGTGAAAAGCTTTTTGCGATGTCGCCTCTCAAAAATAAAGTAATACCAGTTGAAATAGTTTCATCACATTATGTAGATCCAAAAGGTGAAAGGGTTAGATCATGACATTAATTTCAGCTTTATCAAACGTTCATGAGAAAGGTCAATTTGGAGATTATGAGGGTAAAAATGGAAATGATATACTTAAAATATCTGAAATCAAAAATTTATTAATTGTTCAAATAGTTCAGTACAAAAATTCTTCAGTTTCATTTGAGAGTATTGATATTGATGGTTTAAAATTAAAGAATGAACCTTTAACCGTAGTATTTAATGAAACTACAAGGATTATGTGGAATGGACCAAAAAACTGGCTTTTAGTTTCAACAAAAAAAGATTTAATAAAAAATGTTGTAGATAAATTTAAAGATACAGATTTTGCTGTAACAGATTTATCTCATTCTAGAGCTATTATTGAAATCGAAGGAAATGATGCAATAGAAGTTTTAAAAAAAGGATGTCCTTTTAATTTCAATACATTGGATAAAAATAATTCAATTAACTCAACTTATAATGGAATAGCTTTCACAGTAGATAGGTTAGGTGAAAATCCAAATAAAGTAAGATTATTTGCTCTAAGAAGTTTTGGCGAATCTTTATATCATTCAATTACAGACGCATCTCTAGAATTTGGCTTTAAATCTATATAAGCCTAAATCTTCAATTTCTTGTTGCAATATAAACGCCTGTAGAAGTTATTAGAAATCCAATTAAATCTAAGCTAGTTAAACTTTCATTTAAGAAAAGCCAGGCCATAAAAGCAGAAGTTGCTGGAATTAAAAAAAATATAGAAACTGTTTTGCTTGCTGAATTATTTTTAATTAAAAACATTAATATTGTAAATGCTCCAAATGATACCAAAAATATTTGATGGCTCATTGCAATAATAAATGTTTGTGAGAAATCAATATATGGATCAACAAATAATATAATTACTGATAAATGAAATAAACATCCACCAATAGCTTGATTCATATTACTTACAGATAGAGGCAAATTGTTGCTTAATTTTTTTTGCCATAAAGTTGAAAATGTAATTGCCAATAAAGCTATTATCGTTGCTATCAATCCTGCTGCTGGTATTTTTGAACCAACATCAAAACCCAATACAAGTCCTGCCCCAGCAAATCCCAATAAAACACCTATCCATTGTTTTGTAGATACTTTCTCATTTAATATTGGACCGCTTAATGCATTTGTGAGAATTGGTTGAAGGGTTACAATTAAAGCTGCAATTGCTGTAGGCATGCCTATAGAAATTGAGTAAAAGACACCTCCGAGATAAAACCCATGAAACAAGACACCACTAAAAAAAGATTCAAAAAAATTTCTTTTGCTTACTAGAATTTTTTCTTTTGAATAAATAGAAAATAAAAAAAAACCTAAAGCAACTAAAGCAAATCTAAAAGCTAGAGCTGCAAATGGATCACTGTTGTCTATAATAGGTTTGGTTGTTATGAAAGCAGAAGACCATAAAAGTATAAATATAAAAGGGAATATTTTAATCATCATGTTTAATAAACAAATAAATTAAATAAAATCAAACAAATCAGTACCTATAATGAACAAATTAGATGTAGAAACAAAATGCCAAATCACTTAATGTTCAGCTATGAACCTTAGGCTATTTAGAATTTTAACAATTATATTGTCTTTTTTCTTTTTGACAGGTTTTGTACCCATTCTTTCATTCGTTGGTCCAGGTTTTACAGCTCTTACTTCGGGCAATGTCTATAAAGCAGGTGCTCAATATATAATTAATCAAAGAATAGAAAAAGAAACTGGAAAGAATTCTTTAGCTTTAATTAAAGATACATTAGTTGAAGAAAAAGATAATAAAATTAAAAAAAATTCTTTTGATGAAGATTTAAGACAATTAGTTGAAACAAGAATTAAAATGACTAGACAAAAATTAGATAATCAAAATTTACAAAAATTGCTTAAAAAGCGAATAGAGGTTACTAGATCAATACTCAATATAAATAATACTACTCAATAATATTAAGATATATCAAATTTTCTTGTTTAGTTTCCTTGCACCACATTTCATAGCTTTCACAAACCCTCCACAAGTGATCAAAAGCTCTTTGTGAAATTTCTAGTGGAAAATGACTTTTAGTATAATAAAGTTTAGGTATCTTCATTAAAAATTTTACCATAGAATCTTTTTGTAATTCTAAAAGTCTTAAAGTTTCTTCATTTATTTTTTTTTTAGTTATTTGGTCAATAAATTTATTATTCTTAAGTTCTAAAAACCATTTATCATGAAATTCTCCAGAACTTAAAATTTCATATTCTTTAGTAGTCATAAAAATTTCAAATGCCTGAATATTGTTGATTTCAGGATTTTGTTTTTTAATTTCTATTATATTTGAATAAACAAATTCAGCAGCTCTCAACACATATGGCTTTTCAGTCTTGTTAGACATAAACTAATTTTTATGCTTGACCATAGCTGAATGAGCCAAAATTAAGTTAGGATCTAAGAAAACTTTTGAGGATTTAACATTTTTAAATGATTTAAAAGCAAAAATTGCAATAGGTAGCTCTGTGCAACCTAAAATAATTTTTTTACACTTCATTTTAATTAATGAATCAATTGCAGGTTTAATTGCTTTTGCTGCTTCCTTTACATTACCCATTTTAACCAATTTAATTGCTTTATTAACTGACAATTTTTGTATTTTTTGAGATGGCTCTATTAATTGATAATCTTTTTCAAAAAATTTTTTATAAACTCCTGTTTTAAGGGTACCTTCAGTTGCTAACAAACCAACTTTTGAGTTTTTTCTACATTTTTTTTTAGTAAATTTGAAAACCTCTTTTGGCATATTGATTATTGGAATATTGATCTTTTTTTGTAAATCATCAAACCAATAATGAGCTGTGTTACAAGGAATAACTATAAATTTACATTTATTTTTTTCTAGTAGCTTACAACCTTTCAGCAAACTCTTTAAAACTTTGTTATATTTTGCTCTACTTGTTTTATTTGTAGATTTGTTTGATAGATTTTTAGTTTGAGAGCCAATAGACTCAGGTCTCCCAGGAATATTTGATTTATTATAAAGTAAAAATAATGGATACTCTTGATCAATTTTTCCTCTATTCAGAACCGCAAGCTTATTACAAAAATCAAGACCTGCTTGAGTTCCCATTCCACCTAAAATTCCGATCATAATTTTGATTAATTTATTAATTTTTTAATTTAAATCTATAATTAATAATTGTGTTTAAAGATTGTTTTTAAATAAGGTATTGGCTGAATAATAAATTTTTTAAAGTTAAATAAATTTTTCAGCCAATAGGAAGTGTGAAATTATGCAGTTTTTAAGTTAACCGCTGAAGGACCTTTAGGACCATCTTCAACATCGAAAGTCAAAGCTTGACCCTCATCTAAACCGTTCATACCAGCATCTCTTACTGCTGAAACATGTACAAACACATCTTTTTCTTTATCTTCTCTTTCAATAAAACCAAAACCTTTGGTTGGATTGAACCACTTTACTTTACCTTGTAGACTCATATTTATCTTCTTACTTTTTGTTATGTTTAATTATTACTTATAATTAAGTAATATTGGCTTTCTTTAGATTTTATTGGGTTTTGTCAACAAAATAGATCAATAATTAAAAATAATATTTTAAATATTGTCAATAAGCATAGTTAAATAAACAGAATTGATGTCTTCTTTATAGTGTGCAAAAGGTTCGCATACAGTGAAACCAGTTTTTTTGAAGAGTTTTCTTGCTGGTATAAAAAAATCACCTGCTCCTGTTTCGATACTTAATCTTTTTATTTTAAGCTTTTTAGCTTCATTAATTAAATGATTGATTACATTAATCCCTTGACCTTGCTTTCTAAAATTGTCGTGAATTCTTATCGATTTAAATTCCCCATGTTCTTTATCCAAAAATTTTAAAGCACCACAACCAATCAGTTTTTCATCATCCCACAAACTCCAAAATTTAATTGATGGCACTTTTAAACCTGGAATATCTAGGACGTGAGCACTTCCCTCTGGAGAAGCAGCTCTAAGCTCCACAAAATGT
This sequence comes from uncultured Pelagibacteraceae bacterium, assembly GCA_902538885.1. GTDB lineage: Bacteria > Pseudomonadota > Alphaproteobacteria > Pelagibacterales > Pelagibacteraceae > Pelagibacter. The sequence continues at coordinate 132,763 of CACBGU010000001.1, forward strand.
TTGGTTAGAAGCTCATTAACTTCTGGATTATCAAAATTACCTTCTATCGATTTTAACATTTATACTAAAGTTGTGATATGACCCATTTTTCTTTTTTCTTTAATATCTTTTTTTAAATAATCAAAGAAAAATTCATTTTCATTAAACTTTTGCATGTTTCTATAATGAGTAATTTGATCGCCAAGCAAATTTATCATTTTAGCATTAGATATTTTTTTTATAGGAATTTGCTCTAAACCACAGACAGCTCTTACATGATTTTCAAATTGACTTACATTAAAAGCATTTATTGTTAAATGTCCTGAGTTATGTACTCTAGGTGCAATCTCATTAACATAAAGATTATCATTTCTGTCAATAAAAAATTCTACACATAAAGTTCCTATAAATTTAAGCTCTTCAGCAATTAGCATTGCCCAATCTTTAGATTGATTAAAAATCTTTTCGTTAATATCAGCAGGTATTTTTGAATATTTTAAAATTTGATCTTCGTGTGAGTTTTCTATTGGTTCATAAATTTCATATTTATTATTACTAAACCTTGTAATTATAATTGAAATCTCTTTTTTTAATTTTACAAGTTTTTCAAGAATATATCCTTTTGAAAAGTCAATGTTCAATGAATTAAGATCCTCACTTGATTTAATTGGATATTGACCTTTACCATCATAACCAAGTGTTGTTGTTTTTAATATTCCTGGTAAAAAATCTTCTAAGGCATCTATGTCAGATTTTTTTTCAATCGAAACATATCTTGTTGTTCTAATATTTAATTTATTAACAAAATCTTTTTCAGCCAATCTATGTTGAATTAATCTGTTAACGGAAGGCTTTGGTAAAACAGGTTTAAATTTGTTTATTTCATTTAATGTTTCAAATGGAATATTTTCAAATTCATAAGTGACTAAATCAACTTGATTTATAAATTCTGATATCTTTTCTTTATTATCATAATTTCCATTAACAAATTGATTGCAAAAATTTTGTGCTGGTGCATCTATATCATCACAAAAAATAACTGTTTTTACATTTAATTTTTTAGCTGCTATTGCAAGCATGCTTCCAAGTTGACCACCCCCAATTATACCAAGAGTAATTTCTGACATTTTATTTTGGAGATTTCTTTACAGATTTAGTTTGTGATGTTCTAAAATTTTTAAGTTTTTTTCGAACATTTGAATTATTATTAGCAATTATTGCTGCAGCTAATAAAGCAGCATTAATAGCGCCATCCTCACCTATGGCAAGCGTTCCTACTGGAATTCCTTTAGGCATTTGTGCAATTGATAACAAACTATCTAAACCTTTAAGTTTTTTACTTTCAACAGGAACACCAAGTACTGGCACATGTGTAAGCGCTGATATCATGCCTGGAAGATGAGCAGATCCTCCAGCACCTGCAATAATTACTCCTATATGATTTTGCTCAACTTTTGCAGCATATTCATACATTCTTTGTGGTGTTCTGTGAGCAGATATAATTTTTGTTTCAAATGAAACTCCAATTTTTTTTAAGGTTTTTTCGGCTAGTTTCATTACTTTATAGTCAGATTGACTTCCCATTATGATTGAAACTTTTAATTTACTATTTTTTTTCATGAAAATTGATCAATCTGTTTATTTCAAAATTAACTTAAAATTTCAATAAAATTAATAGTATTTAAAATACATATTGATTAGAGTTAAGCATACTATGAATTATAAAATTGATAATCTTCAATATTGTAATTGGTCTAGGAAAATCTTTGAGATCAATAGATCTGCTGGATTAGATGCTGTCCATGTTACCATTGTCTACCATGAAGATTTTGATGAATTACAACTTGAAATTAAAAAATGGGAAAAATTGTTTCATGAAAATTCTGATTTAATTTTTCTTGGTAAGAATTTCCAAGATATTGATAAAGCTAATAAAGAAAACAAAACTGCAATATTTTTTGGTTTTCAAAACTGTTCACCAATTGAAGATGACATAAATCTTGTTGAAAAGGTTTATGAATTAGGATGTAGATTTATGCAACTTACTTATAATAACCAGTCTTTGCTTGCAACTGGTTGTTATGAAAAAGTAGATAGCGGAGTTACAAATTTTGGACGTGAGGTTATAAGAGAAATGAATAGAGTTGGTCTTGTGGTTGACATGTCACATTCTGCAGAAAAAAGCACTCTAGATGCAATTGAATTCAGTGAGAAACCAATAGCAATTACTCATGCTAATCCCTCTTTTTGGCACCCAGCAAAAAGAAATAAATCTTCAAATTTATTAAAAATTTTGAGTGATAGTGGCGGTATGTTGGGTTTATCATTATACCCTCATCACTTAAAAGATAACACAAATTGTACTCTAGATAGTTTTTGTGAAATGGTGGCAAAAACAGCTGAAATAATGAATGTAAAAAAAATAGGAATAGGATCAGATCTTTGTTTAGATCATCCAGATACTGTTGTTGAATGGATGAGAAATGGTTCTTGGTCTAAAAGTAAAAATTATGGTGAGGGTTCGAAAAATAAACCAGGTTTTCCAAAACAACCTGACTGGTTTCTTGATGCAAGAGGGTTCTCAAATATTGAAAAAGGTCTTAAAAAAGTAGGTTTTTCAGATACCGAGACACATGGAATACTTGGAAATAACTGGTACAATTTTTATAAATCGATTTAATTATGAAAGTTGAATTAAGAGACCCAAACAAGATAATGAAATTATCAAGGCTTGGATCTTTTCATCAATCAAAATTATCTTTTTTAAGAAGTTTTCTTAATGAATTTAAAGAGTGGGAATATAAAAGAGATTTATTTAATTTAAATGAAAATGGTTTTGGAGAAGCTGTTTATTCATTTAAAAAAAATAAAAGAGTTTATTCTTTAGTTTGTTTTGCAAATGAAATCAAAGACGAAGAAAGATCAGATAGAGTTATTGCAACAAAATGGGATGCAGCTTTTACATTACATGATGGAGTTCCTACAAAAAAAGACATAGAAAGATTAAAAAATGAAGTTCCAAAACAAGAAGTTGGTAGACTTTCTTATAAAGAATTAACTTTATCGAGAGCAAACAAATCAGTAAGAATTTATAATCACGTAGTTGAAAGTTTAAGCAAAGGTCAGCAGCCAGATTTAAACTTATTATCAAAAGTAGGCTATTTATATAGGACTACGGCAGTATATGGCTCTGGCAAGTTTGGTCTTGCAGATCGATTTAGAATTAAAAATCGTGAAGAAATTAATGGTCCATTCAGATTAGAAATGATGTTGGTTTATTTGGTAAGACAATTTACTTTTGATCAAGTTAATCACGTTGCTTATCATAAAAATCCAAAAACAGCTGTTAAGTTAGATGATAATATTTGTAAAAACTTGGGAATTGGCAATTCTACTGGCCTAGGTATGGCTCCATTTATAGTCAATCACCCAACTCTTTTAAATAATTGGATTTTAAGTAGAGAAAAAGCACTTAAGAAAATTAGAGAAATCAAAGATGTAGAAAGTCAAGATAGTGATTTATTTATAGATTGTGTAAAAAAATCATTAAGAAATATTACAAGCTGGAATACAGATAGCGAATATCAACAAAAAAAAATTTCTTCATTATTACAGGATGTTGAAAAATTCTTAAATTTTATAGATAAAGATTTTAATTTTGAGAGCGAATATCCTTTTAACAAAATATATCAATGGTTGGAGGATAATACTTGCGAGGAATGTATCGAATACATAGTTTCAATAATGATGGAACCCTACAACAATATTGTAAATCCTTTGGTTAAAGAAATGAGCTCAGATGAAGAAAAATATTTTAATATTCCAACTTATAGAAAAGTTGAAGAATTACGAAATATCATTGAAGCAAAGTATCCAAACATTTTAGATATTAATTTTGAAAAAAAAGAAAATAATAAAAACTTTTGGTTTATTTCAAAAAATAAAGAGGAACCTAGATTAGCTGATCGTTTTGAGGAGCATGGATCAGAATTAGAACAGCCTTTAGCAATAGCAAGAGATATAAAAAAACTTTATGACAAATTATTAGTCTCAAAAAATAGTTTAACTATTGCTGAATTTTTAAAATCAAATTCTGAATTAAGACATGTCGTGAGGAGAGCATTCATTGTAGAAAAATTTCCTTATTCAGAAATACAAGATAATACAATTGGTAAAGATTTAATGCCTATTGATATGCTAAGATTAAAATTATCTTTTTTTGGGGCATTAAAATTTGATCCACGATCTGACAAATGGTTAAGAATTTGTATGTTCCAAGGTGCTCCACTTCCAAATGAGCTAAAAAGTTATGATGAGCAGTGGGTATATAAAACTAATATTTAATAATGAAATCACTGAGTGAAATTGAAACTACTGTTAAAAGAGCTTCAAAGGCAGCAGGATATTCTTGGGGAGTTTCTGAGGAAACAGGAAAAAGTATAAGGTTGTTAGAGCTATTTAGTTTACCAGGTATTAAGCACCTTAATGAATATTTTAATCAAAAAAATAAAAGTAAATTTGAAAATTTAAATTTAATTAGTGAAAATAATTCTTCATCAAACAATCCATACTGTCCAATTACTTTAGGTGTTAGTTTTTTAGATCAAATAAATGTTTTAGAAAATTTAAAAAAAATTGAGTTTAAAAATGTTGCTTATCCAATAATTTTTATTTCCTTCATAAGTCGTTCATCAGAAATTATTGGAAAAAAAATTAATGTAAAAATAGATGAAAAAAAAATGTTACTAAATCTAAATGTAAATATTTTTTCAAATTTTATTGATCAAGAATTTCCAAAGATAGCGAATACAATTGAGGTCGATCTACTTGAAAATGAAGATAACTTTACAGACGATGAATGGAATAATTTATACAAGTTATCCGAAGAAACTTTTGTTGAAGAGAGTGACAGTTTAAAAGAGGGTGCGGCAGGTGCTGGTTTGACAGATAATGATTGATAAAATTGATGAAAAAAATCTGAAGGTAGATATTGAAGAATTAAACAATATTTGTGATGAATGCAAAGAGGAAGATGAGAGCGTCACTCAAAATTTAATTCTTACTGGGTTTAAATTATGTAAATCTTGTAGAGTATCTAAGACTATATTTCCACTTTAACTGATTTGACTTACTGGAAGCATATTCATTCTACTCATCACAAATGAGATAGATAAAAATGCAATAATTAAAAAGGATAAAAGTACAATCCCAAAAGATTTAAAATTAGATTTTAAACTCAATATTTGTTTAGTTGAAATTATTAAACCAGCAAAAATCCAAAACTGGGTAAGAAAAATTATTGGTATCATTAAATCTGGTGTGACCGCAAAAAATCTTAATAAACCAGGTGCATGTGCAAATCCAACAGCTGTTAAAACTTTTTTGAATGAAACTTTGGTTTGTTTATCAGGAAATAATTTAACTCCAATTACAAAAATAAAAATCGCCCATATTAGCCAAGTAACTATTGCAGTTAGACCAGACATTGCAATAGCTGTTTTAATAATGGTATTAGCTGCTACTGCGCCAGCGATACCATCTAGGATCATTATAATCCCAGCAAAGTATATTGATGCTTCTCCAAAATTTTTATTATCTGAGTAAAGAGTTTTGTCTAATTTTATTGACTTAAAAATTATATTTAAAAATTCAGCAAACATTAATTTTTTTTATTTTTATTTTTTTGAGCCTTATAAGAAACAATTAATGGAAATATTATTAAAGCAATAGCAATGATAATGCAAACTGCTATTAAAAAACTTTTGGTCATTAGAATTGAAAAGGGGAGCAGAAATTAGCTCCCCCATAGTAAATTTTAGCCTTTTACAACTTCTCTTGTATTTGCATTGAAAGACTCTTTGAATGGAATATCCACAACTACAGCATCTACAGGTGTTCCTGGAGTGTCTGAGTATTTTTCAGGAAGATGAACTTTAAACTTAGTTCCAACTTTTCCTTTTGGAAATCCATTAGGATTTAAAGTTCCATCAAATGGAACATAACCCATAGCAATATTAGTTTTCTTTTCTGGATGCCACCATGGTGATGTAATAAATCCGACTGGATCTCCACCCCCTTCTGGTGATACTAACCAAAAGTCTGGCGCATAATCGTCAATAGGCTTACCACCCAATTCCATCCCAACTAATTGAAGTTTGTATGGTTTTTGACCAGCTTTTATGTCTGCTTTCATTTTCTCTAAAGCAGCTTTACCAACATAGTCAGCTTTTTTATTCCATTCACCCTTACCAGATAATGAAACTTGATAACCTAAATTACATTGAAATGGATTATGTTGTTGATCCATGTCTTGCCCCCAAGAAAGAATACCAGCTTGTATTCTTCTATGGTGTGCAGGCGCAATAACCATTAAGTTATGTTTTTTTCCTGCATCCAATACTGCATTCCACATATCTTCAGCATATAAAGTTGCATTTCTTAAATATATCTCATAACCAGCTTCTCCTGAAAAACCAGATTGAGAAATTACACAACTTCTACCACCAATTTTTGCTTCTGCTAATCCATAGAAAGGCATATTATCAAAATCAACTTGGTCTCCACAAAGATCTTTCATTAAAGCTTTTGATTTAGGACCTTGAATTTGTACTGGACATGCATCAATTTCTTCAATTGAACAGTTAAATCTTCCATCCGCATTTACACCTTGTAAATACATTCCAATATCAGAGTCTGACAATGAAAACCAAAATTCATCTTTTGAAATTCTTAAAAGAATAGGATCATTTAATACTCCTCCATAAGCATTACACAAGATTACATATCTTGCTCTCATAGGAGAAATTTTTGTTGCATCTCTAGTTATAACGTAATCAGTAAATTTTTCTGCATCTGGACCTTTAACTCTTATTTGTCTTTCAACAGCTACATTCCACATTGTTACATGGTTTACGATTGCATCATATTCAACCATTGCTCCACCATCCTCCGGTTTCACGTAACCTCTTGGATGATAAATTCGATTGTATACAGTTGCTCTCCAACAACCTGCCTGCATTGATAAATGCCAATAAGGTGACTTTCTTACCCTTGTTGAAATTAATAATTCAACTTTAGTTGGCCCACTCTGTCTTAAATTGTATGGTACTTCTC
>CACBGU010000002.1 GCA_902538885.1 uncultured Pelagibacteraceae bacterium
GGTGCTTCTGGTTTAGCTTATTTTACTTTTGAAAAAGATAAAGATATTTCAGCAAAAGGCCCTATAGGAAAATTCTTTTCTCAAGATGCAATAGCTGAAATCATGAAAAGAACAAACTGTGAAATAGGGGATAGTATTTTCATGGCTTGTGGAAAACAAGACGAATTAGAAAAAATTACTGCACTAGCAAGAGATAAAATTGCAAAAGATTTAGATTTAATTGATGAAAACATTTTCGCATTTTGCTGGATTGTAGATTATCCAATGTTTGAAAAAGATGAATCAACAAACAAGATTGAATTTAGTCACAATCCATTTTCAATGCCTCAAGGTGATTTAAGCAAAAAAGATTTTGAAAACCCATTGGATATACTTGCCTATCAATACGACATAGTTTGTAATGGTATAGAATTATCTTCAGGAGCAATTAGAAATCATAAACCAGAACTTATGTACAAACTTTTTTCAATTGCAGGATATGATAAAAAGCAAGTAGATGAAAAATTTAGTGGTATGATTAATGCACTTAGTTATGGCGCACCACCACATGGAGGAATAGCACCTGGTATTGATAGAATAGTAATGTTACTTGCTAATGAGAAAAATATTAGGGAAGTTACTATGTTTCCAATGAACCAAAACGCACAAGATTTGATGATGAATGCACCATCTGAGGTAAATCTAGATCAATTGAAAGAATTAAATTTAGCTTTAAAAACAAAAAAATAACTTATTTTTTTCCTTTTAAACTTATTTTTACATCTGAAAGATCAACTAGATTTTTTTTATAATTACTTCTAACGAAACCTTTGCTAGTAATGTCTTTTACAATTTTCAATAATTGATTTTGATCCTCAGAGCTTTGATCTTCTGCATTGATGGAATCATTTCCTCCAATAGCTGGAGTATGGGCTAGATCCTCTCTATTTTGATATGAAATAGCTAATTCTCTGAAAATATAATCCAAAATTGACGTAGCGCTTAAAATTCTATCGTTACCATGAACTTTGCCAGATGGTTCAAATTTTGTACCTACAAATGCACTTATAAATTCATCTAACGGAACACCATATTGAAGGCCTAGAGATACAGCAATTGCAAAATTATTCATTAAAGCTTTAACAAGCTCACCTTCTTTACTGGTATCAATAAATATTTCTCCAATTTTTCCGTCTTCATATTCTCCAGTATGAAGGTAAACTTTGTGGTCACCAATAGTAGCTTTTTGAATATATCCTTTTCTTCTGTCAGGCATGCTAAATCTTTTACCTGACTTCTCGTTAGCTTTGTTTATACTTGCTATTACGTTTTCTTTATTTATTGGGTTTTTTTTATCTGTTTCAGTAACTACTTCTACTTTGTTGTTTTCAAGGACTTTATTGTTTTTAGGATCTAGACTTTTTGTTTTTCTGTTATCAAGTTTTACGTCTAAAACCTCAAATTTACCATCATCTCTTTTTTCTAAATTTTTTAACTCTGCCTCGTTAATATCATCTAAATAATGATTTACTTTAAAAGTACAGGTATAATAAGTTTCAACTAAATACTTTGCCATTTTACCTCGATTTAAATTTTAATTTGAATAATGAATCAATTAATTTATATACATATTCATATTTTAGTCTAATTTAAATTTTACAATTTTTAATTGAATAAATAAAAAATATTATGTTGACACTTTTAAGAAAAATTTTCACTTGGTGGAATCAAGATACTTTTGGAACAAGACTAAAAACTATTTTTTTTGGAAAACTAGTTGGTACTGATGAGCTAGGTAATAAATACTATGAGAGTAAAAACGGAAAAAGATGGATTATCTATTCAAACACAATTGACGCATCAAAAATTCCTGTTGAATGGTATTCTTGGATACATTTTACACCAAATAAAATTGAGAAAAAACATACCTTAGAAAAATATGAATGGCAAAAACCTCATCAAGAAAATTTAACCGGCACAGACGCAGCATATTATCCAAATAAAAATCAAGATGGTATTAAAAAGAAATACTCAAGTTGGAAAGAATAATTTTAAATTAATTTATTTAGTTTTTTTATTTTATTTTTGCTTAGCTTTAAACTTAAATGCAAAAAGTAATTTAGAGGGAACTTTTACTGATATGAAAATTTTGGATAAAATAAGTTCTAAAAACACCTTGCTTAAACTTAAAAATGGAGAATTAATAAAGTTTAAAGATTTATCAATTAAAAGTCTAAAATGTAAAAATTCAGAATTTGATGATAATCCAGAAATAACTGCTTATGTGCAAGTTCGAGATTTGACCAGTAAAAATAATGATGAAGTTTTTGTTTTTAATGGTTGGATGTTTTCATCAAGTCCATCAATCGCACCTTTTGATCATCCTGTATACGATGTTTGGCTTGTGAAATGTTATTAAACAATTGAATCTTTATCTAGCCAACTAACGTTAAAATCTGAATTGATAAATTTTTTGTGGTTTAGTAATTTTTTATGTAGAGGTATTGTTGTAGTTATTCCTTCAATAACAAACTCATCTAAAGATCTATTCATTCTTTGAATTGCTTCTGTTCTGTTTCTTCCATGGCATATTAATTTACAAACCATACTATCGTAATAGGGTGTTACCTTATATCCTTGAAATATTGCGCCATCTACTCTTGTTCTAAAACCAGATGGTTGATGACACATAGTAATAATACCAGGCGAAGGCTGAAAATTTTTACTGGCATCCTCAGCATTTATTCTACATTCAATTGCATGTCCTCTAGGATTTATATCGCTTTGTTTCAAAGCTGTTTCTTCTGAAAAAGCAATCCAAATTTGCTCTTTAATTATATCAATGCCAGTAACCATCTCAGTTACAGGATGTTCAACCTGAACTCTTGTATTCATTTCAAGGAAATAAAATTTTCCATCTTCATATATAAACTCAACAGTCCCAGCTCCCATATAACCTATTTTAGCTACCATTTTTACTGTTCTTTCAAATAAATCTTTTCTTATTTCATCATTTAAAACTGGACTAGGTGTTTCCTCTATTAATTTTTGATGCCTTCTTTGAACTGAACAATCTCTTTCATGAAGATGAACAACTCTATTTTTTCCAGCTAATATTTGAACCTCAATATGTCTTGGATTTTGAAAAAATTTTTCAATATAGACTTCATCATTACCAAAGTATTTTTGTGCTTCTGATTTAGCTGTTGAAAACAACGACTCAAATTCTTCTTCCTTATAAACTATTTTCATACCTTTACCTCCACCTCCACCTGAGGCTTTAATTAAGACAGGAAATCCAATTTTTTTACAAAGTTCCTTTGCTTCCGAAACATCTTTTACACCACCTTCAGATCCTTCGATTACAGGCAAACCATTTTCTTTTGCAATTCTCTTAGCTTGAATTTTATCTCCCATCATTTCAATATGTTTTGATGAAGCTCCAATAAAATTAATTTTGTTCTCTTCTAGAATTCTTGCAAAATTTGCGTTTTCAGAAAGAAAACCATAGCCAGGATGGACAGCATCAGCATTTGTAAGTTCTATTGCTGACATTAACGCAGGAATATTTAAGTAACTATTTGCTGGTTGATGAGAACCAATACATACACTTTCATCAGCCATTCTAACATGCATGCTTTCTCTATCTACATCGGAATGAACAGCGACAGTAGAAATTCCCCATTCTTTACATGCCCTAATAATTCTAACTGCAATTTCCCCACGGTTTGCAATTAAAATTTTTTTGAACATTATTTATTCTAGGATAATAATTGTTTGACCAAATTCTACTGGTTGACCATCTTCAACACAAATTTCTTTAACAACACCATCTGCTGTTGAAGGAACATGATTCATTGTTTTCATTGCCTCTACAATCATTATGGTATCACCTTTTTTAATTTTTTTTCCAACTTCAACAAATTTTTTAGCACCGGGTTCTGGAGCATGATATGCGGTTCCAATTATAGGAGAAGTAATTTCAGTTCCTGATTTAGTATTTTGAGTTTGTGTAGCTACTGAACTTGTTACAGGTGATGAGGACGAAATAACTTGTGGTCGATTGCTAATTGAAACATTATTTTTTGATACTTTAATTTTTGTATCCTTTTCAGTTATCTCAATTTCAGTGAGATCAAATTCTTTTAAATAATCACTTAGTTCTTGAATTATTTTTTTATCTATTTTCATTTTGCAAAGTCTTTTGTAATGAAATTATGGCCAAAATATATCCTTCAGCACCTAATCCAAAAATTCCTCCACTTACGACATCACTTATAAGTGATTTATGTCTAAATTCCTCTCTTTTATAAATATTAGATAAATGTAGCTCGATAATTGGTTTTTTGAATAAATCTAAAGCATCTCTTATGGCCACAGAGGTATGAGTAAATGCAGCAGCATTTATAATCATACCATCAAATTTTTTCCTAGCATCTTGAATTATATTAACAATTTCTCCTTCAATATTAGATTGAGCAAATTCAATATCAAGACCAATTTCTTGACCTTTTTTAGAACAATTTTCTTTAAGTTGTTCAAACGTGGTTGATCCATATTGTGATTGTTCTCTTTCTCCTAATAGATTAAGATTTGGACCATTAATAATAATTATTTTATTATTCATTCAGCACTTATATACGATGAAAAAAATAAAAAAAATAAAAATTAAAATAAATGGTAAAATCAAATCTATAAATCAAGATTCTACCCTTTCTCTAGTATTAAAAAATATAAAAATTCCATTAAATAAAGTAGCTATTGAGCTTAATGAAGAAATAATAGATAAAAAAAAAATTAATAAAATAAAATTAAATAAAAATGATAAAATTGAAATAGTTCATTTTATTGGAGGTGGTTAATTTGAAAAAAGATAGTCTAATTATTGCGAATAAAAAATTTAATTCCAGATTAATTGTTGGAACTGGAAAATATAAAAGTATGTCTGAGTGCGCAAAAGCAATTAAACTCTCAGGAGCGGAAATCGTAACAGTTGCTGTAAGAAGGGTTAATATTTCAAATAAAAATAAGCCTTTGCTTATGGATTATATTGATCCAAAAAAAATTACATATTTACCCAATACTGCTGGATGTTTTAATTCAAAAGAGGCTTTGAGAACTTTGAGATTAGCCAGAGAAATAGGTGGTTGGAAGTTAGTTAAATTAGAAGTTTTAGGAGATAAAAAGAATTTATTTCCCGATATGATTGAAACTTTAAAATCTACAGAGGTTCTAGCTAAAGAAGGTTTTAAGGTTATGGTTTATTGTAATGACGATCCTTTAATGGCTAAGCGTTTAGAGAATTCAGGTGCTCACGCAATTATGCCCCTAGCTGCACCAATTGGATCAGGACTAGGCATACAAAACAAAATCAATATTCAAATAATTAGAAAACAAACCAAACTTCCATTAATTATTGATGCTGGTTTGGGTCAAGCTTCAGACGCTACAATTGCAATGGAATTAGGATGTGACGGAGTACTTGTTAACACCGCTATAGCAAAAGCAAAAAAACCATTTGAAATGGCTTTGGCTTTTAAAAATGCTGTTATTGCAGGAAGACAATCTTACAAATCTGGAAGAATAGATAAAATTTTAATGGGTAATCCATCCTCACCATCAAAAGGAATTATTTAGTCTTTTTATAATACCTTTTTTTTTTATATTTTTTTTTATTAATATTTTTATTTTCTTTTTTTTCTAAAAATTTATCTTCTTTATTTTGTGTTTCTAAATTTTTTAATTTTTCATAATATTCTATTAGCTCTATCGTCTTTTTTGATTTATTTTTTATGTCTATAATATACTCAGGTATAATTAAAGAGTTATCGCTAATAATATCTATTTTCATTTTATTTTTTTTCTCAAAATAAGTTAAGTCATTAACAAAATTTTCTTTAAGGAAATCTGAAATTTTTTTACAAACTTTTAATTCAACAAATTTGGCTTTGTTAATTACAGCTTTTAACTCAACAATTTTTAAAAGTTTTTGAGCAAAAGACTCGTCTGTTAATGTAACTTTCCACTTTATTGCGCTTTCTCTCAGTCGTTGTCTTGACATCTCCAGAAGACCAAAATTACTTATTCTTCCAATTTGAATTCTAGCTCTATCTGACCTGCATTTTTCTTTAAGTTTTCTTTCTACTAACCTCCTATTTCCATAACTTAGCATATCTATAAAATCTATAATGATTAAACCAGACAAATCTCTTATCTTTATTTGTCTTGCAATTTCTTCTGCAGCTTCAATATTCGTATCTAAAGCAGTGCTTTCAACATTTTTTCCTTTAATTGAACTTCCAGAATTTATATCGATAGAAACTAAAGCTTCTGTCGGGTTAATAACCAAATATCCTCCTGACTTTAGTTTAATTTCAGAGTCAAAAATTTGATTTAACTTTTGTTCGATATTTTCTTCAATAAATAGTGGAATTTTTCCTCTATATTTTTTTACTTTTTTGACATTTGATGACATCATTGTTTTCATGAAAGATTGAGCTTTTTTATAACCCTCGTTACCTTCAACAATTATATTTTGGGTATTTTCATCAAACATATCTCTTAATGTTCTTTTTATTATTTCACTTTCTTGATGTATTAAAGAAGGAGCAATAGAGTTTATTGCATTTTCTTTTATTTGACTCCAAGAATTAATCAAAGTTTCTAAATCACTACTTATTTCATTTTTTGTTTTATTGCTTCCAGCAGTTCTGACAATTAATCCCATCTCTTTAGGTATTTCAATTTCATTTAAAATTGATCTTATTTTTTTTCTATCAGCAGGATTAAATATTTTTCTTGATATACCTCCTCCTTTAGGAGTGTTTGGCATTAATACTATATACTTACCAGCAATAGAAATGAAAGTGCTTAAAGCTGCACCTTTTTGACCTCTCTCGTCTTTAATTACTTGCACAAGAATTACCTGGTTAGGTTTAATTACTTCTTGAATTTTGTATCTTTTAAATTTAAATCTATGGACTTTCTTTCTTTCTTTTTCATCATCTAAATTTTCTTTTTCAACAATATTTTCTTTATTATTTGAAACTTCTTCTATTTGTTCCTCTGATATCTTTTCTATAGGATCATCAATTTCTAGTTTTCCTTCAGCAATATTTTCCTCTTCTTTGGCCTCAACTTCTCTAGAAAGTTCTTCTCTAGCTTTTTCTTCCTCCTCTTTAATTCTTTCTAAATCTGCTTTTGGTATCTGATAATAATCCGATTGAATGTCATTAAAAGACAAAAACCCATGCCTCTCTCTTCCAAAATCAACAAAGGCTGCTTGCAAAGAAGGTTCAATTCTACTTACTTTGCCTAAATAAATATTATTTTTAATTAAGTTATTTTTTAAACCTTCGTACTCGTAATCTTCAATATTTTCACCTGATTTAAGAACAACTCTTGTTTCGTTAGGATGCGAAGCATCGATATATAAATTTTTTTCCATAATTTTGTGAATGTTAATTTCATTAGTACTTTAATTTTTAAAATTTTGTTTAATTTTCTTGCCATATCTTTAACAAATTCCAAGATATAATGAAATTAAAATGAATAAATTTTTTAGAAATATCTTTATTTTAATCACTTCTTTTATTCTATTATCGGCAATTTTGATAATAAGTGTTTTATGGACTTATTCTAATGATTTACCAGATTATAAATTTCTTAAAAGTTACAAACCTCCAGTTTCCAGTAAAGTTTACTCAGGTAATGGTGATTTGGTGGCAGATTTTTCACAGGAAAAAAGAGTATTTGTTCCATTTAATTCAATTCCAAAAAATGTAATTAACGCATTTTTATCTGCTGAAGATAAAAATTTTTTCAAACATCCAGGCGTTGATGCTAAAGGTGTTATTAGAGCTGTGATAAATAATATATCAAACATTTTATCATCTAAAAGGTTAGAAGGAGCATCTACAATTACTCAACAGGTAGCAAAAAACTTTTTACTAACAAATGAAGTAAGTTTAAATAGGAAAATTAAGGAAGCAATTTTAGCTTTTAGAATAGAGAGAGCTTTATCTAAAGAAAGAATTCTAGAACTTTATCTAAACCAAATTTATCTTGGAAGTGGAGCATATGGAGTAGCTGCAGCAAGCTTAGAATACTTTGATAAATCTATTAAAGATTTAAATTACTCACAAGCCGCTTTATTAGCAGCTTTGCCGAAAGCACCCAGTAGATATAATCCTTATAGAGATCCAGATATAGCAAAATTTAGAAGAAATTTAGTTTTAAAAAATTTGTTTGATAATAATTATTTAACTTCAGAATGGTATGAAAAACTTACAAAAGAGGAAATAATTTTAAAAAAAAATAAAAAAATTTATTTAGAAGACGCTCAATATTTTATTGAAGATGTGAGAAAGAGTGTAATTGAAACTTTGAGCTATGATAAAGTTTACAAACAAGGTTTTAATATCAATACTCCAATAGATTTAAATTTACAATCAATTGCTACAAAATCACTTAGAGATGGATTAATAGCATATGACAAAAGAAAGGGATGGAGAGGACCACTTACTAGTAAGATTTATAATTCTGAATGGAAAAAAGATTTAGAAAAGTACAAATTAGAAAATTCAATTAATTGGAAATTAGCAATAGTCAAAAAGATAAATAAATTTTCAGCAGAAATAGAAACAGAAGACAATATTGAAGGTGTTATTGAATATCAGAGTATATCTTGGACAAAAAAGGAATTTAATAAATTATTAAAGCCTGGTGATATTATATATGTTAAAAATCTTAAAGAAAATATTTTTAACTTACAACAATTACCAAAGGTGAATGGTGGAATTGTTGTGATGGATCCATTTACTGGAAGAGTTTTAGCACTAAGCGGTGGTTTTAGTTTTAAACAAAGTGAATTTAACAGAGCAACCCAAGCTAAAAGACAGCCTGGATCAGCTTTTAAACCATTTGTTTATGCATTAGCCTTAGAGAACAATTTTACACCAACATCATTAGTACTAGACGCTCCACTGGTTTTAGACCAAGGAGATGATTTAAAAATGTGGAAACCAGAAAATTATGGAAAAAAATTTTATGGGCCTTCGACTTTAAGGGTTGGTTTGGAAAAATCTAGAAATTTAATGACAGTAAGAATAGCCCAAAATCTTGGTGTAGAGAAAATAGTTGATTTTTCAAAAGCATTAAAAATTTATGATAATCCAGAGGAACTTTTATCCATATCTTTGGGATCTGCTGAAACAACTTTATTAAAACTTACATCTGCTTATTCAGTTTTTGTTAATGGAGGAAAACTTGTTGAACCAATATTGATAGATAGAATTCAGGACAGTGAGGGAAATACTATTTTTAATAATGATAAAAGAAAATGTATTAATTGTGATCAAATTTCTTATTTAACCAACGATTATCCAGAGATCAAAAATAACTATACGCAAATTTTTTCTCCAGAAACAGCTTTTCAAATGACATCAATTTTAGAAGGAGTTGTTCAAAGAGGTACGGCTAAAAAATTAAAAGACTTAAATTTAAATATTGCAGGTAAAACTGGAACAACAAATAAAAATACAGATACTTGGTTTATAGGTTTTACCTCAAATGTACTAGTTGGTGTTTATGTTGGTTCAGATAATCCAACTCCATTAGGAAAATATGAAACAGGATCTAAAACGGCTTTGCCAATATTCAAAAGTTTTATAAGTGATTCTATTAACAAAAATGATGCAAGACCATTTAAGGCTGCTAAAGGTACAGTGATGATGGTTGTTGACCCTTTAACTGGTCAAAAAGCAAAATTTAACTCAAAGAATACTATTATTGAGGTTTTTAAAAAAGAAAATGTAGTTGATGGAAAAGTACTTTATACAAATTCAGATAGATTAGATTCAAATAATATATTAAAGTTTTACTAATGGATAATAATTATCAAAATTTTAAAGAAGAAATTGAAAAGATAAATCATAAAATACAGGAGTATCTTTGAAAAAAACAATATCCATTCAAAACTGCAATCTTTAAATTCACAAATGCTGAGTGCCGATTTTTGGCAAGATAAAAATAACTCTCAAAAAGTAATCAAAGAAAAGAAATTTTATGAAGATTTAACTAATTCTTTAAATAACAATGTTGAAAAACTTAAAGATCTAGATGATTTAAATCAACTGGCGCTCGAAGAAGAGAATTTACAGGTCCAAAAAGAAGTTCTTCAAAATATTCAAGACTTAAGAAGTGAAGTTAAAAAAAATGAAATTAAATGTTTTTTATCTAATGAAGCAGACCCTTTAAATTGTTACATAGAAATACATGCTGGAGCTGGAGGTACAGAAAGTCAAGATTGGGCCGATATGTTAAGAAGAATGTATTTAAAATGGTCTGATAAAAAAAATTTTAAGTCAAGTTTGATTAGTGAACATAGAGGTGACGAGGCTGGAATAAAGTCTGCAACAATTAAAATTGATGGTGACTATGTTTTTGGATGGTTAAAAAAAGAGTCGGGAATACATAGATTAGTTAGGATATCTCCATTTGATTCTGGAGCAAGAAGACACACAAGTTTTGCAAGTGTTTGGATTTATCCAGTTGTAGATGAAAATATAAATATAGAAATTTTAGAAAAAGATTTAAGAATAGACACCTATCGTTCCAGTGGAGCAGGTGGCCAGCATGTTAACACTACTGATAGCGCAGTTAGAATAACACACATTCCTTCAAAAATTGTTGTTCAATGTCAAAATGAAAGATCTCAACATAAAAATAAAGAAACATGCATGAATATGTTGAAAGCAAGATTATATGATTATGAAATTAAAAAAAGAGAGGAAGAAAATCGAAATGTTGAAAGTTCTAAATCTGAAATAGGGTGGGGGCATCAAATTAGATCTTATGTTCTTCAACCTTACAGACTTGTAAAAGATAATAGGACTAGTTTTGAAAGCACTAGTCCTGATAAAGTATTAGATGGTGATATTGACGAATTTTTGGAACAGTCGCTTTATAAATTAAATGAAAAATAATATTTTAAAATATTTTATCCTAATTCTCTCAGTGTTAGTTGTTTTGACAATTTACCTTAGCACCGTAGGTATAGAGACAGATAAATTTAATGATCAAATCAAAAAAAGAATTTTACTAATAAATAAAAAGATAGATATAGATTTAAAAAAAATTAAATTAACTCTAGATCCTTTAAAACTAAAAATCTATGCAAAAACAATTGGTACCACAGTCTATTTTGCAAAAAGACCTTTAGCATTAGAAAGCATTAAAACGCAAGTTTCGCTCAGTTCTTTAATTAAAAATAAGATTTCATCATCAAATATAGAGGTAAAAACTAAGTCTATATTATTAAATGATTTAATTAAATTTATTCGTACAACAACCAACAAACCTGAATTATTTATATTAGAAAAAATTGTAAAAAAAGGTCATGTAATTATAGATCTAAGTTTGAACATCGATGAAAATGGTAAACTTAAAAATGATTATATTATTGAAGGTTTGTTAAAAGATGGAAGTATTAATTTTTTAGACAGGGCTAATTTTAAAAATATAAATTTTAATTTCAATTTTCAAAAAGATAATTATCATTTTGATGAAATAAATTTTAAGACAGAAGAAGTAAATTTTATTTCAAAAAAACTTAATGTAAAAAAGAAAAAAAATAGCTTTTTAATTGATGCTGTAGTTGAAAACGATCAATCAAGTTTAAATTCAAATTTATTAAGATTATTAAATTTAAGTTTTGAAAATATAATTGTTGATGATGCTATATTTAAAACAAATAATGAATTTTCTTTGGAAATAGATGAAAAATTCAAAGTTAAAAATATTATTTTAAATTCTGATATAAATATTACTCAGTTAAAATACAAAAATTTAAAAATAATTAATAAATATTTTCCAGAAGTTGATGATCTAATTTCACTCGATAATCATAAATTAAATTTAAATTATAAGGACAAAAATTTATCAATTAACGGTGAAGGTCAAATTCAGCTAAATACTGGAGAAGTAGATGAAATTAAATATTTTATAAATAAAAAAGATAAGGATTTAAGTATAGATTCAGAATTATTTTTAAAAAATATAGTTTTAGAGCAGCAAGATTTTTTAATAATTTTCTTCCCTCAAAATAATAAAAAAATTGATTTTAATAATCAAAAATTAAAAATTAATTTTAAAAATAACAAACTTACTTTTTCAGGGTCTGGAAAATTTAAAATTGATAAAAATTTTGAAGATATTGAATATTTAATTGAGAAAGAAAAAAATAAAATAAGCTTTAACACTAATTTAAATGTAAAAAATACAAAATTTATAATTGATGATATTAATTATGAAAAAAAAGATGATAGCCAAATGTATCTTCAAATTAATGGAGAAATAAAAAATAATAAAAATCTTAATATAAATAACTTTATTATTAATGAAGAAAAAAATAACATTCAAATCAAGAATTTATCTCTTAATGATTTTAATCAAATAATAAAAATTGATCAGGCAAATTTCAATTATTTAGATACAGAAAATAAAAAAAATAATTACAATATAAAAAAATTAGAAGGCCAAAAATATTTAATTGATGGCTCTTCATTTAATGCAAATTCTTTAATTTCTAATTTGCTAAATGCCGATGATAAAAAAGAAAACAATCTTTTTGAAAATAATATAAGTATGGACCTAAATTTTGATGAAGTTTACTTGGATAAAATATACTTTGTTAAGGATTTAAAAGGTAAGATTAATATTATTAATAACAAAGTAGAAGAAGCAGATATTTTAGCTTTTTATAACAATTCACAAAATATAAAATTTACAATTAAAACAAATAATCGAGGTGAAAAAATTACCACCCTTTTCTCATCTAAGGCAAAACCCCTAGTAGATAGATATAAATTTATTAAAGGATTTAAAGATGATAGGGAGGGATATTTAGACTTTTACTCTTTGAAAAAAGATGGAGTATCAACTTCTAAATTAGTAGTTGATAATTTTAAAGTTAAAGAAATTCCAGCGCTAGCCAAGTTGTTGGCTCTTGCATCTCTTCAAGGAATAGCAGACTTACTTACGGGAGAAGGGATTAGGTTTACAGATTTTGAAATGAATTTTACAAATCAAGATAAACTAATGAAAATTGAAGAATTATACGCAATTGGGCCAGCAATATCTATTTTATTGGAAGGATACATTGAGGAGGATAAATTAATTAGTTTAAGAGGAACCTTGGTTCCAGCGACAACAATTAATAGATCCATTGCTTCTATTCCTTTACTTGGAGACCTATTGATTGGAAAGAAAGTGGGCGATGGTGTTTTTGGAGTCAGCTTTAAAATTAAAGGCCCGCCTAAAGATTTAGAAACTACTGTAAATCCTATAAAAACTTTAACACCTAGGTTTATTACTAGAACTTTAGAGAAAATTAAAAAAAATTAATTTAATTCTATTTTAATATGTCTTTTTTTTCCAAGGGAAAGTTTAAGATAATTATCTTTAAATAAATTTTTATTAATTTCGAATTTTTCATCTGAGATAACATCGTCATTTATTTTTACTGCATTCCCTTTTATAAGTCTTCTGATTTCGCTTTTCGAGTTTTCTAGTTTAGATAACAAAACAAGGTCTACGATATTTATTTTTTCTTCTATTTTATTTGATTGAACATTAACTTTAGGTAAGTTCGAACCCAGAGTGTTTCCAGAAAAAGCTTCTTTTGCTGCTTGCTCAGAATTTTTAGCCGCTTCCTTTCCATGTAACATTTCTGTGGTTTTGTTAGCAAGTAGTATTTTTAATTCATTTATATCTTTATCTTTAATTGTTTCTATTTCCTTAATTTCAATTTCAGTAAACATTTTTAAAAATTTAATTACATCTCTATCATCTATGTTTCTCCAAAATTGCCAATAATCATAAGCTGATAAGTATTTTTCATCTAACCAAATAGCACCACTTTCAGTTTTTCCCATTTTAGCACCAGTTGCTAGTGTAATTAATGGAGTTGTTAAACCAAAGGTTTGATTATTAGAATATCTTTTAATTAGCTCAACACCATTAACAATGTTTCCCCATTGATCTGAACCTCCGATTTGTAAGACACAATTTTCTTTCTTATTTAATTCAAGAAAATCATATGCTTGTAAAATCATATAATTAAACTCCATATAGCTCAGAGATTGTTCCCTATCTAATCTGAGTTTTACACTATCAAATGTTAGCATTCTATTTATCGTAAAATGTTTTCCAATATCTCTTAAAAATGAAATATAATTTAAATCTTTAAGCCAAGTATAATTATTTACAAATATTGGCTTTGTATTTGGATCATCATTATCTAAAAATTTTTCTAAAATATTTTTGATATTTTTAATATTTTTTTCTATTTCTTCTTCACTTAAAATTTTTCTTGTTTTATCTTTACCAGACGGATCCCCAATTCTTGTAGTTCCTCCACCAAGTAAAACTATTGGTCGATGTCCATTTTTTTGAAGTAGTCGCAAACACATTATTTGCAGCAAGCTACCTACATGCAAGCTTTCAGCTGTACAATCAAAACCTATATAGCCTTTAATCTTTTCTTCATCTAATTGTTTGGACAATTGATCTTCACTTGTGCATTGATAGAAAAAACCTCTATCTTTAAATTCTTTTAAAAATTTATTCATAAGTTTATAGTTACAATATACAAATTTTTTTTAAAAAACATATCAATGAAAAAAAAATTATATACTGCAATTGGACTGATGAGCGGAACATCTATGGATGGTATTGATTTATCTATAATTAGATCAGATGGATACGATGAATTATCAAACATTTTAGATGATTATTATGAGTATAATAAAAGTCTTCAGGATCAGTTAGTTCGATTAAGAGATTTAATTTTAACAAAGAAAGATCTTTCAGAAAATTCTGAAAAATTAAGAGAATTAGAGCGTAATTTAACTCTTTTTCATGCTGATGCAGTTAATCAATCATTAAAAAAATATAGAGACCCTATTGATTTGATAGGTTTTCATGGTCAAACAATTTTTCATAATCCAGATGAGAAAATTACCAATCAATTAGGAGATGGTAAATTATTATCTCAAATAGTCAAAAAAAAAGTCATATATGATTTTAGACAAGCAGATATTCAAAATAATGGTCAAGGTGCGCCTTTAACACCAATTTTTCATCATATTTTATCAAAAAAAATCAATCAAAATTTCAATATTAAATTTCCAATAGGTTTCTTGAATATCGGCGGTATCGCAAATGTTACAAAAGTTGTTAATGACTCAAATAATTTTAAAAGTAATCTTACTGCTTTTGACATAGGTCCTGGTAATTGTTTAATTGATGAATGGGTAAGAAATAATTCTAATAAAAAATTTGATAAAAATGGTGAACTAGCTAATGCAGGAAAAGCTGATCAATTAATTCTAAATCAGGCAATAGATAATTTTAAAATAAATTCTTACTCCCAGTCATTGGATATTAAAAATTTTGATGTATCTTTTGCTAGAGGGTTATCGTTAGAAGATGGTTGTGCAACTATAACAGATTTTACAGCATATTTGATTGCAGAAGGATTAAAACATGTTAGTCAAAAAAAAAGTATTACATTTTTACTCTGTGGAGGTGGTAGAAAAAATAGTAATTTAATTAATTGTATAAAAAATTACATATCAAAAGAAAACAATATTACTTTTGAAATTATAGACAATTATAATTTAAATGGTGATTATATTGAATCACAGGCATTCGGATTTTTGGCCATAAGGTCTTTTTTAAATTTACCAATTTCTTTTAGTACAACAACTGGATGTAAAGACTTTACAGTGGGTGGAAAACTCGTAGAAAATTTTTAATATAGTGCAGTTTCTTTTTTAATATATTTATCAAGATGTTTAACTAAAGAATCACTTGTTTTAGAAAAAAAGTGATTTGCTTCAGATATTGCATTAAATTCTACTTTTATTCCTTTTTGAGCACTTAATCTTTTATCCAAATCTGTAATATATTCTACTGGTACCAATTCATCTTTTTTACCATAAACAACCAAGCCTGAAGTTGGACATGGAGATAAAAAAGAAAAATCATAAACATTTGGTTGAGGTGAAATAGCTATAAATCTGTTTATTTCTGGTCTTCTCATTAATAATTGCATTGCAATTAAAGATCCAAATGAAAATCCTGAAACCCAACATTGTGAATTGTCAAAATTTTCTCTTTCTAGCCAATCTAAAGCAGCCGCTGCATCAGCAAGTTCGCCTTGACCATTATCAAATTCTCCATCACTTTTACCTACACCTCTGAAATTTACTCTGCAAACCGAAAAATCATTATCCATAAATGTATGAAAAGTATCTACTACTACTTTATTATTCATAGTTCCTCCATATTGAGGATGGGGCTGTAATACTAAAGCAATTGGGGATGTATTTTTTTTACTTTTATAATATTTAGCCTCAAGTCTTCCTGCTGGACCAGGTATAAATATTTCTAAAATCTTATTATCCATATGCGATATTGATTATTATTCTCAAAAAAAAGGTACGTTTATCACAAGTCAGCGACAATATGTTAGTTTTTTTTTATACTCTAAACTTGACCATTTTAGTCAAGTATGTATAAAAACCCACAATTTAAGGGTAAAAAATGAAACTTACATCAAAAAGTAGATATGCTGTAATGGCATTAGTTGATTTAGCTAGGTTTGATAATATCAATCCAGTATCGCTAAGAGATATATCATTAAGACAAGGTATATCTTTAGATTACCTAGAACAGATTTTTTCTAAATTAAAAAAAAATGAAATTGTTAAAAGTATTAGAGGAACTCAGGGAGGATATGTTCTTAATAAAAACCCAAACGATATTAAATTAACAAATATTTTCCATGCTGTAGATGAGAAAGTAAAAACTGTTCAATGTAAAAAAGAATCAAAAAGAGGATGCAACGGTAAAGCTACAAAATGTATAACTCATAATCTTTGGGATGAATTGGAGATACATATAAACACATTTTTTGAGAACAAAAGTTTAGAAGACCTAATAAAAAATAATAAAGAAACAAGAGTTTAAAATGGATAGTAGGCAAAAAGAAATAGAAAATTTAAAAGATTATAAGTATGGTTTTTCAACTGATATTGAAAATATTCGTGCACCCAAAGGGTTAAGTGAAGAAGTAATAAAATTTATTTCAAAAATCAAAAAAGAACCTGAGTGGATGTTAAATTTTAGATTAAAAGCTTTTGAACGTTTTAAACTATTAAAAGAACCCAATTGGCAAAAACCAAAATATCCAAAAATTGATTATCAAGACCTTTATTATTATTCAGCACCAAAAAGCATGAAAGATAAACCAAAAAGCTTAGATGAGCTAGATCCTAAACTTTTAGAAACATACAAAAAATTAGGCATACCTCTACAAGAACAAGCAAGGCTAAATGGTATAGCAGTGGATGCTGTATTTGATTCTGTTTCAGTTGCCACAACTTTTAAAGAAGAATTAACAAAACAAGGAATTATTTTCTGCTCGATGTCAGAAGCAATTCAAAAACACCCAGAATTAGTAAAAAAATATTTAGGAACTGTTATTCCAACAACTGATCATTTTTTTGCAACTTTAAATTCTGCAGTTTTTACAGATGGGTCATTTGTATATATCCCTGAGGGTGTTAAATGCCCAATGGAACTTTCAACTTATTTTAGAATAAATGCATCTGAGACAGGACAATTTGAAAGAACTTTAATTATTGCAGACAAAGGAAGTTACGTTAGTTACCTAGAGGGATGTACAGCACCAATGAGAGATGAAAATCAGTTACATGCAGCAAATGTAGAATTAATTGCACTCGATGATGCAGAAATAAAATATTCAACAGTTCAGAACTGGTATCCAGGTGATAAAGACGGCAAAGGAGGAATTTATAATTTTGTAACCAAAAGAGGTTTATGCAAAGGTAAAAATTCTAAAATTTCCTGGACACAAGTTGAAACAGGATCAGCAATAACATGGAAGTATCCAAGCTGCATTTTAAAAGGTGATAATTCTGTTGGTGAGTTTTATTCAATAGCAATAACAAATAATCATCAAAAGGCTGACACCGGAACTAAAATGATACATCTTGGAAAAAACACAAAAAGCAAAATTATTTCTAAAGGAATTTCAGCTGGACAATCTGATATGATGTATAGAGGTCTTGTAGATATCTCATCCAAAGCAGATAATTCTAGGAATTTTACTCAATGTGACTCCTTGTTAATGGGAAATAAATGTGGAGCTCACACAATACCTTATATAAAAAATAAAAATCTCAAATCAAATATTGAGCATGAAGCAACTACATCAAAAATTAGTGATGAACAGCTATATTATTGTAATCAAAGAGGGTTAAATCAAGAGGAAGCAGTAAGTTTAATTGTAAATGGCTTTTGCAAAGAAGTTTTACAACAGTTACCAATGGAGTTTGCCGTTGAAGCACAAAAATTAGTTGGCATTAGTTTAGAGGGGAGTGTTGGTTAAATGTTATCTATAGAAAATTTAAAGGCAAAAATAGACGAAAAAGAAATTTTAAAGGGTTTAAATTTAAACATCAAACCAGGAGAAGTGCATGCAATTATGGGTCCTAATGGGTCAGGAAAAAGCACTCTATCAAACATTTTATCAGGAAAAAAAGGTTATGAAGTTAATGGAAATATAAAATTTGAAGGAGAAAACCTTTTAGAGTTAGAAACTGAGGAAAGAGCACATAAAGGAATTTTTTTAGCATTTCAATATCCATTAGAAATACCTGGGGTTAATACAAATACATTTTTAAAAACTTCAATTAATGCAATCAAAAAAGCTAGAGGAGAAAAAGAGTTAGATGCAATCGAATTTTTAAAATTAATCAAGCAAAAATCTTCTGAATTAAAGTTTGATCAAGCAATTTTGAATAGACAATTAAATGTTGGTTTTTCAGGCGGTGAAAAAAAGAAAAATGAAATACTCCAAATGTCAATTTTAAATCCTAAGTTATCGATATTAGACGAAACAGATTCAGGACTTGATATAGATGCGTTAAGAATAGTTTCGGAAGGAGTTAATTCTTTAAGAAACAAAGATAATTCTTTCTTAATAATTACTCACTACCAAAGATTATTAGATTATATCAAACCAGACTTTGTGCATGTTTTAAAAAATGGACAAATTATTAAATCAGGAAACTTTGAATTAGCTAAAGAATTAGAAAAAGTAGGATACGAGAATTTTAATTAATGGAAAATCAAATTAAATCAAACTTTGAAAAAATAATTAGTAAATTGAATTTTTCTAATCTTCAAAAAGAAATTAAGGTAAAAAATATTAATAATTTTTTAAAAAAAGGATTTCCTAACAAAAGACTTGAGGATTGGAAATTTTCTGACTTAAAGCAAATAATTTCAAATAATTTTGAAGATTTAAATTTTTTAAATGAAATCAATACTGAACTAAAAAAAGTAGAGATAATTGAGGAATTAGAAGCAAATAAACTAATTTTTGTTAATGGTGTTTTGTCTAATGTTGACTTTAAATACGAAAATCTTGAAAAGATTGAAATTGAAAAAAATGCTGATCTTAACGAGGAGATAAATCAAAACGCGTTACTAAATTTAAACTCTGCATTTATTTCTAATTATTTAAAAGTAACTATTAAAACTGGATATCAATTTAAAAAACCATTGGTATTGTATAATTATTTAACAGAGGAGCTAAACTCATCAGGAATAAACACTAGACTGGATTTAGATATAGAAAATGATGTTGCGTTAGATATAGTTAATGTTTCTAACAAATCATCAAATAAAAATTTTCTAAACTTTAGACAAAAAATTAATATTGGTCAAAATTCAATATTAAAAAATTACAGTTTAGATATAAATCAAACAGACAGTATTAAATATATGCATAAAGAAATTAATCTTAGTAAAAATAGCCATTTAGAATATTTCATTTTATCAGCTGGTTCTAAATTCTTAAAACATGATATCAATTGTTCATTAAATAGTGAGTATGGATCAATTTCATTAAATGGAATTATCAATTTGAAGAATGACCAACATCACGAGATCAAAACAGTTATTAACCACAATGAAGAGAATTGTAAGAGCTATCAATTAATCAAAAGTGTACTGAGTGATGATTCAAAAGGAGTTTATCAGGGCAAAATATTTGTTGATCCAAAAGCTCAAAAAACTGACGGTTACCAACTAAGTAGAGCTCTTTTACTTAATGAAAATGTAGAGTTTAATGCAAAACCAGAATTAGAAATTTATGCAGATGACGTTAAATGTTCTCATGGCTCTACATCAGGTAATATAGATGAAAATTCAATATTTTATTTAATGTCCAGGGGACTTAGTTATTCAGATTCAAAAAAATTATTAACAAATGGTTTTTTAAATGAAGTTATTGAGAAAATTACAAATGAAAATATTAAAAGTTTCGTAAAAAAAATTACAGGTATAGAAGTATGAACATAGATTTAGTTAAAAAAGAGTTTCCAATTTTCGATGAGAAAATTCAAAATAATGATTTAGTTTACTTAGATAGTGCTAATTCTTCACAAAAGCCTAAGGTAGTAGTTGATAGAATTAATGAATTTTATACGAAACAATTTTCTAATGTTGGAAGAAGTGTTCATTATCTTGCTGTGGCAGCAACTAATTTATATGAAAATACTAGAACCTCAGTTCAAAAATACATAAATGCTAAAGATAAAAATGAAATTGTTTTTACTAAAGGAGCAACAGAAGCATTAAATCTTGTTGCAAATACTTTAGGACAAAACTATTTACAAGAGGGAGATGAGGTTTTAATCACTGAATTAGAGCATCATTCAAATTATGTTCCATGGCATTTTTTAAGAAAATCTAAAAATATAAAAATAAATTTTGCTGAAATAAATGAAGAGGGTGAAATTACGTTAGAAGAAATAGAGAAAAAAATTACACCAAAAACTAAAATTATATCTATTACTCACTTATCAAATGTTACAGGTGCAATTTTACCTGTTAAAGAAATTACTGATCTTGCACATTCTAAAGGAATAATAGTCGTTGTTGATGGTTGCCAAGGAGCGCCACACTTAAAATTAGATATGCAAGATTTAGATTGTGATTTTTATGCAATTTCTTGTCACAAAATGTATGGGCCTACAGGTTTAGGAGTTCTTTATGGTAAGAAAAAGTTGTTAGAGGAATTGCCTCCATACCAGGGTGGTGGTGGAATGATAAGTGAAGTTAAAAAAGATAGGATTTCCTATGGTGATTTACCAAATAAATATGAGGCTGGCACCATGGCTACTGCGCAAGTAATTGCTTTTGATCAATCAATTAAGTTTTTAGAAAGTATTGGAATTGAAAATGTTATGAAACATGAAGCCGATTTAGTTGAGTATGGACAAGAATTATTAAAAAAAAATAATTCAGTTAAACTGATTGGTAATCCAAAAAATAAAGGAGGAGTTCTATCTTTTACTTTAGAAGGAGTACATCCTCATGATATAGCAACAATATTAGATGAGGATGGTGTAGCAATAAGAGCAGGTCATCATTGTTGTCAAATTTTACATGACAAATTAAATATTCCCGCGAGTGCAAGAGCATCAATTGGAGTTTATAATACAAAAGATGATTTGGATCAGCTAAATGAGTCGATTAATAAATGTAAAAAAATATTTAATTTATAATGAATTTAAAAGAATTATATCAAGAAATAATATTGGAGCATGGAAAAAATCCAAGAAATCTTCGTAAGACTGAAGATTTTAACAAAGATGCTAAAGGAAATAATCCTTTGTGTGGAGACAATGTTCATGTTTATTTAAAATTAAACGGACAAAGAATTGTAGAGGATATTTCTTTTGAAGGTAGTGGGTGTGCTATTTCAATGGCATCAGCTTCCATAATGACAGATTTAATCAAAGGTAAAAACGAACATGAGGCTAAAGAAATAGTAGAAGACTTCCTAGGAATGATTAAAGAAAATCCAGAATTAGAGTCAGAAAATTTAGATGAAGATGAAAAGACTAAGCTGATGAGTTTATCTGGAGTAAAACAGTATCCAATGAGAGTTAAGTGTGCAACACTATCATGGCATACTTTAGTTTCTGCTTTTGATGAAAATAAAGAAGAGGTAAAAACCGAGAATTAAATATGTCTAAAAAAGAACAGATTATAGAAGAGATAAGAAAAATTTATGATCCAGAGCTACCTGTAAATATATACGAATTAGGATTAATTTATGATATTAAAGTAGAGGAGGATAAGTTTGCTAAAATTAAAATGACTTTGACTACACCAAATTGTCCAGTAGCAGAAAGTTTACCTAAAGAAGTAAAAGATGGTGCAATGCAAGTTGAAGGTATAGAGGATGTTGATCTTGAGTTAGTTTGGGATCCACCGTGGAACAAAGATATGATGTCAGAAGCAGCAAAATTGGAATTGAATCTATAATGAACCCGATAATTAAATTAAGTGATAACGCAGCATTAAGAATAAAAGAAATAATGGCTAATGCTGAAAAAGATTCTATTGGTGTTAGAGTATCAGTCAAATCAGGTGGTTGTGCAGGGATGTCTTATGTAATGGAGTATACAAAAGAGTTAAATCCTAATGATGAAATTATTGAAGATAAGGGTGTGAAGGTATTCGTTGATTCAGCTGCTATTATGTATCTTCTTGGCACTGAAATGGATTATAAAAAAGAAGAATTATCCTCGTCATTTGTATTTAACAATCCAAATGAAACTGAGAGATGTGGTTGCGGAGAGTCCTTCAAGATATCATAAGTTGTATTATCCCATTAGTTGCATATCTGTATTGCATTATATGCATATCTAGTATATAGATTCTATATGAACAAATTTGAGTTTAAAAATCTTGTTAAAAACTTGAAAGATTCTTTAAAGGAGAAAACATTCTTTAAGGAATTACGTAAAGAAGTGGAAACCGGTGCTAACGGAACACAAGATTACGTAGTCAAAAAAGGTGTTAACAAAGATACAATTGCTACAACTAGACAGTAATTAAGTTTATTAGCTACTGTAATACATTTCAAACTCTACAGGATGAGGTGCATGTTCAAATTTGTGTATTTCCTCAAACTTAAGAGCAATGTAAGCATCAATTTGATCATCAGTAAAGACACCACCCTGAGTTAAAAACTCTCTATCTTTATCTAAACTTTCCATCGCTTCCCTTAAAGAACCACAAACTGTAGGGATAGCCTTAACTTCTTCAGGTGGCAATTCATATAAATCTTTATCAAAAGACTCGCCTGGATGAATTTTATTTTTAATTCCATCAATTCCAGCCATTAACATAGCTGCGAAAGTTAAATACGGGTTTCCCGCAGCATCTGGGAATCTAATCTCACATCTTGCACCTTTTTTGCTTAATGTGATCGGTATTCTACAAGAAGCAGATCTATTTCTAGCTGAATAAGCAAGAAGAACTGGAGCTTCAAAACCTGGAATTAATCTTTTGTAACTGTTTGTTGTAGAGTTAGCAAAAGCATTAATTGCTTTAGCGTGTTTTAGAATTCCTCCAATATAATGTAACGCAGTTTCACTTAATCCAGAATACGCATCACCTGAAAATACTGGAGTATCACCTTTCCAAATAGATTGATGGATGTGCATTCCTGAACCATTATCACCAGCAACTGGCTTTGGCATAAATGTTGCAGTTTTTCCAAATGAATGTGTAACCATTTGAACAACATATTTATATAACTGTACGTTATCAGCTTGATTTACTAAAGTTCCAAAATACATACCAAGTTCGTGCTGACTAGGAGCAACTTCATGGTGATGCTTTTCAACTTTAATACCAACTTCTTTCAAATTTTTAAGATATTCACCACGCATGTCTTGTTCACTATCAACTGGTGGTACCGGGAAATATCCTCCTTTAATTTGAGGTCTATGACCCATATTTCCATTTTCATATTCTTTACCTGAATTGTATGGACCTTCTTTACTATCTAATTTAAATCCACACTCATTCATATCATTTTTGATTCTTACATCGTCAAAAACAAAAAATTCTGGCTCAGGTCCAAAAAAAGCTTTATCACCTATACCTGAAGCTTTTAAATATTCTTCTGCTTTTTTAGCAACACCTCTTGGATCTCTTTCATAAGGATCTTTTTTAATTGCATCTAGAATGTCACAAAACAAAACTACAGTATTATGAGACGTAAAAGGATCCATAAACATTCTTGCAGTATCAGGTTTTAAAATCATGTCAGACTCATTAATTGCTTTCCAACCAGCAATAGATGAACCGTCAAAAAAGACACCCTCGTTCAACATATCTTCATCAACTATTGAAGCATCCATAGTTAAGTGTTGAAGTTTTCCTCTTGGATCTGTAAATCTTAGATCTACAAATTCTGCTTCTTTTTCTTTGATAAATTTTAATACGTTTGCTGCACTCATTTTGTCTCCTATGTAATTTTGTTTGGCCTAATTAGCAAAAAAATACTTAAAAATATTGCTTATTTAATAAATAACACCTATGCAATTTTCACATAAGTAGTGTAATTAGTCACTAAAATATTAAATTTATTAAACTTGTGAATTCAATACTAAATAAAGAACCAGTTTTAAGAGCTGAAAAATCATTGAAACAATTTAGCCCAGATCTAAAAGTGATTGTTTTAGAACAAACCGCAAGAACAGCAAAAGATGCAGCTACAGCTTTAGGTTGCAAAGTCGGAGCTATTGTTAAAAGCTTACTATTCAAAGCAGGGGATAGTTTTGTTTTATGTTTAGTATCTGGAGACAAAAGATGTTCATTAAATAAATTAAAAAAAATTTTAGATGAAAAAGATGTTTCAATGGCAAACCCTGATGATGTTAAAAAAATTACCGGATATACAATTGGCGGAGTATCGCCAACAGGACATTTAACAAAAATAAAAATTTTTATAGATGAAACCTTAAATAGATTCTCTTCAATTTTTGCAGCTGCAGGCCATCCTAATGCAGTTTTTGAAATAAATTTTGAAAATCTAATTGCTTTAACTTCTGGTGAAATAAAAGAAATAACAGAATGAGAAAACCACAATTAGTTGATTATTTATTGTTAACTTTGTTGTCATTAATATGGGCTTCTGCTTTTTTTAATATAAAGATTGCCACATACTCATTTGGACCCATTACAATAGGTTTTTTAAGATCTTTTTTAGGAGCTATACCAGTTTTAATTTTATGTTTTTATAAAAATATAAAAATTGAAGCATTCTCAAAAGATTGGAAGTGGTTTGCAATCATTGGATTGGTAAATTTAGTTATTCCATTCATACTAATATCTTATGGAGTGAATTTTGTTCAAAGTAACTTAGCTGCTATCTTAATGTCTACAACACCATTGAGCTCAACTGTTCTCGCTCACTTCTTTTTAAAAGGAGAAAAATTTAATCTTTTAAAAACAATTGGTTTGTTAATAGGTTTTTCAGGAATAGTATTTTTGTTTTCAGATAACTTTTTAATTAATGAAAATAACTTTATTGCTGCACTTTTGATTCTTCTTGGATCTACCTGTTATGTAATCGGAGGAGTTATAACCTTAAAAATAAGCAACAAAGAAAATGAAAATGTTACGGGTTCAATTTTAATTTGGTCTACAATTATACTTCTTCCATTCACTTTAATTTTTGAAAAACCTTGGATGTTAAATCCTTCAACAGAATCTATTATATCTGTAATATATTTAGGAATTTTTCCTACTGGGATAGCATGGTTATTGAGATTCAGAATTTTAAAAACAAATGGTCTCATATTTCATTCACAGGTTTCATATATCATTCCAATATTTGGAATTATTTTAGGATACATATTTCTTAATGAAATAATTACCTCAAAAATTATTGTTGCATTAATTGCTGTATTTATTGGAATATATTTAGCAAGAAAAGCAGATTATAAAAACGTTACTTAAGCTTTGCCATTGCTTTTATGTGAGCAGGACCAGTTTCACAACAACCTCCAATAATTGTTGCTCCATTTTCTTTAAATTTTTTTGCAATTTCATGAAATTTATCTGGTGTAAGATCATGTCTTTTTCCTAAAAACTCATTTGGATTTCCCTTAGTTTTTAAATAATTAGCTGTGTATCCGTTTTTTGGTTTAGTGGTCATAAATCCATTTAATTTAAATCCAAATGGTACGTTTAATTTTTTGATTTCTTCAATATTGTGCTCATAATTTTCAGGTGAAACACAAGACAACATAACGCCTAAAAGATTTCCATCAATAATACTTTTAATATCCGAAATTTTTTCACCACTAGGTAACTTTGTACCTTCTGAAATATGAATTCCTATTAAATAAGGTTTTTTGAATTCTTTAATTGCCTCAATACCACATTTAAACTCTCTAATGCTGCTCCAAACATCAAAGTAATAAAAATCTACATATTCATTTAATAATCTGGCCTGTTCATTAAAGTCTTTAGTGATTTCAACCTCACTTCTTATATCCTCTTCATAAGTTAAACGTTGAGGTGGCAAACCTCCAGCAATCATTATATTTGGATATTCATTTTTTACTTTTAAAGCAATTTCTCCTGCTTTTTTATTAAGATATTCAAATTTATCTTCAATGTTGTTTTCACTTAGTCTTTTTCTTCTTGTGGTAAAAGTTGTTGTAACAATTACTTCTGCCCCAGCTTTTACAAAATCTTTGTGAGTACTCTCTACTAATTCATGATATTCAGAATTTAGTATCGCATTAGCGCTCCATAAAGTTCCATTAGACTTCATACCTCGAGCCAAAAGCTCTTGACCCATTCCACCATCCAATATTCTCGTTTCTTTAAAAAAATTAATATCCATTGTGTCCTCACTTTTTTAGTGCTTTAGCTTAATGCTAGGTGCACAATACAGTTCAACTACCTTGCTTATTTGATTATTTTGGGATTTCCATTTTAGCAGTTTATGCCCGCAATAGGATCAAATCGGCAATTACCCTTTTAAATGATAATTAAATATTTGTAAACTATCTATTTAAAATAATTTTAGCATTAAAAGAAAAAGATCTTCTTTCAGCATTAATATTAAATGGATAAGCAGTATGCATTAAATAGTTTGGAAAAATTATTAAGTCCCTTTCTTTTGGCACAATATTATAAATACTTCTGCTCAAAAAACCTCTTTGTCCGTTAATAAAATCAATTGTGCCGTTAGTCTTATCTTTTTTGTTTTTTAAAAATTTATTTTTAGTCATATTTTTTGGTACTTTTAAATAACCAACACCAGATAAATCTCCATCATGATAATGGATTGGGTTATATTCATCTTTAAATTGACTAACTACCCATAAATTTAATATCTTTATATCTTTAACTTTTTTAATCTTTTCATTTTTAAGAAAATTTTTGATATTCTTTTTTATTTCTCTTTCTAAATTTTTTTTTATAAAATTATTTGAAATTTTAATTTCTTTTTTAATCTGACTAGCTAATTTAGAACTATAATCATTATTTTTTGTTAAAACTCTATTATCAATCTCTTTATTTAAGATATCTAAAAATTTCTTTGAAATTTTTGTCTTTCCTATGGATGGACCAAAAGGCTTAATATTTTTCATAATGCTTTAAATATATTAAAAGCATATTTATTCAAGATTAAGAAAAAAGTTTAATCCCCATTCTTATTGCGACAAAAATTACAAGAAAAGAAGTTAGTAGAGCCAATATTTTATTCGATAAAAATTTAATGTTTAATAAGCTACCAATTTGTCCTCCAATAAGTACCGTTAAAAACAATGGCCAATAGTTAATAACCTGATCTAAAACCTGATCTTTTGTCAGCTGTCCAGCTATTCCAAAGATAGAATTAATTAATATAAATAAAGATGCACTACTTGTGATATGTCTTGGGTATCCAGCTTTCATTAAAAATAAAAGGGGGCTTAAAAAAATTCCTCCACCAATTCCTACTAACCCTGACATAAAGCCAATTATCGATCCAATAGAAATTGAGATTAATCTTGGTATTTTGTTAATTTTAATTTTCTCTTTATTAAAAGATTTACTCTCAATTAATAAAAAAAT
Organism: uncultured Pelagibacteraceae bacterium; assembly: GCA_902538885.1. Classification (GTDB taxonomy): domain Bacteria; phylum Pseudomonadota; class Alphaproteobacteria; order Pelagibacterales; family Pelagibacteraceae; genus Pelagibacter. The sequence continues at coordinate 28,018 of CACBGU010000002.1, forward strand.
GCCTGCAACCAACAAAACACAAAATAATAAAATCTCAAATAAACTTTTTTCAATTGTTATTGATCCTCCAATAAATGCAAATGGTATAGAGCCAATTAAATAAGGAAAAAGTAAATTAAAATTTATGTTTTTAGATCTTATAAAATTAATAGAATTACCGGATACAACAATAATATTACATACAAGGGCTATAACGGGAAATATTGTATAAGGCACACCCCAAATTAAAAGTATTGCAAGATATGTTGAGCCGCCCCCAAATCCAACACTTGAGTATATTAAAGCAGTTACAAAAAAAAGAATTGATAATATAATCATTTTTAAATTATGGATGTAAATATAGCTTTATTAACTGTAACAGATACAAGAACATTTGATAATGATAAATCGGGTGCAATCTTGGTTGAAAAAATTAAAGAAGCTAAACATCAATTAATTGATAGAAAAATTTGCAAAGATAATAAAGAAGATATTGTAAAAATTTTAAAAGAATGGACAAATCAAAAAGATATAGATGTCATAATCACCACTGGAGGAACAGGTCTTACAGGTAGAGATATAACTCCTGAAGCGATTGATGAAATTGCAGATAAACATATACCTGGTTTTGGAGAAGTTTTTAGAACAATAAGTCTTAAAACAGTTGGAACATCGTCTATACAATCTAGAGCTTGTGCAGTTTTATCCAATGGTAAATATATATTTGCATTACCTGGATCTTCTGGAGGTGTTACTGATGCATGGGAAGGAATATTAAAACATCAACTAGATATTAATCACAAACCTTGTAATTTTGTTGAATTATTTCCTAGACTTAAGGAAAAATAATTATTTTTGATATTTGTCTTTCCATTCAGAGTAAGGCATTCCGTATACATGCTCTCTTGCATCAGGATCAGAAATTTCAATCCCCTTTTTTCCAGCCTCTTCTCTGTACCACTTTGAAAGACAGTTTCTGCAAAAACCTGCAAGATTCATTAGATCTATATTTTGCACATCTTTTCTTTCTCTAAGGTGAGATATAAGTCTTTCAAATGCTGCAGACTGCAATTCTTTTTTTGTATTTTCGTCCATAATTTATTATATGTTTAATTTATGAAATTAACAGGATCTTATAAAATTAATTTAGAAAAACAAAAAGTTTGGGATGCTTTAAATGATCCAGAAATATTAAAACAAGCTATTCCTGGATGTGAAGAATTTAATAAAAAATCTGATACAGAATTTTCTGCAAAAGCCACAAATAAAATTGGACCTTTTAATGCTACATTTTCTGGTGATATAGAATTGAAAGATTTAAATCCTCCTAACAGCTACAAGATTTCAGGATCTGGAAATTCTTTGGTTGGTTTTGCTTCAGGAGAAGCTGAGGTTAAACTTGAAGATACAGACAAAGGAACAAATTTAATTTATTCTGTTGAAGCACAAGTAGGTGGTAAAATTGCACAAGTAGGTTCAAGACTTATTGATATGACAGCAAAAAAGATGGCAGATATTTTTTTTGGTAAATTTTCAGAATTAATTTCTTCTGAAAAAGTTGAAGAAAAAGAAAACTCATCAACAGCTGATCCAAAAACCCCCGAAACAAAAATTGATTATGGTTATTTAACTGCCGCAGTAGTTCTTGGAATCTTCTTAATTTATTGGATGTTTTTAAAATAAAATTCTAGTCCAAGTAGTGTTCAATTTGACACTTGCCTTCATATTCTCAAAATGATTAAATCTTAATATTATTTATAAGGAGAGATTATGGGTAAAATTTCATTAGAAGTTAATGGAAGAAAAGTTGAAAAAGAAGCTCCTGATAACACTTTACTATCTACATTTTTAAGAGAGCATTTACAGCTAACGGGTACACATATCGGATGTGATACTAGTCAATGCGGAGCATGTGTAGTTCATGTTGATGGAAATTCTTTAAAAAGTTGTACGGCTTTAGCAGCTGATGTTAATGGATCAAAAGTTACAACAATTGAAGGTTTAGAAACAAATGGAAAAATGCATCCAATGCAAGAAGCATTTAAAAAACTTCACGGTTTACAGTGTGGTTTTTGTACACCAGGAATGGTTATGAGTGCAATTGATCTTCTACAAAAAAATAAAAAACCATCAGATACAGAAATTAGAGATTGGTTAGAGGGAAATATTTGTAGATGCACTGGATACCAAAATATAGTTGCCGCGGTTAAAGAAGCAGCAACAAAAATGTAATTTTAAGGAGGAAAAAGAAAATGGCAAGTTTAGTAGGTTCTAGGGTTGAGAGAAAAGAGGATAAAAGATTTTTAACTGGTAAAGGCAGATATACAGCAGATATTAATTTAGCAAATCAAACTTACGCGATTTTTGTTAGGTCTCCACATGCAAGAGCATCTATAAAAAAATTAAATATTGATAAAGCATTAAAATCATCAGGGGTAGTAAGTGTACTTACTGGTAAAGAAGTAGCTGATGATAAAATTGGAGGTTTGATTGCGGGTTGGGCAATTAGAAGTGAGGATGGCACAGAAATGAAATGTCCTGGAAATCCACCATTAGCTAAAGATAATGTAAATTTTGTTGGAGACCCTGTTGCTATTGTAATTGCTGAAAGCTTAGCAGAAGCAAAAGAAGCTGCGGAAAAAGTTGAAGTTGATTATAAAGTATTAAAAGCAGTAACAAGTACTGCAGAAGCTATGAATGGAGATACTATCCATGAAGGAATTGATAAAAATCTTTGTTTTGACTGGCTACTAGGGGATAGACAAAAAGTTAAAGAAGCATTTGATAAGGCTGATAAAGTAATTTCTATTGATATCATTAATAATAGATTAATTCCAAATGCAATGGAGCCAAGAGCATGTGTTGCCGATTACAACGCAGCATCTGAAGAGATTACTTTATATACAACAAGTCAAAATCCACATTTATCAAGATTGATAATGTCTGCTTTTGGAAATGTAGCTCCTGAACATAAGTTAAGAGTTGTAGCTCCAGATGTTGGTGGTGGTTTTGGTTCAAAAATTAATGTCTATAACGAAGATATTGTTTGTAGCTGGGCAGCTAAAAAAATTAATAGAGCTATTAAGTGGGTTGCAGAAAGATCAGAATCATTTTTAACAGACATACATGGAAGAGATCATGTAACTCATGCAGAATTAGCAGTTACTAAAGATGGAAAGTTTCTTGGTTTTAAAAATGAAACCATAGCAAACCTTGGAGCTTATGCTCGAGTATTTGGCACAGTGACACCAACTTATTTATTTGGACCTTGTGCAACTGGAGTTTATGACATTCCAGCAGCTTATACAAATGTCAAAGCTGTATATACAAATACAGCTCCAGTAGATGCTTATAGAGGTGCAGGAAGACCTGAAGCTACATACACAATTGAGAGATTAGTTGAAAAAGCTTCTATGGAATTAGGGATAGATAAAACTGAACTTAGAATTAAAAATTTCCCAACGGCATTCCCTTTTAAACAGACATTAGTTCATACAGTAGATTCTGGAGATTATGTTGCTGGAATGGAAAAAGCTAAACAGATGGCAGACTATAAAGGTTTTGAGACAAGAAGAAGAGAGTCTGAAGCTAAAGGCAAGCTAAGAGGTATTGGTGTCACCTCTTATTTTGAAGCATGTGGTATTGCTCCTTCTGCTGCAGTAATGTCTTTAGGATGCGGAGTGGGATTATGGGAGTCTGCAGAAGTAAGATTTAATCCGACGGGACAAGTCACTGTTTATACAGGTTCACACAGCCATGGACAAAGTCACCAAACAACTTTTGCTCAAATAGCTGCGGATGAGTTAGGTGTACCAATAGAAAATATAGACATTGTTCATGGAGATACAGATAAAGGAACATTTGGAATGGGAACCTATGGTTCTAGATCTTTAGCTGTGGGTGGTATTGCTATTGTTAATGCTTGTAAAAAAATAGTTGAAAAAGGTAAAAGAGTTACAGCAAAAATGTTAGAGGCAAATCCTGAAGATGTTGAGTTTAAAGATGGTGAATTTATTGTTTCTAAATCGAATAAAAAGAAAACAATAGGAGAAGTAGCTTTTGCTTGTTATTTACCTGGTGTTAGAGATGAAATGAAATCTCCATTACCAGAAGGTGACGAACCTGGTTTAAAAGAAACTTCTTTTTATGACCCTTCAAACTTTTCTTTTCCAGCAGGGACACATATTGCAGAAGTTGAGATAGATCCTGAAACAGGACATGTGAAGCTTGAAAAATATACAGCTTGTGATGACTTTGGAAGAATAATTAATCCAATGGTTGTAGAGGGACAAGTTCATGGAGGTCTTGCTCAAGGTATAGGTCAAGCATTGTATGAAAATGCAGAGTATGATGAGACTGGTCAGTTGATGACAGGATCTTATATGGATTATACGATGCCACGTGCAGATAATTTTCCTGAGTTCAATATTGGATATACTTGCACACATGCAACCACAAATCCTTTGGGAGTTAAAGGTTGTGGAGAAGCTGGAGCTATAGCAGCACCACCAACAGTAATGAATGCTGTAATTGATGCTTTAGGTGGACAGGAAGTTACTATGCCAGCTACGGCTGAAAAAGTGTGGAAGGCTTGTAAAAATCTAAAAAAATCTAACTCAAAAGCAGCATAGGAGGTTTATGAAAGAATTTAATTATCATTCAGCAAAAGATAGTAAAGAAGCATCTAAACTTGCGTCATCTGGTTCTGCTTTTTTAGCAGGAGGGATGACTACTATTCCTTCAATGAAGTTAGGGTTAGCCACTTATAAGGATTTAATTGATATAAAAAATATTAAAAAATTAAGTGGAATAAAAGTAAGTGGTAAATCAGTTACAATAGGAGCTGCAACTAAACATGTTGAAGTTGCCAATTCTAAAGATGTTAAAAAAGCAATTCCTTCATTGTCTAGTTTGGCTGAAGGAATTGGTGATCCACAAGTAAGAAATAGAGGAACGATAGGCGGTTCAATTGCAAATAACGATCCATCAGCTGATTATCCATCTGCATGTATAGCTTTAAACGCTACAATACATACTAACCAAAGAAAAATTGAAGCGTCAAAGTTTTTTAAAGGAATGTTCGAGACAGCATTAAAAAAAGGTGAGTTAATTGAAGCTGTAGAATTTCAGATACCAGAAAAATCAAGCTATCAAAAACATCCTAATCCTGCATCCAGGTATGCAGTTGTAGGTGTGTATATCGCAAAATATAAAAGTGATGTAAACGTTGCTGTTACAGGTGCAAAATCATGTGTTTATAATGATAAAGAAATGGCAAAAGCACTTTCAGGCAATTTTTCTTCTTCATCAATAGATGGAATGGATCTTGATAGTTCTGATATGAACTCAGATATCCATGCTTCCGCAGAGTATAGAGCTAGTTTAGTTGTCACGCAGGCTAAAAAAGCCGTTGATGCTTGTTAGTTAAAAACTATATTTTATCAGATGAAAAATTCATTTGATGAGAAAATTTTAGACGAAGCTCAAGATTGGATCAAAGCTAATCAAAAAGTAGTTTTAGCAACAGTAATTCAAACTTGGGGATCATCACCGAGACAAGTTGGTAGCAGAATGATTGTCAATGAAAAGGGAGATTTTTCAGGTTCTGTTTCTGGCGGATGTGTTGAGTCTGCAGTTGTAAGTGAATGCCTGTCATTAATTAAAGATAACAAGCCTTGTAAAAAAATAGAATTTAAAGTTTCAAACGAGAGTGCATGGGAAGTGGGACTCGCATGTGGTGGAGAAATTGCAGTATATATTGAGCAGATACATTAATGAAACTTAAAACACTTGAAGAAATTTTAAAAAAAAAATCATCAAAAACTGAGTTTGCAATTCTTACAAATTTAGAAAACGGAAATAGTGAGATTTATATACCTGGAACTTCTCCAGAAGGAGAGTTTTCAAAATACACAAACGAAATAGAAAAATTTTTTAAATCAAAAAAAAATGGGGTTATAGAAAATTCAGAGATTTTTGTTGAAACTTATATAAAACCTATAAAAGTAATTATCGTTGGTGCTGTACATATTGCGCAATACTTAGTTGATTTTGCAAAAAGTTTAAATTTTGAAATTAGTATCATAGACCCAAGAGGATATTTTGCATCTGAGCAAAGATTTCCTGATATTAAAGTTATTAATAAATGGCCAAAAGAGGCTTTTGAAGAAATTGAGACAAATTCAAATACAGCCTTAATAGCCTTAACACATGATCCAAAAATAGATGATCCTGCTTTACAATTCGCTCTAAAGAATAAATTTTATTATATCGGAGCACTTGGTAGTAAAAAAACTCACGAAAATAGATGTCAAAGATTAAGTGAGGCTGGATTTACTAATGATGAAATCAATTCAATTCATGGACCAATTGGTATTAAACTTGGAGGTAAATCTGCTCCAGAAATTGCTTTATCTATTATAGCTCAATTAGTTTCTGAAACTTATAAAAAGTGATTAAAGTTATATTACTTGCCGCTGGTTTGTCCAAAAGAATGAAATCAGAAAATAAACTTATTAAATTATATAAAAATAAACCTCTAATTAATTATTCACTAAATGTATTAAAAAAAAGTAAAGCAAATAAAATTATTATAGTTCTTGGTCATCAATATAAAGAAGTAAGAAAAATAATTAAAAAAAATAAAAAAATTATTTTTACCTATAACAAAAACTATAAAAAAGGAATGGCCTCTTCCATAAAAATGGGATTAAAAAAAGTATCTAAAAATGATAAGGGCTTTATTGTAGCTCAGTCTGATATGCCATTTGTTAAACAATCAGACATTAATAAAATTTGCAGATCTATAAAAACTAAAAAATTTTTAGTTCACGCATTAAAATATAAAAATAGATTAGGTAATCCCATTGGTTTTGATATTTCTTTGATAAAAAAATTTAAAAATATTAAAGGTCAGTTTGGCGCAAAATTTATGGTTAAAAGGCTTAAAAATAGAACAAATTTTATTAATACAAGCAGCCTTAAATCCTTTAAAGATTTCGATAAAGTTTCAGATTTTAGAAACTGATTTAGTAATTTTAATCCTAAAAAGTAAAAGAATTATTAAAAGTATTAAAAATATAAGTGGTTTAAAAAATATTGTTTTTGATAGCCAAATATAATGAAGTACCCCAAAAATCCCAATTATATAAATTAATCTATGAATTTTTTTCCAATTTTTTTTTAACAGTCTAACCATTTTCTCAGATGATGTTACAGCAAGTGGAATTAATAACAGCCAAGCTGAAAAACCAATAAAAATAAACTTCTTTTTTAAAACATCATTTATCAATGGTTCAAAATCAAATCTGTAATCTAAACCAACGTAACTTAACATATGAACAGATGCATAAAAAAAAGTAAACAAACCAAGCATTCTTCTAAACTTGATCCACTCTATTGATTTTGTGATTTTCTTAAGTGGTGTCATTGAAAGAGTTAAAAGAATAAATATCAACGTCCATTCTCCAAAGTGATTAATAATTCTATCCACAGGCTCTGGCCCTAATTGATTAAAAACTATTTGATAAGTAATTAAATAGATTGGCCAAAGCGAGAGAAAAAAAACTATAATTTTAGAATAGCTTCTCAATTTAATTTAATAATTTTTTTTTAAGTCCATACCGCTATAAAGACTTGCAACTTCATCTCCATAACCATTAAACATTAAGGTCTTTACTCTAGGCGCCCAAACACCTTCACCAATTATTCTTTCAGTTGCTTGGGACCATCTTGGGTGATCAACATTAGGATTAACATTTGAGTAAAACCCATATTCTCTAGGAGAAGCCCACATCCAGGACGAGGTAGGCATTTTTTCTACAAATTTAATTTTAACAATTGCTTTGGCACTTTTAAAACCATACTTCCATGGAATAAATATTCTAAGTGGTGCTCCATTTTGATTTGGGAGTTTTTTACCATATAAACCTGTCACAACTGTTGTTAAAGGATGCATAGCTTCATCAATTCTTAAACCTTCTTTATACGGCCAGTTCAAAACAGGATATCTTTGACCTTTCATCTGCTCAGGATCGTATACACTTTCAAATTCAACAAATTTTGCTTTATTAGTTGGATTAACTTTTAATAGCAATTCGCTTAAGGAAAAACCCATCCACGGAATTACCATTGACCAACCTTCAACACATCTTAAACGATATATTCTTTCCTCAGAAACAAACATTTCCGATATTTCCTCCATTGATAATTTAATTGGTTTTTCAACCTCTCCTTCAATAGATATTTCCCAAGGGGTTGTTTTAAATATTTGAGAATTTTTATGAGGATCACTCTTTGATGTTCCAAACTCATAATAATTATTATAAGTCGTAATATCTTTATAACTTGTTAATTTATCTCTTTCACTTGCAAAAGATTTATTTACAAATGGCATAGTAGACATAGCTAGTGAGCTTGCTCCAAGACCTATAGATTTAATGAAAGACCTTCTTTTTTTATAAATACTTTCTGGTGTAATTTCTGAATTTTTAAATTTTATCATTTTAATTGTTTAGAGATACTCCTTTCAACCACTCACTATCCTCATTTTGATAATGTTCTTTTTTCCAAATCGGAGATCTTTTTTTAATTTCCTCAATTATATATCTAGATAACACAAAAGCTTGATCTCTATGTTTGCAAGCTACACCAATAATAATGCTTTTTTCTTTTAAACCCACATAACCTTTAACATGTTCAATAAATACAGCTTTTTCTTTAATATTTAACTTGTTATCTGCTTCCTCATAAATTTCTTCAAAACTTTTGATAACCATACTTTCTTTGGCATCATAGGTAATACCAGTAACTGTTTTATTTTCATTTAAATCTCTTACAGTACCAACAAAATATATTACAGCACCAAATTTAGATTGATTTAAAAAATTTTCTGCTTTTGAAATCTCAATCTTCTCATTTTTTGAAGTATCAATAATTTTGGTGTGTAGCATTAACCGCCTCCTATAGGAGGTATAATGCTAAAGTTTTGTTTTTTAACTATTTTATAATTGTCTGAGACAATTTTATCATCAGACGAACAAAAAGCTGATGATTTTATAATTTTTTTGAAAGATTCATTTCCTTTAAATTTCATATCAATAAACTCTATCATTTGGTTTCTAAGATCTTTTATTGAGGAATTTTCAATTAATTCAAAATCTAAATGTGATTTAGTACTAAATTCTCTAGCTGCGCCAAAAAGTTCAACTGATATTTTCATTAAAAAATATTTTCTAAAAAATCTGGTAGCCCATCAGGGTTTTTCCACAATCCACTTTTTCCACCTTCTTTAATTAATAATTTTACGTTATCGATTTTAAGATGTGGATTTACTATTTTGCTTAAATCATAAATTGTAATTAATGCTGAGTTAACTCCCATTATAGCTTCCATCTCAACACCTGTTTTTGCAACTGCAGAAACTACACAAAAAACTTCTAATGAACTGTCTAATTCATTCATAATTATTTTAGTAGCCGTATGGTCAATTGGAAGTGGGTGACATAAAGGAATAAGTTCACTTGTTTTTTTTACACCCAATACAGCAGATACCTCAGCTAAAGTAATAGGGTCTCCTTTAGGCATCTTCTTATTTTTAATTAAATCAAAAACTTCTTTTCCAACATAAATTTTACCTGATGCTAGAGCTCGTCTAAAGGTTTCTTTTTTTGAAGAAACATCAATCATATTAAAAGAATTTTTTTGAAATATTTCTTTCGCCCAATCTTTAAGATCTTCTTTATTTATAATTTTTAATTTTGACATTAGCCACCTGTAGTAGATAAATTTTTAGTTAAACCAGTTTCACCAAGTTCTAAATAATGTGACTCTTTTTTAAATTTCATTTGTCCCATAATGAGATCTTGCAATTCATCTATTTGATCATCTTTTTGCAATAAATGTCTTATACTTATTCCGGTATTGCCAAATAGACATAATCTAAGATCTCCTCTTGATGTAATTCTTAATCGATTACAACTTCTACAAAAATCTTTAGAGTAGGGTGCTATAATTCCAAATTTCCCTTTATATTCTGGATTGATATAATTTAATGACGGTCCTGCATCCTTACCTAGGGTTTGGTAAATCCAATTGTTTTTATTTAAATATTCTTTGAAGATTTTTGAAGATACATGGTATTTTTTAAAATAATCCAGGTTATCTCCAGTTTGCATTAATTCTATATATCTAAAATCTACTTTGTTCTTTTTAATAAATTCTCCCCAAGTCTCAAAATCTTTGTCTGATGCATTTATTCCATTTAAAAGAACTGCATTAATCTTAATATTTTCAAAATTTAAATCTTGAAGGATATTAATTCCTTTTAAAATCTCTGGTAATCGATCATGACCTGTAACATTTTTGAATGTATTTCTATCCAGACTATCAATGCTAATATTAATACCATTTATCCCACTATCTACTAACATCTTTGCTTTTTTGTCTAAATGATAACCGTTTGTGGTAATTACAACTTTTTTTATTCCAGCTTCATGTTTTAAGATTTTAATTATTTCAAAAAAATCATTTCTTACTGTTGGTTCACCGCCAGTAAGTCTTATTTTATTTACACCTAATTTTGAAAAAACTTTTGCGAGACGTCTTATTTCATCAAGATGAAGAAATTTTCTATTGTCACTTTTATCGATTTGATAACCATTAGGTAAACAATACCCACACTTAAAATTACAAACATCTGTAATTGAAAGTCTTATATATGGAAATGTTCTACCGAAACTATCTATAAGCATTTTTTTTTTATTATTTTTATCTTAATAAAAAAAAATACTAACTTCTAGTCTTAGAACCTTTCATTAAAGTTTTATTTTCCAACTGGTCGATAAGAAGATGCAGCTTTTGCAGCTTTTTCTGCAGCTTTGTTAAAATCAACAGCTTCCATGATATTCATGTCTTCAATTGTGCCAGTTGATTGCATTAACATCTTCATACCTGCCATAGTTTCAAAATCTGATCCTTCAATAATAGCTATGAAATCATATGCTCCTCTTAGAGTCATCATTTCTATAAGTTTTCCACCAGCAGCTTCAGTTATTTTTTTTGCAGCCTCTTGTCTATTATCTGAAGGGTTCTTAACGAAACCAGCAAGACCTTGAGTTGAGTATTTACCTAGTACAACAAACTTCATTATTCCTCCTTTTTTATATTTAAATTATAACAAAATTTGCATTTGTTAAAAATGATTTAGGATTAATATGGTTTGAAAATGATTAACTAATTTTTACTTAGTCTATCCATCTCTTTTAATTCAACTTCAAGTTTATCTAGCTCTTCTCCACCAGCCATCATTCCTAATAGCTCTTCTCGGCTAATATCTTTTTTATTAAAAGTTCCTAAGCTTTTACCTCTATTAAGAACAGTAAAACTATTTCCCACAGGATATGCGTGGTGAACATTATGCGTAATTAAAATTACAGCTAAACCTTGTGAAGCTGCTTTAACAATGTATTTTAAAACCATTGATGCTTGATGAACACCAAGTGCAGAAGTTGGTTCATCTAAAACTAAAACTTTTGCACCAAAATATATAGCTCTTGATATTGCTAAACATTGTCTTTCACCACCTGACATTGTACCAACTGCTTGAGAAGGATCTCTTACGTCAATTCCAATTTGACCCATTCTTTCAGCAGCAATTTGATTTGCCTTTTCAATATCGAAAGTTTTTAAAAAAGGTAGTCCCTTTAATGGCTCTCTTCCCATAAAAAAGTTTCTTGTGACACTCATTAATGGAACTAAAGCTAAGTCTTGGTAAACAGTTCCAATTCCCATATCCAAGGCATCTTTAGGTGAGTCAAAAACAGTTTTTTTACCCTCAATTACTATCTCACCTTCATCAGGTTTATGAACACCTGCTAAAGTTTTAATTAATGTAGATTTTCCTGCACCATTGTCACCAAGTAAACACATGATCTCACCTTTTTTTAATTTCATAGTGACATCTTTAAGAGCAATCACTTTTCCAAAAAATTTACTAATGTTGTTAAATTCAATTAAATTTTCTGACATTATTTTGTCTCTGTTACTCGTTTTCTAATGTAATTATTAAACACTACAGCAATCAACATCATTGCTCCTAAAAACACTTTAAACCAATCAGTATCAACATCTGTATAAAATATTCCCATTGAAACAGTTCCAAATATTAATGCACCAAAAGCTGCACCAATTGCAGAACCATATCCTCCAGTCAATAAACAACCACCAACAACTGCTGCTGCAATTGCTTCTAATTCTTTTAAATTTCCTCTCATAGTATCTGCAGAACCAGCATCTAAAACTTGAATAGTTGCAAAAATAGTTGCTGCAACTGCTGTCCCAATAAATAAACTTATTTTAACTCTTCCAACAGGCACACCAACATTTGTTGCACCATTCTTGTCCCCTCCTGATGCAAAGATCCAGTTACCATATCTAGTCTTCATCAATATCCATGTTGCAAAAAGTGTAGCTGCAATAAACCATATTACTGAAGGAGGAATACCAGTAGCTAATGGAGTTCCATCAGTTCTTAATGCGATTAAATTCATTGAACCTAACCAAGTAAACAACCATTTGAAAGTATCAGTTGCAAACATCCACGCGATTGGATCATTCTCAATTAAAACTCTTAAGCCAGGAACTTGAGTTCTCCCTGTAATTAATCTTGTAATTGCTAATGTTGCTCCTCTTAAAATAAACAACATTGCAAGAGTTACTATAAAAGATGGAAGTCCTGTTCTAACAACAAGGATACCATTGAAATAACCAACCAGTACTGCCATAGCAAAAGCAAAAATAATACTTATCCATAAAGGCCAACCCCAATAAATAGCAGGTATTGCTATACAAATTCCTGCAAAACCAATCATTGATCCAATTGATAAATCAAATTCACCACCAATCATTAGCATTGCTGCTGCAATTGCAATTATTCCTAAGTTTGCAGAAACATCTAAAAAGTTAAGAGTTCCATATGCACTGAACATTCCAGTGTCACCTGCAACTATTCCAAAAAATATGAATACTAAAATTGCACCACCAACAGCACCTAATTCAGGTCTATTTAAAAGCAATCTTAGTTTTGATACTTCTTTAAGTCTTTCGTCTTGACCTGAAGTTTTTTTTGATGCGATACTTTTTGCTTTGTCAGACATTTTGTTTTGAATTTTGTTTAGAAAAAAGGCCTAACTAAAAGTTAGCTAGGCCTTTTAAAGTATTTTTTATCTGTAACCTTGAGCTGCCCACTTAATTACTTTAGCAGCATTATCAGGAGTTACGAAACCAGGACCAGTCATAACTACTCCAGCTGGCATAGTTCCATATCTCATGTACTGACCAAAAATTGCTATTGGTAAGTAACCTTGTAGGTATTGTTGTTGGTCAATTAAAAACTCTACTTTACCTGCAGCAGCAGCTTTTAACATTCCTGGTGACATATCGAATGTACCAAGTTTAACAGAACCAACTTTTCCTGCAGCTTCTAAAGCTTTAAGAGCAGCTTCACCTGCAAGACCAGCACCTAAAGTTAGGATAGTGTCATATCCACCACCTAATTTAGCAGCAACAGCTTTTTGAATTTCTGTTGGGTCATTAGAAGTTCCTAAGATGTCAACTGATCCACCAAAACCTTTTTTGAATCCAGCACATCTTCTGTCTAGCGCAACGTTTCCAACTTCGTGGTTAACACATAGTGCTTTTTTACCACCAGCAGCTTTCATTTTTTGTCCGCCACCTACACCAGCTTCAAACTCAGTTTGTCCAACGTGAGCACTGATACCTAGTGAAGCAAAGTCATCTGAACCAGAGTTCATTGAAATTACTGGAATACCAGCAGCAATAGCAGCTTTAACAGATTTTCCTAAAGCAGCAGCATCTGGAAGAGTAATCACAATACCTTTTGGTTTTTGTGAAACTGCGTTGTCAATTAATTTAGCCATTTCAACCATGTCGAAAGTAGCAGGTGCAGTGTACTTGCAAGATATTCCCATATCTGCACATCCTTTATCTACACCATTCTTAGCAACAGACCAAAACGGGTCATTAGCTTGTCCGTGAGATACAACGATCACATCTACCGCTAAAGCAGACACTGAAAGCATAACCCAAGCAACAAAAGCTAATAATGATTTATATAATGTTTTCATTATTTTTCCCTCTCGTTTAAATAAAAGTTAACTTTTAATGCGCGGACGTTAACATAAAAAAAACTAGGTTGTAAAGATGACAACTTTAAAATGTATAGGTTTTATATACAGTTTATAATTATTGTAGATTTTCTATTTTTAGTTGTATTAAAATTTTATTTTAATTTGTTTTTTTTGTTTCAAAGAACTTGATGCAGCATTAGCGATGATAAGAGCTCTTCTTCCATCTTCAAAACTAGATATGGGTTTGTTTTTCTTAATTGTATATCTAGCCAGTTCATCCAGTTGAAGCTTGTATGCATCAACATATCTATCAATAAAAAAATTAAGAAGAGGTTTTTTTTGAGAAGTGTTATTTTTGGTAAATATTTCCGTCTCGTTTTCTTTTTTATTTCCAGAAATCAACATTCCTTTAGATCCAAACAACTCTACTCTTTGATCATAGCCAAAACTACAATGTCTTGAATTAGCAATTATACATTGCACACCTTTTTTTGATCTTAAAATGCATGAGGCAAGCTCATAATCTTTAATTTTATCAAATTTTTTGTCAGAAATATTGCTTCCTGTTGAAAAAATTGAGCTCACTTCATCTTTTTCTAAATAAAATCTAGCTAAATCAAAGTCATGTATCATCATGTCTTTAAATATACCTCCCGAAACTTTTAAATAACTTAAAGGAGGAGGGGCAGGATCTCTACTTGTTATTACAATTTTTTCTAGCCGTCCTATTTTTCCTTTTTGAAGCTCTTTTTTTAACGAACTATGACCCGGGTCATACCTTCTATTAAATCCCAACTGTATTTTTGGATTTAGTTTTTTTATTTTTCTTAGGCATTTGTTAACTTTATCAATATTTAAATCTAAAGGTTTTTCACAAAAAATTACCTTTTTGTATTTAGCTGCTTCCTCAATTAATTTGATATGCGTTGGTGTACTTGAGGCAATAAATATTAGATCTATATTTTTATCTTTGAAAGCAATTTGAGGATTGTTAATAGATGTTGAGTTAAATTTTTTCGATAATTTTTGATTAAGTTTTGTATTGATATCAAAAGTATATTTTAATTTAAAACTTTTATGAGAAAATAAGTTCTCAGCATGCATTTGACCAATTCTTCCAAGACCAATTAACGCAACGTTAATCATAGTTTAACCCATTTTTTTGATTTACTAGATTTTTTACATGCATCAATAAATTTAGCAGTTTCATATCCATCATCTTCATTAGGATAAAAAACTCTTTTTTTTGATTTTAATGACTCAGCAAACTCTCTATAAATGTTAGAAAAAGCATCCAAATAACCTTCAGGATGACCAAATTTTATTCTAGAAAATTTTTTTGAAAAACTTGCGTCATGAAATCCTCTTTCTAATATTCTGACAGCTCCTTTTGATGGATTATATTTTAAATAAGTTGGATCATTTTGTACCCATTCTAAACTTCCTTTAGATCCAAAAATTCTTATTCTTAAACCATAAACTCCACCTCTTGCAGTACAACTTGTCCAAAACATTCCTTTAGCACCATTATCAAATTCAATTAATACTTTAGCGTTGTTATCCATTTTAACTGTTTTTGATACTTGAGTGATATCAGCAAAAACTTTTTTTGTTTTTAATCCAGACATATAACCGGCAAGGTGACAAGCATGAGACCCAAGTTCGTTTAAAACTGTAGAGACGCCTACAATTTTTTTATCAAGTTTCCAACGAAACATTTTTCTAGAGTTTTTTTTATTTATTGTTTTTCCTTCACTCCAGTCTTGAACATACTCAAAATTAATATCTTCTACTTTGCCAATTTTTCCTTTTTCAATTAATACTTTGGCTTCTCGAACCATGGGGTAGGCTGAATAATTATGTGTTAGAGCATATTTAATTTTTTTATTTTTTTTTATTTTATTAAATAAACTTTTTGCTTGTTTCAGATCAGCGGCAAAAGGTTTATCAGAAATTATATGAATGTTTTTATCGATAAACTTTTCAGCAATAATTTGATGACTTCCTGGCGGTGTCATTATTGATACAACATCAATTTTATCTTTTCGAAGACTTTCTTTGTTGGCCATGGTTAAATAATTTGAATAACATCTATCTTCACTCACACCGATGCTTTTTCCAAACGAAGTTGATTGTTTTGAATCTCTTGAAAAAACTCCTGCTACAATTTCATATTTGTCATCAAACCTTGATGAAATTCTGTGCACGTGACCAATCCAGGAATTAGGTCCACCTCCAATGATACCTAGTTTTAATTTTTTAGATTTCATTTTTAAAACTTATATATATAAGACTTATTTATGTCAGTAAAATTAGGAATAGCGCCGATTGCATGGAGTAATGATGACATGCCAGAATTAGGAGGTGATACTTCTTTAGAACAATGCTTGTCAGAAGCAAGTCAGGCAGGTTTTATTGGAATTGAGTCTGGAGGAAAATTCCCCAAAACATCTGAGGAGTTAATACCTAAATTAAAAGAGTTTAATTTAAATCTTTGCTCAGGTTGGTATGGAGCAAACTTAAGAAAAAATAGCATTACAGAGGAAAAAAATTTAATTAAAGATCAGCTAAAATTATTTAAAGATTGCAATTCACCTTGTATGGTTTTTGCTGAAGTTTCAGGTTCGATCCAAGGAGATCCAAACAGAAGACTTTCCACAAGACCAAAAATGGATCTTGATGAAGCTAAAGAGTACTATTCAAAAATTTCTGAAATGGGAAAATATTTAGAAGATGAAGGAATGCCTCTTGCTTACCATCATCACATGGGAACAGTTATAGAAACTGAGGAAGATACCATAAGATTGTTAGAAAATACTGATGACAGTGTTAAACTTACTTTAGATACTGGCCATATGTTGTTTGCTCAGGGTAATTCTCTAAAAATATTAAAAGATTTCAGTGAAAGACTTATTCATATGCACTGCAAAGATATTAGAAAAAATGTTTTAGAAAAATCTTTGAAAGAAGATTTAAGTTTTAGAGGAGCATTTTTAGAGGGTGCTTTTACAGTGCCTGGAGACGGCTGTATTGATTACAAGCCACTATTTGATGTATTAAAAGAAAAAAATTATTCAGGTTGGTTGGTAGTTGAAGCTGAGCAAGATCCAGCAAAAGCAAATCCTTTTGAATATGCAAAGATTGGTTATAAATATTTAACTGAAACCTTAAATAGCAGTAATATAGAGATTTTTAAAAATTGATTATCTATAAATAGAAGTAAGTTCGTTGTTTCCTGCTGCAACACAAGGAGATTTGAAACAAGTGCCAACAATCCATTCAGAACCAGGATCAGGTAAAAAATTCGAAGACATTACAAAGATCACTCCCATTTCAACGGCTTGACCTGCTTTACCTTCAGCTTTTATTCTTGGATCAGGATCAGTTTTCACTTTTGAGTCATCAGAAAATGGATTTTCTATTTTTAAATTTTCATTGATATAATTAACAACTTTTTCAGCTATCCATTCACCATTACATGGATCACCCCAAACAGTGAATTTACCTTCATCATTATTTCCACATTTATTAATTTCATCATTAATTAGATTAACAACTTTGTTGTGATTTTCTTTTACTAAATTAGCTTTAGCTTCAACAGCTGGTCTTGTACTTGCTGTCCAAATTAACATACCAACTACAAAGATTGCAGACGCTGATACTAAAAATTCTAAAAATCCAAAATTTTTTAAATTAATTTTCATATTAGAGTTTTACAATTTTAGATTTTTCTAACTTTTCCTCAAAAAAATCAATAATATTTTGAATTGTCTCTTTACCCATTCTTGTCATACATTCATCGGTAAAAGCTGCAGTATGTGGACTTAAATAAACTTTTTCATTTTTAAGAAGTGGATTATTGTCATCAGGTGGTTCTTTTTTAAAAACATCAATTCCAGCTCCAAAAATTAAATTTTCATTGAGTGCTTTATCAAGATCTTCTTCATGAATAATTCCACCTCTTGCTGCATTAATGATAATGCAAGTTTTTTTCATTGTTTTTAATAAATCATAATTAATTAAATTTTCAGTTTTATCCGTTAAAGGCATATGGAGTGAAATAACATCCATAGTTTTTACTGCTTCAGCTAGATCATCTACTTTTTTTCCACCTAATTCTTCTATTTTATCTTTGTCTACAAATGGATCGTAGACAAATACATTCATTTCGAAACCCAGACATCTTTTGATTAAAGCTTTTCCTATTCTTCCAAACCCCATTATTAAAAAATTTTTTTTCCAAACTTCTATTGTTTTTGGTAATTTATTTCTGTCTTTAAAGTTTCCATCTCTTACTGTTTTGTCAAATAAGCCTTTTCTTTTTGCAATATTTAACAAAACGAACATTACATGTTCTGCAACCGTAACAGCATTTGCGTTAGCTGTTATTGCTATTTTAATATCTTTTTCTTTAGCTTTTTTTAAATCGATATTGTCGTAACCAACACCATGTCTTGAAATAATTTTTAAATTTTTTGCTTCTTCAAAGGTTTCACCAGGAAGCTTTGCAATTCTTATTGATGCACCATCGCAATCTTTTAATTTTGATTTTAAATTTTCTACTGAAGTGTCATCAGTTACCTCAACGTCAAAGTCAGGATGATTGTTAATTAATTCCATACCTTTTTCATGGACTTTTTGAATAATTAATATCTTTTTTTTATTACTCATAATTATATATCAATTTTTTAGAGAGCATTTTTAATACGAAAATTATTCTATAAAGTAAATTAGTTTTTTGATTAAAGTTGTATTTATTAAATAATTAAAATAAATTTAGCTGTGAATTTGACAATTAATATTCTCCTATTTGTTTTTAATATCCTTGAAAAAATAAATACTTTTTTTTTAAGAATTGGCAGACAGTTTGCATGGATAGCAATACTTTTGATGGTGATTGTTATCTTAGTACAAGTATTTTTTAGGTATGTATTAAATAATGCGCTGCCGTGGCCTGATGAGGTTGCTAGATTTTTAATGTTATGGATGACAGGACTGATCGCACCTTCCGCCTATAGATGGGGTGGATTTGTTTCTATTGATTTATTAGAGAGATTTTTACCAAAACTTATATCAACATTATTAGCTTTATTTTTATTAATAGTATCTCTTTTCGTCTTAGTAATAGGTTTAGAATTAGGTTTTAAACATATTAATGCAGGGTGGATATTTAATTCTTCTTCAATAAAAATTCCTTTTCATTTAATTGGTGGAAAAGCAGAACCAATAAAATTAGCTTGGATGTACATGTCATTACCAATAGGAATTATTTTTTTAATTTCTGTAAACATAGAATTAATTCTAAGAAATATTCTTACAAATTTTACAAAGTTAGATTTGCCTGAAGATTACGATAAACAAAAACTGGAGACACAATAATGTTAGTTTGGTTTCTTCCTTTGTTTTTATTATTTTTGTTAATTGGTTTACCTGTATTTTTTGGACTGTTGGCAGCACCAGGAATTTTGCTTTGGTTAAATGATCAAGCTAGAGATGGAGCTATGCTTTATAGAAATATTTACAATGGAATAGATAGCTTTCCTTTGATGGCGATACCATTTTTCATGTTAGCAGGAGAACTAATGAACAGGGGAGGAATAACTCACAGATTAGTTGAATTTAGTCAAGCAATGATGGGTCACTTAAAAGGTGGATTAGCTCATGTCAATGTTCTGACCTCAATGTTGTTTGCTGGTTTATCAGGTTCAGCTGTAGCTGATACATCGGCAATTGGATCAATGCTTATTCCTGCGATGGAAAAACAAGGATATACAAAAAAATTTGCAGCAGCTATCACTGCAGCCAGTTCTGTAATAGGACCAATTATTCCTCCATCAGGCATTATGATTATTTACGCCTATGTAATGGGTGAAAGTGTTGCTGCATTATTTTTAGCTGGAATAGTTCCTGGTATTTTAGTTGGCGTAAGCTTAATGATCACAATAAAATTTATGGCTAAGAGATATAATTTCCCTGCTGTAACAAAAAAAACTACTTGGAGCCAAAGAGGCAAAGCATCTCTTAAAGCTTTTTTTCCTTTAATGACACCTGTAATAATTTTAGGTGGAATACTTGGAGGAATTTTTACACCAACTGAAGCATCAGCTGTAGCAGCTGCTTATGCAATGTTTATAGGTCTATTTGTTCTGAAATCATTAAAATGGAAAGATGTTCCTAAGGTTATGACAAAAGCAGCAATGGTATCTTCAGTTGTTCTTCTTTTAGTTGGTGCTGCGATGGCTTTTAAAACAGTTGTAAGTTTATCTCATGCTCCAGAGCATCTTGCTGCATTTGTTTTGGGATTAACTGATAATCCATATGTTTTGTTATTTCTTATAAATATTTTATTATTTGTTGTTGGAATGTTTTTAGATGCAGGTCCAGCGATAATTATCTTGGGACCAATTCTTGGACCAGTATTTGTTGAGCTAGGTGTTCATCCTGTGCACTTTGCAATTATAATGTCTGTTAATTTAACTGTTGGTTTAGCAACTCCACCAATGGGCCTTGTTTTATTTGTTGCATCTTCTGTATCTGGGGAAAGAGTTGAAACAATAGCAAAAGCTATATTGCCATTCTTAGCAGTAGAGGCTATAGTTATATTCTTAATAACCTATTTTCCATCAATCTCGATGACTATTCCTTTGCTTACTGGTTTTGCAAAATAAATATATTTTTTTTACTACTCGATAGACTCTCTAAATCAATTTAAGTATAGTTTATATACATAAATATTTAAAGAGAGGGAAATAATTATGAGTAAATTAATAAAATCATTTTTTTCATTATTATTCTTAATCAGTTTTACTGCATCTGTTTCAGCTGCAGATTACAACTTGAGAATGACAATGAACTCTAATGATCAAGATGAAGATTATGATGGTGCTGTAGTATTTAAAAACTACGTAGAAGCAGCTTCAAATGGAAAAATAGCTGTAGAACTATTTGTAGGAACACAGCTTTGTTCAAAAGGTGCCGAGTGTTTACAAGGAGTATCTGATGGAAGTATTGATATTTACATTTCTACTTCTGGAGGTGCTGCAGGTGTATTTCCATATGTTCAAGTTTTAGATTTACCTTATCTAATGGCCGATGACAGAATTGCTGAAGATGTAATGCAAGGTGATTTTGTAAGAACAATGAGAAAAATGGCTCTAAAAGATTCTAATGATTCAATTAGATTGATGACAATTGGAAACACTGGAGGATGGAGAAATTTTGCTAATACAAAAAGAAGAATTGCAAATCCGTCCGACATGAAAGGTTTAAAAATCAGAACAGTTGTAGCTGATTTACCCCAGGAACTTGTAAGAGCATTAGGTGCATCTCCAACTCCTATTCCATGGCCTGAATTATTTACATCATTTCAAACCGGTGTAGTTGAAGGTTCTAAAAATGGAATTACTGACATTATGAACATGAAGTTTCCTGATGCAGGTCTAAAATATGTTACTTTAGACGGTCATGCATACATGGGGGCATTATGGTGGATGAACAATGCAAAATATGAATCTATGTCACCAGATCTTAAAAAAGTAGTGACAGATGGTTTCTATGCTTTGCAGCAAGCAACTTTTGCTTCTCCAAAGAGAAAATCAATCAAAGCTTATGAGGACTTTGTAGCAGGTGGTGGAGATTTATATGTTCCAACGCCTGATCAAAAAGCTAGCTTTAAAAAAGCTGCTAGCCCAGTTTATGATTGGTTTAAATCTAATGTTAAAGGTGGAAAAGAAATTTTCAACGCTTTGACTAAAGCAGTAGCAAGTGCTGAGAAAAAAGCATCTAGTGCATATAAAAAAGATTTATAATTTCTAAATAATTTTAATAGGGCGGATATTTATTCGCCCTATTATCTAAAAGGATATATCCAAGATTTATAATCTTTTATGAGAATATGAGCTTTTTCAATTTGTTCAGGAGTCATTTTTTTAATAACTTCTTCCTGAGAAATTGCAGCATCAGGGTCTCCACCAATAGCAGACAAACCATACCACATATAAGCTCTGACAAGATCGGGAGCAGGAAGCCCTCTACCAATTTCGTAATACCATCCAACACCAGATTGAGCGCCAGGATGACCTTTCATAGAAGATCTGAGATACCATTCAAAAGCTCTAACATCATCTCTTTCTACACCAAGACCCATAGCATACATAATTCCAATAAGCTCTTCAGCATCTGCATTACCAGATCTAGCTGCTGGCATAAGCTCTTCCATAGCTTCTTTAAATTTTCCTTCTTCCATCAAATCTCTAGCATTCTCTATTTCTGCAAAAACTATGGATGGAAGAAACAACAGTATAAAAAGATATTTAATCATTTAAAAATAATAATATTTATAATTCCATTTTTAATTTCAGTAAATAAATCTTACGCAATTGATTTACCAAAACCATTAAAGAGCGAAGATTTTCATGAAGTTGATGTAGAAAAAGTTAAAATTGGAAGACTTTTATTTCATGATAAAATTTTATCTGCAAATCGAAACATTGCTTGCGCAACCTGCCATAGTCATGATCTAGGTGGTTCAGATGGACTTTCATTAGGGATAGGTGAAGGAGGACATGGTATTGGATTAGAAAGAACAGCTGGAACAGGGGATGATAAAATTAAAAAACGTATTCCTAGGAATGCTTTAGCATTATGGAATTTAGGATTTAAAGATATTACAACATTGCTTCATGACGGTAGAGTGACTAAATCTGATATATTTGGCAATGGCTTTAATACCCCAGCGCAAGAACTACTTCCAAAAGGGCTTGATAATATAGTTGCTGTACAAGCTTTATTTCCAATGACAAGACAATTTGAAATGGCTGGAAATCCAGGTGAAAATGAAATTATAGGACTTGTTTCGAAAGTTGGTAAAGACAGTATGAGAATAGATAGAGTTTGGCCTGTAATCACTCATAGAATAAGAGGAATTCCAGAGTATGTTGAAATGTTTAAACATGCATTTGAGGATGTTGATAATGCTTTAGATATAAATATTACACATATAGTAAATTCAATTGCAGCTTTTGAAATTCATGAATGGACCTCTTTTGACTCTCCATTTGATGAATTTTTAAATGGAAATAAATCAGCTTTAAATTCAAATCAGATTGCAGGTATGAATTTATTCTATGGTAAAGCTAATTGTAGCTCATGTCATTCTGGGTCTTTATTGTCTGATCAAAAATTTCATTCAATAGGAATTCCTCAATTTGGGCCTGGAAGGACAAGACCTTTTGATCCTTATGCACGTGATGTTGGAAGAATGGTTGAAACAGATGATCTAGACGACATGTATAAATTTAAAACACCTGCGCTAAGAAATGTTTCTTTAACTGCACCTTATGGTCATAATGGTGCTTATCCAACACTTAAAGGCATAATTAAACATCATTTAAATCCAGTAGTAATGAATAAAAATTGGAAACCTCAATATGCAAATTTACCTAAGGCTCCATGGTTAGAGCAAATAGATTTTGTAACTTTTTCTGACAAAAGAGAACAGGATAGAATTATTTCGAGTATAGACATTAAACCAATAGATTTAACTGAAAAAGAAATTGATCAATTGTTATCTTTTTTACAATCTCTAACTGGAAAAAGTGGAAATCAAAGACCCCTCGGTAAACCAGAAAAAGTACCAAGTGGATTAACAATTGATTAAACTTATTTAATTAAACTGATAAATAATAAATATGGAAAAAATTAAATATGGAATAATTGGAGCTGGCACAATGGCTCGAGAACATATTTTAAATTTATCTTTAATAGATGAAGCTCAAGTAGTTGCTCTTTCAGATCCTCACGAAGAGTCTTTGAAACAGTGCCAAGAATTACTCAAATCAGAAGTTATTTGCTTTAAAAATCATCAAGATCTGATCAAAGAAAATTTAGTTGATGTTTATATAATTTCATCTCCTAATTTTACTCATATTCAAATTTTAAAAGATGTAATTAAAACCAAGAAACATATATTGGTTGAAAAACCTTTGTGCACTAAGACAAAAGATTGTTTAGAAATAGAAAAACTTACTAAAAATTACCCTTCAGTTTTTTGGACTGCAATGGAATATAGGTACATGCCTCCTGTTTCAAAATTTATCAAAGAAATTCACAACAAAACAATTGGTGACCTAAAAACATTAACGATAAGAGAACACAGATTTCCTTTTTTAAAAAAAGTAAATGATTGGAACAGATTTGAAAAAAATACCGGAGGAACTTTAGTTGAAAAGTGTTGTCATTTTTTTGATTTGATGCGTTTTATTGTTAAGAGTGAGCCCGTAAGTGTTTATGCGAGTGGGGGGCAAGATGTAAATCATTTAGATGAAGAGTATGATGGTAAAAAACCAGATATTATTGATAACGCTTATGTAATTGTTAATTTTGAGAATGGATCAAGAAGTATGCTTGAGCTTTGTATGTTTGCCGAAAATTCTGAAATGCAAGAAGAGTTAACTGCAACAGGAAATATTGGTAAAATTGAAACTTCAGTTCCTTCAAACGAGTCTGGGAAAACTACTTCTGATGTAAGAATTGGTATGAGAGACGGAAAAACTAAACAAGAAAGTGTTAGTGTGGATCCAAAAATACTTGAAGCAGGACATCATCATGGTTCAACTTATTATGAACATTTAGCCTTTTTAAATGCAGTAAAAAATAAATTAAAGCCAGAGGTATCTTTGAATGATGGGTTAATTGCTGTTGCAGTTGGAGAGGCTGCTGAGACATCAATTAAACTTGGAAGAGTAGTTAAGTTAAACGAGATAATTACTTAAAAAAATCTATCGCTTTTTTAACTATAAAATTACTAACTCTTATATTTGACTCTGTTGTGACACCTGAAATATGAGGTGTTAAAATACAATTCATTTCAGATGTTATTCTTTCGTATAAATCTTTTTTAATAGGTTCATTTTCAAAAACATCTAATGCAAATCCTGAAATTAGATTTTGATCATAAGCATCTATAAGATCATTCTCATTTACAACACTACCTCTTGAAGTATTAATTATTATTGGCTGTTTTTGCATTTTAGAGAATGAAGACTTGTTTATTAGATTTTTTGTCTCTTCGTTTAATGGTAAGTGTAAAGAAATAATATCTGCATCTTTAAATACATTTTCTAATGAAGATAATTTATAATTTTTCTCATTATCATCTAATTTTTTAATGTAAGGATCATAAGCCAAAACATTTAGGCCATTTTTCAAACTATAGTCTGCAACCTTTCTACCAATGGTCCCAAAACCTACTATTCCAATACATTTTTCATTAATTTCAGCAGATTTAATTGTAGTTCTAGGCCAATTACCTTTGACCGTTCCATTATGAAACATAGGAATTTTTTTTATCAAAGACATCGAGGATGAAATTACATACTCTGCCACAGAATCTGCATTCATACCAGTTGCTGGTTGGACATGAATATTTTTGCTTTTACAAAATTCAGTATCAATATTATCCAAACCAACACCCAATCTTCCAATAAATTTTAAATTTCTTGCGTTAGATAAAATTATTTTATTAACCTGAGTTTTGTTTCTAACAATTAAACCATCATAATCTTTAATTATCTCTAAAAGTTGTTCTTCTTTTTCCCAGAGCTTTTCATCAAATTTGATTTCAAAATTATTATTTAAGTCTTCTAAACTATTCTTATTAATAAATTCAGTTATCAAAATTTTCATAATTAATAATTGATATTTTAAATTAGTTTAGACAAATCCCTTTTATTTGTTTTAAAAGTAGGAAGAGGATATTTAAAAGCATATTTACGTGGAATACACTTTTCTTTTGCTTTTTCCCAGAGTGCTAACCATTGTTTAAAATTCTGAATTTTGATATTTTTTTTATTTTTACTTCTTACATAGAAATTCGGTAGCGGATCTCTTCCAGAAGGTTGGCCAGCTACATTATATCTAAGGTCCGCACTAATTCTAAAATCATTTGATCTGTTCGGTAGAGAACAATGAATTGAATGTTTGTGTAAAAGAATTACATCCCCAACATCTGCTTCTAAGTGAATATGTTGCATTTTATCCAGTAATTTGCTGTCTTTAATTTCTACTTGCCCTCTATATCCAGCAATATGATTTAATAATCCCATTTTATTAATTTTCTTAACAGTAATCATGCAACCATTTTTTTTAGTAGTTTTTGTAAAAGGTATCCATACAGTAACCATGTCGGTTAATTTTTGTCCTTTAGCATTGAGAACAGCGGCATCCTGATGCCAGGGTGTTCGTCCACTTAAACCATCAAAAACAGAACCTTTTGGCAATTTTTTTTCAGGCTGTTTAATTCTAGTATTTTGTACTGGATTAGACATGATTTCTTTACCCAAAATTTTTTCAACAACATCTAAAATGTTTTTATTATTAATTAAATTCCATAAAGATTGAGTAGCAAAATAATCACTATCTTTCTTAACGTGATCTCTTGGTAATCTAGTATTAAAATACTGATCTAAATCATCAATTTTTAATTTTGATATATAAGAATATTTTTTTTTAAAATCTAAATTAAGAACTTTTTTTACATCCTTTTTTTTTGCAAATTTTTGAATTAAACAATCCATTACAAATTCCATATCATTAAGGATTGGCTTTAAATCTCTTTGAAAGTTAAGTACGTTTTTTACTTTCAAATACCCTTGTTCAAATAATTTGTTTTTAAGATTATTTACCATTAATAGAAACTAGTAGAATTTAGTGACAATATCAATTCTTAGGAGCAGTTGTTAAATAGTTTGCGTCATGAAAAGAAGTTAACATTCTTTTCTTGGTACTGATGATGTGCGGATAGTAAGCTGTTCCTTTATAATTCCAAATAACTGGCTTATTAAGAGCATAACTTCCATAAATAAAAAATCTTTTTGGACAGTTTTTTTCTATAAAACGCTTAACTCCATGATAAGAATTTGGTGTTGATTGAAAAAATACCACACTTCCTTTCTTTGGTGTGAAAGCTTTGACCACTTCCAATTCACTCATCTTTGGAAATCTTCTGAAACTTTTTCTTAAATTTTTCTTTGATTTTTTTCTATAAATCGTAAGTGATCCTCCATTTTTTTTTGGAATATCTGTCAGGTAAATTAAGAAATTGTATAATCTTGTGATGTCATCTCTATGAGGACGTAATCTGTATCCTCCTTTAGAAACTGAAAAATCAATATCTAAATTAACTTTTGGGTTAGTGTAATTATTTCCTAACAATTTTTTTAATTCGCTTGAATTTAGTTTCTTTTTAACAGTAAATTTTTTTTGATTAAATATTTTTGGTTTGTGAGTGTTTGTCCAAGATCCATCTTTAAAATTTTTAGAAAAAAGAGTTTCAATTTTTTTATAAAATGTTTTGCTATTAAAAATTTTAAATAGTTTTGCAGAATTATTTGAAGATTTAATATAGTTTTTAAAATTTTTTGAGCCTTTGTTAATTCTGCTTCGACCACCCATAATCATGTCGTCAAAGGCTTTAGATTTACTAATCTCATCAATTAATAAATTACAAGTATTTTTCTCAACAACTTTATCTCCAACCAATACAGGAAAATTACTTTTGATTTTTTTTAATCGATTGATTTTAAACATCAACTGTACATACCTTCTTTAACCTTTATCATTTTATACATCAGGTCATTTAAAGGTGTTTTTACCCCATGTTTTTTTCCTATTTTAGAAACTGCTCCACTAATAAAATCAATTTCAGTTTTTCTTTTGTACTGAACATCAAAAGCCATTGAAGATTTGTTAGTTTGCATAGAATCTACAATTTTATTGAACATAAATAGACATTCATCTTCAGAAACATTAACTCCATCAGCAAGTGCTACTTCTCTCGTCTCTAAAATGATTTCTTTACCAAGTCCTCTTGAGACATCATTAGCCTTATTATTTACATAAAGATCGGTGTGATGCAGATCAAATATAGCTGAAAGGGGACCAATTGCTGTTAGAGCAAAAAGCTTCATCCATTTTCTTTTTTTTACATCTTCAGCTGCAATCATTTCAAGATTATGTGCAGTAAAAGTATCAGCTATTTCCGTAATTCTCTCTGTTATTCCTCCTTCATATTCACCAATCCATGAAGGCAATGCACCATGGTTCATTATATGACCTGGTCCTAAAATATTTGAAGCTTGCGTTGTTGTTCCACCGATTACCTTTTCATTTCCAACGATACTTTGAATTATTGCTTCATGACCAATCCCATTTTGAAATGACATGAAGACTGTTTTTTCACCAATAATATTTTTAATACTGTTTAATGCTGGTTCCAATGCAGTTGCTTTACACATAACAATAACTGCATCCATTTTATCTAAAGACGATGGATTCGAAGTAGCATTAACCTTAATTATACGATCTCCACCATGACCATCCATTTTCAAACCATCTTTGTTAATTGCATCTACATGTTCTTTCCAAACGTCAATTAAAGTTACATTCAAACCTTTTTCAGCTAGCAATCCTCCAAATAGACATCCCATAGCACCTGCACCTAATACAGCTACTTTTAAATCTTTATTTATCATCGTTACCTTTTTTAAAATTATTTATGTATAGAAATTATATATATTATCTATAGACAATATGCAAAATAAATTATAGCTTATTAACATTATGCAATTAAAAATAGAAAAAGGAACTTTCACAAATCGTTCACTGGAAGATATAGCGAGTGCATTAAAAAAAGGACTTTCTAAAAATTTTAAAAATGTTGAAGTCGAAGTTGTTGATTGTCCTAATCTTCGTGAATGGGATTGTCCATCTGAAGGAATAAGCGGTAACCAAAAAATCATAGATGTTGGTGGAGAGCCTTACATGCACGATCCTAATTTTATTGGTGCTGAATTTGATTACGAAGAAATTTCAAAAATGATTGGATCAGAAAAATCTTATGCTTTAGGTGCAGGATCTGGTGCAATGTCGTGTTTGGAAGGTCACTGTGGTGAATTAGTAATTAATGAAAATTTAATTACTGATGAGTCTAGATCTATAATTGCAAGAGTAAGTCCTGATAAAAAATGTATCGTTGAAAAATATAGCGCAAGAAAACATGGTGGACTTGGAAACATTTATTATACTGATGGTAAACAAGGAAAAGTAATTAAAATAAAAATTAAAGTAAGATCAGGAGATCAAGGTTCATTGCCACAAGCAATGAGGTCTTCATTATCAAATAATTTAAATCTTAAAGCAAATGAACAGATTGCTCTTGCAGGTGTATTTAGAATTCTAGAAGGAAAAGTAAGATCTCATGTTCAACCAGATTATAAAGATATTAAACATGAATACTATGATCCAAAACAAATGAAATGTGTAAAAGATTTTCTTCAATTTTATGAACCTGTTGGTCCAAAGTTACAATGTTATACAGTTCTTTGGACTGGAGATCCTACAGGAGGGGAATTAAATTTAAGAGAGTCTGGCGAACATACTCACTTTCATTCTTATGAACATGATAAAGACGCTGGACATTATCATTTTGATGTCACACCTGAAGAAATAGAATATGAAGGTTATTTTAATACTGCTACTGAAGTATATAGAGTAAATAACATTTATAAAGAACTATTAAGTAAAAATAGTATTGAATAGAAAACTCAATGAGTTTAAATTTATTTAAATGAAAAGACAGTTCAAGTATCCTAAGCACTTCGAAGAACAAAAAAAAATTCCAAAACTTACTCAAAAAAGAATTCAATTAGCAGAAATATCACTTGGAGATTTTGAAGGAAGGTTAGCTAACGAGTTATTGAATTGGTTTTCTTTAACCCCACAACATTGGATAATGTTGCATATGGTTATGCTTGCTTATTACAAAAATAAATCAATTACAAAAAATCAATTACTTAAAGTAATCGAGAAATCATATTTAACCTCAAATGTTTATATCGATACAGCAATAAAAAAAGGTTATTTTAGAATCATAAGAAATGAGAGAGACAAAAGATCAATATTTATATTACCTTCAGTAATCACCATTAAAACTTTTGAGGAATTTATTGATAGGAGAGATGTTCTCTATAAAGGTGTAAGATGAAGAATATCTATACTTGGGCTGCTAAACCAGCAAAACGAACTTTGACTGTCGGGGATTTAAAAGCAGCAAAAGGAAAAAGAAAATTTACACAAGTTACAGCGAATAGCGTTGAAGAAGCCGAAGCAGCTGAAAAGGCAGGATTTGATATGATTATATCAAATGCAAAAAATGTAATTCCTGTAAGAGAAGGTTCAAAAAATTTATTTTTAACAGCTGCTTTAGTTTTAAATGAGTTTGTAACTGCAGAGGATATTATGCGTGGAGCTTTTAAAGCATTGGAGAATGGTGCGGATGCAGTTATGACACCAAGAAGTATGGATATAGTTGAAATGCTGGCTAAAGAAGATGTTCCAGTAATGGGGCATTTAGGTTTAGTTCCAAGAAAATCTACTTGGATTGGTGGCTTAAGAGCTGTGGGTAAAACTGCTGATGAAGCATACGAGCTTTTTCAAAAGTTTAAAAGATTAGAAGATGCAGGTGCTTTTTCAGCTGAGTGTGAAGTAATACCTGAAAATGTAATGGGTGAAATATCAAAGCGTACAGATATAGTTACTGTTTCATTAGGTTCAGGTAAAAACGCTGATGTAATGTATTTATTTATGGAAGATATCTGTGGTGATACAGAAAATCCCCCAAGACATTCAAAAGCATATGGAAATTTATTGAGACTTAGAAATGAAATAAAACTAGAAAGAGTAAAAGCTCTTAAGGCTTTTAAAAAAGATTCAATGAATGGAAAATTTCCAGGAAAAAAACAATCGTCTAATCTAGAAAAAAAACAATTTGAGGAATTTTTAGACCAACTTGATTAGTAAGTAGAGTTGTCGTCTTTTTTTGATAAAGAACCTTTCATTTTATCAACTGTAGCTTTAGCGCCAGCACTTAAAGCTCTTAAATCAGAAGCTATAGTTACAAAATCAAAACCTTTTTCGATCATCTTAGTAGCATATTCTGTAGTACCATTATGAATTCCTGCAAAAATATTATTTTTTTTAGCATGTTCTAGAATTCTTAAAATTTCAGAATAAGCTTTAGTAGATTCTGACCTATCAAAACCAGGTTTTTCACCTATTGCTAAGCTTAAATCTGCTGGACCAATATAAATACCATCAACACCTGGTGTAGACATTATCTCATCAAGATTTTCTAAAGACTCCTTTGTTTCTATCATTGCTAATTTTAGTATTTCTTCATTAGCGTGATCTGCATAATCAGCTCCACCATAAATTAAACCTCTAATAGGACCAAAGCTTCTGTAACCATCAGGTGGATACATGCAAGCTTGAACAAAATTCTCTGCCTCTTTTTTATTACTTACCATTGGACAAACAATTCCGTAACATCCAGCATCTAAAATTTTCATAATTTGTCCTGGTTCGTTCCAATTAACTCTAGCTAAAGGAGTTACATCTGTTGTTGAAATTGTCTGAAGCATTGGAAGTGCATTACTGTAGTCAACTAAACCATGCTGCATATCAATAGTTAAAGAATCCCAACCTTGATGAGCCATTGCTTCGACAGAGGCTGTACTCGGAATCGCACACCAGCCGTTAATAACAGGTTTACCTTCCTTCATCATTTGTTTGATTTTATTTTTTCTCATTTTCTAGATTTTTAATCCCATGTGAGTGTATTTCACATTTAGATAATCTTTTATCGCCCCTGAACCACCTTCGCGACCATAACCAGTTTGTTTTATTCCTCCAAAAGGTGCCTCAGCAATAGCAACAACTCCAGTATTGACTGCAACACAACCAGACTCTAATTTTTCAGATCCGATATGAGCTTTATCCATAGAGTTAGTGTATAAATAACTACATAATCCTAAGTCATTATCATTTGCTCTTTCAATTACTTCATCAAAAGTTTTAAAAGTTAAAATTGGAACTAGTGGACCGAAAGGTTCTTCTTTCATAATTGTAAAATTATCTTTAACATCATCAAAGACTGTTGGTTCATAATAGTATCCCTTGTTAAAACCAGAAGGTCTTTGTCCACCCATTAATACTTTTGCTCCTTCTTTTTTAGTAGTTTCAACTAGTTTTTCTATTTCTTCCAATCTTTTAGCGGTAGTTAAAGGTCCAAGATCCACACCTTCATCCATACCGTTTCCAATTTTTAATTTTTTTGCCCTTTCAATAAAAGCATTAACAAAATCCTCTTTTCTGTTTTCTTGGATATAAAATCTATTAGGTGAAATACAGACCTGACCGTTATTTCTAAATTTACCAGTTATTGCTATATCAGCCACTTTGTTCATATCTACATCTTCACATACAATAAAAGGAGAGTGTCCGCTTAGCTCCATAGTAACTCTTTGAACTTTATCAGCTGCTTTTTTTAAAATAATTTTACCAACTCTAGTTGATCCAGTAACTGATACTTTTTTAATTATATCAGACTCCATTAATTCATTTGATATTTCAGCAGGATCACCTGACAAAAGACTCACAACACCATCAGGTACTCCAGCTTCTTTACAAATGTTTACTAATTCCATTACAGCACCAGGAGTAATTACATCTGGCTTACAAATTACAGAACATCCTGCAGCTAGGGCAGTAGAAATTTTTCTAGATGCTAAAACTATTGGGAAATTCCAAGGAACTAAAGCTGCAACAACTCCTACAGGTTGATAATAAACATGAACTCTAGTATCTGGAAATCTACTTTGTTGTGTTTGTCCATAAATTCTTTTTGTTTCTTCAGCATTCCACTCAAAAATATCAGCTCCACCACCAACTTCACCAACTGCTTCCGCAAGAGGTTTTCCAACTTCAAGAGTTAACCATTTTGCTATAACATCTTTTTTTTCTCTCATCATGTCTGCAATTTTTCTAAGTACGTAAGCTCTTTGCCAAGGCGCAGTGTTTTTCCAAACTTCCAAACCTTTTTCTGCAGACTTTAATGCTTTTTGTACTTCAATAGATGAAGCTTTTGATGCTTTTCCAATTACTTCTTCTGTTGCAGGGTTGATTACGTCGTAAGTTTCTTTTTTTTCAGCTTGTTGCCATTTACCGTCAATGAATTGTCCAAATTTTTCGTACATAGAATTTATTTTTAAGTTTACTTAATTAGGTTTTTTAATTTATAAATAGAATTATATATAAACATTATACATATTAAAAGATAAACATATTTATGAAAAAAATTACCCTCACATGTGCTCATGCGATAGTTAAATATTTAATTTCTCAGAAAATATTAATTAACGGTAAAAAAGAACCTTTATTTCCGGGTGTCTTCGGAATTTTTGGACATGGAAATGTAGCTTGCTTAGGTCAAGCACTAGAGGAAAATCAAAAAGAACTTCCAACATATAGAGGGCATCACGAACAAAATATGGCACTTACAGGAATTGGATATGCTAGAGCGAAAAGAAGACAACAAATTTTTGTAGCAACATCTTCTGTTGGACCTGGGGCAACAAATATGGTTACAGCTGCTGCAGTTGCTATGAGTAACAGATTACCAATTTTATTTTTACCTGGAGACACTTATGCAAATAGAATGCCAGATCCAGTATTGCAACAAGTTGAGCATTTTAATAACCCAGGAATAACAGCTAACGATGCATTTAAACCAGTTACAAGATATTTTGATCGAATAATCAGACCAGAGCAGATTATTCAATCATTCCCGGCAGCAGTTCAAACAATGTTAGATCCTGCAGATTGTGGTCCTGCATGTATCGCTTTAAGTCAAGATATACAAGGTCAAACTTTTGATTATCCTGAAGAATTTTTTAAAGAAAGAGTTCACGCGATTAGAAGACCAAGACCGGATGAATTTCAAATTAAAGAGGCAGCAGAAAAAATTAAGTCATCTAAAAATCCAATTATAATTTCAGGTGGTGGAGTTTTTTACTCAGATGCAATGGATGAGTTAAGTCAATTTGCAATTAAACACAACATACCAGTTACTCAAACTGTAATGGGATATTCTACAATGAAAAGAGATCATTCTCATTTTGCAGGCCAGATTGGCGGTTTAGGAGGAAAAAATACAAATTCATTAGCAAAAGAAACAGATTTAGCAATTGCAGTTGGAACCAAACTTGCAGATTTTACAACTGGTTCATGGGCAAATTTTGAAAACGAAAATTTTAAACTAGTTTCAATAAATGTATCAAGATTTGATGCTAACAAACATTTAGCGCAAGCGGTCATTGGAGATGCTAAAGTTTCATTAACAGAGCTATCCCAAGCATTAGGTAGTTGGAAAGCTGGAGAAGAATGGAATAAAAAATCTCAAACTGAACTCAAATCCTGGAATGAACATATAGACAAAGAGAGTGCGCCAACAAATCAAGAAGTTCCAAGTTATGTTCAGGTAATTGGCGCGATTTATAGAAACTCTGACCCAACAGATATTGCTGTTACTGCAGCAGGAGGTTTAGTTGGTGAAGTTGTTCAAGTTTGGAGACCTAGAGAATTAAATACTCATGAAACAGAGTGGGGTTTTAGTTGTATGAGTTATGAAATTTCTGGAGCGCTTGGAATAAAAATGGCTAATCCTGATAAAGAAGTAATTTCTTTTGTAGGAGATGGTTCTTATCTTCTAAATAATACAGATATTTATTCATCAGTTATTACAAAAAACAAATTGATAATTATAGTTTGTGATAATGGTGGGTTTGCAGTTATCAATCGACTCCAATTATTTAAAGGTGGTAAAGAATATAACAACTTATTAAAGAGCTCTAATACTCCTGGACTAGTTGATGTTGATTTTGCAAAACATGCAGAAAGTATGGGAGCTAAATCTGAACATGTTAATTCAATTTCAGATCTTGAAGCTGCATTTAAGAGAGCAAAAGCATCCGATGTAACATACGTTATTTCAATTAAAACTCATGCTTATAAATGGGTTGAGGGATCAGCTTTTTGGGATAGCCCTACACTAGAAATTCCGACAACTAAAGAGAATGAAG
The DNA here is from genome assembly GCA_902538885.1 of uncultured Pelagibacteraceae bacterium. Classification (GTDB taxonomy): domain Bacteria; phylum Pseudomonadota; class Alphaproteobacteria; order Pelagibacterales; family Pelagibacteraceae; genus Pelagibacter. Next base: position 63,119 of record CACBGU010000002.1, read on the forward strand.
AAGCTTTAAAACTTTATAAAGAAGGAAAAGGCAAACAAAGACAAGGTGTATAAACCTTTATGAACAAAATTTTCAAAGTCGGTCTTATTGGCTGTGGTCATATTTCAGAAACTTATTTTAGAGCTCAAGAATATTTTAATAATATTAGAATAGTTAAGTGTGCAGATATAAATATGGAAGCAGCTAAAAAGTGTGCAATTCATTATAATATTGAAGCTTTAACAGTAGAGGAACTTTTAAAAGATAAAGAAATTGAAATAATTCTAAATCTGACGATCCCGGGAGCACATTACGAAGTTTCTAAAATGGCTCTAGAAAATGGAAAACATTCATATGCTGAAAAACCAATGGCAGTAAATTTTGAGGATGGAAAAAAATTACTTGAATTAGCTAAAGAAAAAAATCTTTATATAGGAAATGCTCCAGATACATTTTTAGGAGGAGGAATTCAAAAAACTAGAGAGTTAATTGATAATGGTGTGATTGGTGATATTAAATTAGGAAATGCTATATTTGCATTTCCAGGAGTTCAATCCTACCACCCAAATCCAGAAAGTTGGTTTGCAGAAAATGAAGGAGGACCTGTTATTGATATGGGTCCATACTATTTAACTGCATTAGTAAATCTCATTGGACCAGCAAAACAAGTGCAAGGAAGATGTACAAAAGTTTTTGAAGAAAGAGAAATCGGAATTGGTCCGAAAAAAGGTCAAAAATTTAAAGTTGAAACACCTACAACTTACTTGGCAACAATACAATTTGAAAATGATTGTATAATTCAAATAACTTTATCATTTGATGTTGTTGCTCATCAAAGAAATCATATTGAGCTTTATGGAAACAAAGGATCAATAATTGTTCCTGATCCAAACATGTTTGGTGGATCTGCTTTTGTCTCAGTTACAGCCGGAGGTAATTGGGGAGAGCACAAAACAGACATGATGCCTTTAGGTAAGATTAATATAAAGAGTCAAAGTTCTAGAGCAAATGAGTCACCCACTAATGCAAATTATAGAGGAGCTGGTTTATCAGAAATGGCTTATGCAATTGAAAATAATTTAGAACATAGATGTAATGGAGAGTTATCTCTTCATGTTTTAGACATAATAGATTCTACCATGAGGGCCTCTCAAACTGGAATTCCTCAAGAAATAAAAACAACCTGCAAAAAACCAAAACCTTTTACTTTAGAAGAAATTAAAAAAATACTAAACTAATCTTAAAGATTTATATTTATGAAAGTTGAATATTTTGATTTAAGAGGAAAACGCGCATTTGTTTCCGGTGGAGCTTCAGGTATAGGAGCATCAATTGTTGAACACCTTTGTGAGCAAGGAGTTGAAGTTTATTTTTTTGATATAAACAAAAATGAAGCAAAAAAAACTATAAACAAAATTAAGAAGAAAAAATTTAAAACCCCTTCATTTGTAGAATGTAACATTAAAAATATTAAAAAATACAAATCATCAATTTTAAATATTATAAAAAAACAGGGTCCTATTGATATTTTAGTTAATAACGCTTCTAACGACCAAAGACATAGCTTAGAGAAAATTACAGAAAAATATTGGGATGATAGAATGGCAATTAATTTAAAGCATTATTTGTTTGCAATTCAGGCAGTTAAAAAAAGCATGATAAAAAACAAGGGAGGATCAATAATTAATTTAGGTTCAGTTAGTTGGGTTAGAGGTGCAGTGATGTTTCCAGCTTATAGTACTGCAAAGGCGGGAATTCATGGATTGACTAGATCTTTAGCAAAAGATTTAGGAAAATATAATATAAGAATTAACTCAATTGCACCTGGTTCAATCGCAACAGCTAGACAATCCCAATTGTGGCTTAATCCAAAATTTAAAAAGGAAATATTAAAAAATCAGGCTTTAAAAAAACAACTCTTGCCTGAAGATGTTTCAAAAATGGTTCTTTACTTAGCATCAGATGTTTCATCTGGATGTACTAAACAAAATTTTACAGTAGATGCTGGTCTAATTTAAAACTTAGCTTAACTTCTTTTTATTTTCAGCCATTGATAATGCAATTTTAAATGAGTTTAAAATTGGAGCTAAGTTAGCTTCATTCTTACCAGCAATTGCAAACGCAGATCCATGTGCAGTTGTTGTTACAGGAACTGTTAACCCGCCTTGAACTGTAACTCCTCTATCAAAACCAAATGCTTTAAGTCCAGACTGAAGTGCATCATGATACATTCCAACCATACAATCATGATTTTTATTTTTATATGCAACTACAAAAGAAGTATCACATGGCAGAGGACCATCCGTATTAAATCCAAGTTTTTTTGCTTCTTCTATTGCTGGAATAATTTCATCTTTTTCTTCAGTGCCAAATTCTGCATGCGGGTTAAGTGCTTGAACTGCTATTCTTGGATTTTTTACACCGTTCAATTCCATAACTTCATTTATTAATTTTATTGGTTTTAAGATATTTTCTTTTGTGATGTGTTGTGCAACTTCTTTAATTGGAATGTGAGAGGTTACTCTTGCAGTCCAAAAATTATCTATAACATTAAACTCACAACAAAAACTTTTTACATCTAATTTTTCTGCCATTAATTGTAATTCATCTGAATGAGTGTTTCCTCCAAGTTTTAAACTTGTTTTATTCATTGGAGCAAAATTAATTGCATCAATTTTTTTTTCTTTAGCAAGAGTTAATGCTAAATCTAAAGCTTCCAAAACACTTTCACCTGATTCTTTTGAAGGTTCAGCTATTTTATATTTATGGTTTTTTCCTTTAGAAATATCTAATAGAAATCTATTCGATTTATTAAAATCAATATGATCAAAACTTTCTACGACTTCAAGTTGGTGAGAGTTGCCAGTTACATTATTTCCACTCTCAAGTATTTGCTTTTCACCAATAACAACTATATTTGCTTCATTAGTTATCTTTTCACTTAATAATTTTGAAATGAGCTCAGGTCCTATTCCTGCTGGATCACCAAGTAGAAGAGCGATGTTAGCTTTTATTTGAGTCATTTTTTACTTTACGTACTGTATCAGAGTATGATTATATATTTATATATAACTTATATATATAAAAACTAAATAAACTAAAGAGGGAAATAATGAAAAAAAGCTTTAAACTATTTTTAGCAGCTGCTTTTTTAGTAACGGAATTTTTTATTGTAGCTCTTCCATTAATGATCACTTCAGCAAAAGCTGATGGACACCCAATACAAGCAATTACACACGCTGGTTTTGGTGGTGGAACTGACGTTACTACTAGAATGATGTTATTAAGAGCAAGAAGAGTTCTTAAACAAGATATGCAGTTAGTGAACAAAAAAGGTGGTGGTGGAGCAGCATCTATGGACTACATGATGTCTTTACCTGCAGATGGTAACCACACTTTAACTTGGACAACAGGTCATGCTGTATCTATGGCTTTAGGTAAAACTAAAGTTAAATTAAGTGATATGCAACCACTTGCTAGAGGAACTGATGATCCTCAATTATTTGTTGTAAATTGTAAAAACGATATCAAAGATGCTAAAAAATTTATTAGCACACAAAAATCAAAATCACTAAAGTATGGAACTACTCACACTGGTGGTATTGATGATGTTAGTGCAATTGCATTTACAAAAAAAGGTGGATTAAAAGATCCAACTATCGTTGCTTACAAAGGTGTTGCACCAATTAAAACTAACCTAATCAAAGGAGATATTGATGTGGGTGTTTTAAACTTAGGTGAAGCTTTAACTGAAATTAATGAAGGTAAACTTTGTGTATCAGTTGTACTAGCAAACGAAAGAATGGCTAAAATTGGAGATTCTCCAACAGCTAAAGAATTAGGAATACCTGTTTCTTTATCTACTGTTAGAGGATTTGTAACTAAAAAAGGTGCTCCAGCAGACAGAGTAAAACAATTAGAAGCTGGAATGCTTAAAGCAATGAGTCACAACTATTACAAAAATTTCTTAACAGAAATTGGTCTTGATGACACTAGTGTAGTTGGTGCTGACGAGTGGGGCAAGCAAATGGAAGAAATGCTTGCAGAAATGACTGCTCAGCTTAAAGCTTTAGGTTACATTAACTAATCTAATTAAAAGTACATTTGCATATGAGTAATGTACGAAAACAAAAAAGGGCAAACAAAAGTTTGCCCTTTTTTTTTAAAGATGAATTTAAAGTTTCATTTGTAATTATTTTTGTATCAGCGATTTTACTTATAACTACTTTTACATTCGACATAGTACCTCCAATTTTAAATAGAGGAATTCAGCCAGCAACATTTCCTAAAGCATTGTTAATTTTAATAATAGCAATGACACTAATTATTTATTACTTAGCAACAAAAAATCCTTGGAAAGTTGAGAAAAAATTACCAAAATCATTCTTTCTAACTTTATTAAGTTTTGTAATTTTTATTGTAGTTTCTAAAACACTTGATTTCTTTTTAGCAATCTCAGCTTTATCTATATTTGTTTCTTATTGTTGGGGAGAAAAAAGATTATTTTATTTATTATTAGTTGGGATTATTTTTCCAATTATTGTTTTTATATTTTTTGAAACTATTTTAGGTTTAAGATTTCCTCCAGGAATAATTACTAACATTTACTATAGTTAAATGGATAATTTATTATTAATGCTGGCACCACTTTTCAGTTCTAAACTGTTATTAGTTTTATTTTTTGGAACATTATTTGGTTTGATATTAGGTGTGTTGCCTGGGTTAGGACCAACAACAGGTGGAGCATTAATCTTACCTTTTACAATGACTCTAGATCCATTATCTGCAATTGTTTTATTAACATCTATTTATTGTGCTGGAACATATGGTGGTGCAATAACAGCTGTACTTATAAACACCCCTGGAACTCCAGCCGCTGCAGCAACTTGTTTAGATGGCTATCCATTAGCACAAAAAGGTGAAGCAGGGAGAGCTTTGGGTATGGCAACAGTATCAAGTACTGTGGGAGGTATTTTTAGTGTCGTTATATTAGTTTTTTTTGCTCCTATATTAGCACAACTTGCTTATGAGTTTGGTCAGCCAGAATACTTTGCATTAGCAATATTTGGTTTAACAATGTTGGCTTCAATAGGTGAGGGTAGCCCAATTAAAAATTTAATCGCAGGTGCATTTGGAATATTGATTTCAACAGTTGGGAAAGATTTTATGACTTCAATCGATCGTTTTACTTTTGGAATAAATGAATTAACTGAAGGAATAGGTTTTATACCGGTAGTAGTTGGGCTCTTCGCAATGAGTGAGATGCTGACTCAATCAACATTAATCAATCAAGTTTTTAACAGGATTGCCTTAAAAGCAATTAAGCTTCCAAGCAAAGATGATTATAAGAAAACTTGGAAAACAATATTACGATCAAGTGGAATTGGATCTTTTATAGGAGTATTACCAGCTGAAGGAGGAACAGTTGCCTCTTTAATTGGCTATTCTGAAGCTAAAAGATTTTCAAAAAAACCAGAAGAATTTGGAAAAGGTTCAATTGAAGGTATTGCTGGAGCAGAAGCAGCAAATAATGCAGCAACAGGAGGAGCGATGGTTCCAACTTTAGCTCTTGGAATCCCTGGTAGTGCAACAACAGCAGTTATTCTAACTGGATTAATTATCCATGGTGTTAGACCTGGACCAGATTTATTTAGAGAGCAACCAGATTTCTTATATGGAATTTTTGGCTCTATGTTGATCGCGAATATTCTTTTCTTCATATTTGGTTTTTTTGGTGCAAAAATTTTTGCAAGAATAACTTTGGTTCCTAATAAAATTTTGTGGCCAATGATTTTTGCAGTTTCAGTTTGTGGAACATATTCACTTAATCAATCAATAATAGATGTTTGGATAATGTTATTTTTTGGTGTGCTTGGTTTCTTTATGAGAAGATATGGTTTTTCAGTTGTACCAGTTATTATTGGATTAATTTTAGGGGAATTAGTTGAAGGAACTTTAAGACAATCCTTAGTTATTTTTGAGGGTAATTGGTTGATGTTTTTTACAAGACCAATTGCTTTAACATTCTTTATTTTGTCTTTAATTGCTTTGGCTTTTCCTTTAATAAGATCAAGAAAAATTAAAAAGAAAAAATGATTAAGTTTGATTTAAATGATAGAGTGGCAGTTGTTACTGGCGGAGCCCAAGGATTTGGTTTAGCAATAACTGAAAGATTTATCGAAGCAGGTGCAAAAGTTGTAATTTGGGATATTGACGAAAGCGCAGCTAAAGAGGCAATTGATAAAGTAAAATCAGAACACTTGAGTCATCAAATCGTAGATGTAACTAATTTTGAAATAGTTAATAAAAACTTAGAAGAAGTAGAAAAAAAATATGGTAAGATAGATATTTTCGTTAACAATGCAGGTATTGCAGGCATGAATACCACTGTAGCTGAATATCCTTTAGATGAATGGAAAAAAGTAATGAACTTAAATTTAAATTCTGTTTTCTATTGTTGTAAAGCAGTTGTTCCATTTATGCTAAAAAATGATTATGGAAGGATAGTTAATATTGCATCAATTGCTGGAAAAGAAGGCAATCCAAATGCAAGTGCATACAGCACATCTAAGGCAGGAGTTATTGGTTTAACAAAATCTCTAGGTAAAGAGCTTGCGCAAAAAAATATAGCTGTAAATTGTGTAACACCAGCAGCAGCTAAAACAAGAATTTTTGATCAAATGACTGAGGAACACATCAATTATATGTTATCAAAAATTCCTAGAAACAAATTTGCAAAGGTTGAAGAATTAGCATCATTAGTAACTTGGTTAGCTAGTGAAGAAAATTCTTTTTCAACTGCAGCAGTTTTTGATTTAAGTGGTGGAAGAGCTACATATTAGTTATGCAAGTAGGTATTGATGTAGGTGCGACTAAAATTGAGAGTGTTGTGCTTGAAGATAATGGAAATGAAAAACATAGATCAAGAATATCGTGTCCAAAAGAGTATACTCAAATTATAACTGCAATAAGAGATATTCATAGACAATTAGAACAAGAATTTAAAAGAGAACTTCCAATTGGAGTTTGTCATCCAGGAGTTCATTCTCCTCAAACAGGATTAGTAAAAAATGCTCCAAACATTACATGGTTAGAAAAAAAACCTTTTCAAAATGATTTACGTAAAGCACTTGGTAAAGAAGTGTTCTGTGAAAATGATGCTAATTGTTTTGCTTTATCAGAAGCTATAGATGGATCAGGCAAACACTACAAAATTGTTTATGGTATTATCTTAGGATCTGGAGTTGGTGGTGGTTTAGTTATTGATAAAAAAATAGTAAGTGGACCAAATGGAGTTGCTGGAGAATGGGGTCACAATCAAATTCCTTATTTTGCTGCAAAAAAAGAAAATTTTGACTCAAGCAATGCCAGAGAAGCAGAGATTGAGAGTTTTTTATCTGGATTAGGACTAGCTAAAAGATTTAATAAACTTTACGGAAAAAACTTAAAAACGAACGAAATTTTCGAATTAAATAGAAAACATGATTTAGACGCTGAAAGATTTATCGACGATTTCAAGGTAAATTTAGCAATGTCTCTTTCAAGTATCATTAATATTTTAGATCCTGATGCTTTTGTTTTTGGAGGAGGAGTTTCAAACGAAATAGATTTTTTACATGAAATAGATTCACTAGTTAGAAAATTTGTGATCGGTAGAGAATACGAAGGTGTATTTTTAAAACCTAGATATGGAGACGCTAGTGGCGTTAGAGGTGCTGCAAGACTGGGTAGAAGCGCGACATATTAAAAATACAACTCTTAATTGAATTATAAAAATAAATATTTTTTTAAAAACAAAAAAAAATTAAAAAATTTTCTTAAAAAATAAATTCAACTTATAAGTGTAATTAATTTTTTAATTATCAATTGAACGTTAATCTACTTATAGTTTCGAATATAAAAAACTAGTTAACTAATAAAGAGGAAGATATGAAAAAACTATTGATCGCTTTAATTACATTAGCGTTCACATCTACTTCATCAATTGCAGGACCTAAGATCGAGGTATTGCACTGGTGGACGTCTGGTGGTGAAGCTGCTGCACTTAAAGTTTTAAAAGATGATTTCGCTGCAAACGGCGGTGAATGGATGGACATGCCTGTAACAGGTGGTGGTGGAGACGCTGCTAACGTTGCACTTAAAGCAAGAATCGTTGCTGGAGATCCTCCATCAGCATCACAAATTAAAGGACCTACAATTCAAGAGTATGACCAAGAAGGTGTTGTAGCTCCATATAATATAGATGAAGTTGCTAAATCAGAAGGTTGGGACAATTTATTAGATCCAATGATTGCAGCTATTCACAAGTGTGAAAATAACAGCGGACCTTATTGTGCTGCTCCAGTAAATATTCACAGAATTGACTGGATGTGGGCAAACAAAGCTGTATTTGATGCAAACGGTATTTCAGTTCCAACTACGTGGGATGAGTTAAATGCTGCTGCTGAAAAATTACAAGCTGCTGGTATCATTCCATTTGCGCACGGTGGACAAGCTTGGCAAGATGCTACAGTATTTGAAGCAGTTGCTATGGGTCTTGGAGGAAATAATTACTACAAAAACTGTTACGTAGATCTTAAAGAAAGTTGTTTAAGAAGCGAAACAACAGTTAAAGTATTTGACCAAATGAGAAAGCTTAAAGGCTTTACTGATGAAGGTAGTCCAGGAAGAGACTGGAACGTTGCAACTGGTATGGTTATTGAAGGAAAAGCTGGTTTTCAAATTATGGGTGACTGGGCAAAAGGTGAATTTACAGCTGCTGGAAAAGTTCCAGGTGTAGATTACTACTGTGCAGCTACTCCTTCAAACAATGGATACTTATATAACGTAGATAGTTTTATCTTTTACAAATCTAGCGATCCAGATAAACAAGCTGGTCAAAAGTTACTAGCTAAGCTTATGATGGGTAAAAACTTCCAAAAAGTTTTTAATCTATACAAAGGTTCTATCCCAGCTCGTTTAGATGTACCAATGGATGAATTTGACAAATGTGCAAAAACATCTAACGCAGATATTAAAACTGCTGGTGCTAGCGGTGGATTAGTTCCAAGCTTTGCTCACGGTATGGCTCAAGGTAATACTATGAAAGCTGCCCTACAAGATATCATCACAGAGCACTTCAACTCTGATATGTCATCTGTAGATGCTGCTAACGCTTTAGCTGACTCAGTTTTAGCTAATATGTAGTACATAAAAATTAAAAGGCCACTTTTGATTAAGTGGCCTTTTTTTTAAATCTAAAAATAAAAAATATTTATAATGTTCAAGTGGTTAGAAAAAAATTTACCTAAAATTGTAATGGCTCCTGCTGTTGGGTTAATAGGTTGGTTTGTATATGGCTTTGTACTTTGGACTTTATATATATCTTTTACTAATTCAAAAATTTTACCGAAATACGAATTATGGGGTTTTGGGCAGTATGAAAAGTTATGGGCATCTCGAAAATGGCTTATATCAGTAGATAATTTGCTTGTTTTCACGGCTTTATTTTTAATTTTTTGTATTGTGATTGGTATAATTCTAGCAATCTTTCTAGATCAAAAAATAAGAGCAGAAGGGGTTTTAAGAACAATTTATTTATACCCAATGGCTTTATCATTTATCGTAACAGGTACTGCCTGGAAATGGATTTTAAACCCAACTCTTGGTATTCAAAAAATGTTTGTAGATTGGGGTTTTGAGAACTTTACTTTTGATTGGCTGGTTAACAGGGAAATGGCAATTTATACCATAGTCATTGCAGGTGTTTGGCAATCGGCAGGATTTGTCATGGCTTTATTTTTAGCAGGATTAAGATCCGTTGAGGATGAAATCATTAAAGCTGCAAAAATTGATGGTGCTGGTTTGTTTACAGTTTATTGGAGAATATTGTTACCAATGATGAGACCAGTATTTTTTACAAGCTTTGTAATTTTAGTTCATATCTCAATTAAAAGTTATGATTTGATTGTCGCCTTAACTCAAGGTGGTCCAGGTATCTCTACTACGATGCCAGCTTTATTTATGACACAAACCGCATTTCACAAAAGTCAGGTTGGATTGTCTGCAGCAAGTGCGATGATGATGTTTATGGCTGTAGCTGCAGTCATTATTCCATATCTATATTCAGAATTAAGGAGAGAAAATGCAAGATAATACACAATCATCTTCTTACCAACAGCTTGAACAAAAATCAAAATACACAAATATGTTTTTAAGATGGTTTTTGTATTTTGTTTTAATTCTATTTGCTTCTTATTTTATTTTTCCATTATATGTAATGGTTGTTACCTCATTAAAAACGATGGAAGAAATACGTCAAGGAACACTTTTATCTTGGCCGAGTGGATTAAATTTTGAGTCTTGGGCAGTTGCATGGGGAGGAAGAGGATATGGAGCAGGAGATACTTTTTTAAGACCATATTTTTGGAATTCAATTAAGATGGTGGTACCTGCTGTATTTTTTTCTACCTTTATTGGAGCAATGACTGGATATGTTTTAACTAAATGGAGATTTAAAGGTGATAGTTGGGTGTTCTTATTTTTATTATTTGGATGTTTTATACCTTTTCAAGCAATACTACTTCCAATGGCTAGAACTTTGGGAGTATTAGGTATATCAAATTCAATAATTGGGTTAGTTTTAGTTCATACCGTTTACGGTATTCCATTTACCACTTTATTTTTTAGAAATTACTATGTGTCAGTTCCAACAGAATTAGTAAAAGCTGCAAGAATTGACGGAGCTGGTTTCTTTAAAATATTTTTCAAAATTTTACTTCCAATATCAGCACCGATAATTGTGGTAACAGTTATTTGGCAGTTTACTCAAATTTGGAATGACTTTTTATTTGGATCAACTTTTTCATTTGGTGAAGCAGCACCAATTCAAGTTGCTTTAAATAACATGGTTTTATCTAGTACAAGTGTTAAAGAATACAATGTTGATATGGCGTCAGCAATCATAGCAGGAGTGCCAACACTTATTGTGTATGTTTTAGCAGGCAAATATTTTATTAGAGGATTAACTTCAGGAGCAGTGAAAGGATAACAATGAAAACATTAAAAATTGAAGATCTATCAAAAAATTTTGGGTCTACAGAAGTATTAAGAAAAATTAATTTAGAGATAGATGAGGGAAATTTTTTAGTTTTATTAGGTCCTTCAGGATGCGGAAAATCTACATTACTAAATATTATTGCAGGTTTAGAGACAATCAACGAAGGTAACGTTTTTATTGATGATTATAATGTCAGTAAAGTAGAGCCAAAAGACAGAAATATTGCAATGGTTTTCCAATCATACGCTTTATATCCTTCGATGAATGTAAGAGAGAATATGATTTTTGGTCTGAAACAAGCAAAGACTTCAAAAGAAAAAATTGAACAACAGCTAGAGAAGGTATCTAAATTTTTACAAGTTGATCAATTATTAGAAAGAAAACCATCTCAATTGTCTGGAGGACAGAGACAAAGGGTTGCTATTGGAAGAGCATTAGTAAGAGAACCTAGAATATTTTTATTTGATGAACCTTTATCTAACTTAGATGCAAAATTAAGAGTAGAGATGAGAAGAGAAATTAAAAAACTTCACCAACAATTAAAAACAACAGTTGTATATGTAACTCATGATCAAACTGAAGCGATGAGTTTAGGGACAAGAATTGCAATTATGAATCATGGTGTTATTCAACAAAATGATACACCTGAAAATATTTATAATAAACCAAGCAACACATTTGTAGCTGATTTTATTGGATCACCATCTATGAATTTAATTAAAGGAATTTTAAAAGAAAGCTCAGGTGAAATATCTTTTTCAGTAAGTGGTTCTAATGTTGAAATTCCAATTAAAGATTATGAATTTATAGATAAATCTAATTTAAATAATAAAGAAGTTTTCTTTGGTATAAGACCAGAACATATTTACTTTAAAAAATCTAATGAAAGTGATTTTGAAATTAATTTAAGAGCGGATTTAAGTGAGTATATCGGTCACGAACAGATAATGACTTTTGATTATGCTAATCAAGAAATCTTAGCTAAATTTCCTTCAACAATTAAAATTGAATTATCAAAAGAAACAAAATTATATTTTGATTTAACTCAAACATCATTATTTGATGCTCAAACTGAGGAGAGAATATAAGATGAAGGTTAAATATTCTGATTTAAAAAATAAAAGAGTGTTTATTACTGGTGGCGGTTCAGGGATTGGAGCCTCAATAGTCGAACATTTTTGTGAACAAGGAAGCGAAGTTTATTTTGTAGATATTGATCTAAAAGAAACCAAAAAACTTTTAAATAAAATTAAGAAAAATAAATTTAGAACTCCAACATTCATTGAATGTAATTTGTTAGATATTAATAAATTAGAAAAAACAATTAAAAATATTATTGCAAAAAAAGGTCCAATACATGCTTTAATTAATAATGCAGCTAATGATGATAGACACACAACAGATCAGGTGGATGAAAAATATTGGGAAAATAGAATGGCAATTAACTTAAAACATTATTTTTTTGCAGCTAAAGCTGTTGTTAAATCTATGAAAAAAATGAAAACTGGTTCGATTGTTAATTTAAGTTCGGTGTCATGGATGCTAGGTGAAGGTGATAAAGTTGTTTATGAAACTGCAAAATCTGCAGTAGTCGGTTTAACAAGATCTTTTGCACAAGAGTATGGAAAATATAATATCAGAACCAATTCAGTAGTTCCTGGATCTATAGCTACTGAAAGACAAATAAAACATTGGTTAACACCAAAGTACAAAAAACTTATTTTAGACAGCCAAGCTTTAAAAAGACAATTAAAACCTAATGATGTTGCTCAAATGGTGATGTTTTTAGCATCAGATCAATCATCTGGATGCACAAAACAAAGCTTTATTGTTGATGGTGGTATAACTTGATCTAGGTGAAAGTTGAAAGTTCTACAATTCAAAATAAATTTCTAAGAGTTCAAACTCTTAATTATGGCGCTAGTCTTTTTGAAGTTTATCACAAGAAAAAGAAAATAAATTTAATTTTAAATTTAGGATCAAAACAAAACTATCGGTACAAACATCCAAATGTTGGATCTACTTGTGGAAGATATGCAGGTAGAATTTCCAATGCAAAATTTAAGATAGGTAATAAAAAATTTAATTTAAATAGAAATGAGGGAAAAAATATACTGCATGGTGGTAAAGTTGGTTTCTCAATTCTTCCATGGAAAAAATTAAATCAAACAAAAGATAAAATAGTATATCAACTTCATTCAGCAAATGACGATCAAGGCTTTCCGGGAGATCTTGTTCTCAATTGTACTTATCAATTAATAAATAAATATCTAATTATCAAATATGAATACAAATCCAATAAAAGCACTCATGTTAATTTAACCAATCATAGTTATTGGAACTTAGAAAAAAATAAAAAAAATATGATTTATAGTCATGAGTTAAAATTAAACTCATATAAATATCTTCAAATAAATAAAAATTTAATTCCAACTGGTAGATTTAAAAATGTAAACAAATCTATTTACGATTTTTCGAATTTTGAAAACATTAGAAAAAAATTAGATTATTTTAAAAATAAAAAACTTAATGTTAAATTTAAAGGTTTTGATAACACTTTTGTTGTAAAGAAAAATATTAGAAATTATGTTGGAACTTTAAAAAATAATAATACTAACATTCAAGTTGATTTTTTTTCAAATTTACCCGGTGTTCAACTTTATTCAGCACAAAATCTAAATTACAAAAAAAAATTATTTCCCTATCAAGGTATTTGTTTAGAAACACAATATTTTCCTGATGCTCCTAACAAAAAAAATTTTCCTAGCACTTTAATTAAACCTAATAAAAGGTATACATGCTTTACAAAAATTAAAATTAATTAATTTATGAGTAAAAAAATTAATATCTCTATAGTTGGAACAGGATTAATGGGTTTACAACATATTAAAGCCATTAAAAAATCAAAGAAAGCAAATCTTCATTCAATAGTAGATATTAGTAACAACGCTAAAAATTTATCAAAAAAATATAAAATTCCATTATATTCTAATGTATTAGAGCTTTTAAATTCAAAAAAACTAGATGCTGTAATAGTTGCTACCCCCAATCAATTGCATGAAAAACATACAGTAAGTTTTTTAAAAAATAAAATACCTGTTCTATTAGAAAAACCTATTTCAGATAACATTCAATCCGCAAAAAAAATTATAAGTAGTGCCAATAAGAATAAAACACCATTATTGATTGGATATCATCGTCGGCACAATTCTATAGTCTCTAAAGTAAAAGAGATTATTAACAAAGGTAAATTGGGCAACATCGTCTCCGCAAATGTTTTGTGTTGGTTGTACAAACACAAAGCTTATTACAATGAAAAATGGAGAGTCAGGAAAGGTGGGGGGCCTTTAGGAATTAATTTAGTGCATGATATTGATATGATTTGTTATTTATTGGGTTCAATTAAATATGTGCAAGCATTTACAACAAATAAAACTAGAAAATTCCAAGTAGAGGATACAGCTACAATAAGCTTGATCTTTGATTCAGGAGTGCTTTGTACACTTAATTTGTCAGATACAATTGTTGCACCGTGGAGTTATGAATTAACTGCTGGAGAAAATCCTGCATACCCAATTACCAACCAATCTGCTTATATGATTGGAGGTACTAAAGGTTCTTTACAGTTTCCCAATCTTAAATATTGGTTTTATAAAAAAGAAAGAAGTTGGTGGAACAAAATTTTTGTTAATGAAGATAAAAACAAAAAAGATGATAATACATTAGTAAATCAAATTGATCATTTTGCTGATGTTGTAACAAAAAAGGCTAAACCAAAAGTTAATGGTAATGATGGTTTAATCTCTCTTAAAATTTTTGCTGCTATAACTAAAAGTGCAAAAACTGGAAAGAAAATTAAAATTTAAAGATTAGCTAAAATAGAATTAGAAGATTTAATAGTATCAGCATCACCCCCTAAATCTTTAGTTCTGTTACTTTTATCACTTAAAGATTTTTCAATTGCTTCAACTATTGAATTAGATGCTTCTTTTTCACCTAAATAATCTAGCATCATTGCTCCAGACCAAATTTGTCCTACAGGATTAGCAATTCCTTTTCCTGCAATATCAGGGGCAGAACCGTGAACTGGTTCAAACAAAGATGGAAATTTATTTTCTGGATTAATATTTCCAGAGGGGGCAATTCCAATTGTTCCTGTGCAAGCAGGCCCTAAGTCTGAAAGAATATCTCCAAATAAATTCGATGCTACTACAACATCAAACCATTCAGGATTGAGCACAAATCTAGCAACTAAAATATCAATATGAAATTGATCTGTTTTAATTTCAGGGTAGTTTTTTTTCATTTCATTAAATCTTTCATCCCAAAAAGGCATTGTAATTGAAATTCCGTTTGATTTTGTTGCATTTGTTAATTTTTTTCTTTTTCGTTGTTTAGCTAATTCAAAAGCAAATCTCTGAACTCTGTCTATTCCATGTGCCGACATGATAGTTTCTTGAATTGCAATTTCTCTATCGGTATTTTTATACATTCTTCCGCCTACAGTAGAATATTCTCCCTCTGTATTCTCTCTAACAATCAACATATCGATATCACCAGGTTTTTTGTTGGCTAGAGGAGGATTAATACCAGGGAAAAGTTTTACGGGTCTAAGATTTATGTATTGATCAAATTCTCTTCTAAACTGAAGTAAGGATCCCCATAAAGAAATATGATCTGGTACTCTATCTGGCATACCGACTGCTCCAAAAAATATAGCATCATGTTTTCCTAATTTTTCTTTCCAATCATCAGGAAGCATTTTTCCATGTTTCTCGTAATAATCACAGGAAGCAAAATCATATTCTGTAAAATTTATTTTAAATTGATGTTTTAAAGCAACATCTTTTAAAACTTTTAAGCCTTCAGGTAACACTTCTTTACCAATCCCGTCACCAGCTATTGAAGCAATGTTATATTCTTTCATTAATTGATTTTTATACTGCAAATTATCAATAAATTACATTGTTAAATTAATATTAAATTTTAAACCTTCATTGTTTTGACATATTTTTTTTGCTAACTTTGCTTATGAAAAAAATAATCCTACTTGCTTTATTTAGTTTATTATTTTTCACAAATTCAAATGCTGCATGTGATGATCCTTTAACAGAGGGTGTTGATTATTCTAATTGTAGATTTTCAGACTCACAAGATTTACAAGGAAGTTATCTTCCAAATTCAAATCTTTCTTTTGCAAGTTTTATTCAAGTAAACTTTGATAAAAGTATAATGATGACCTCAAATCTATCGTTTGGAACTTTTCCAGAGTCTACCTTTGTAAGAGCTAACCTTTATGAATCTGTTTCTATAGGAGCAAATTTTGAAAAAACTAATTTTACTGGCGCTAACTTAACTCGAGTTGATTTTATGGGAGCAACCTTAATCGAGGCAAATTTTCAAAACTCTAATTTAATGGAAGCTAACTTTACTTCTTCTAACATCACTAATGCTAATTTCGATGGAGCTAATTTGACTGGAGCAACGTGGACCAATGGTCAAACTTGTGGTCCGGAATCTATTGGCACTTGTAAACAATAATTAATGAATACTTCAGTAAATACTGATGATATTATCTTTAATTTTTTTAAACAAATTTGTGATGAAAAAGATGATAAAAAATGTGTTGAGCTTGGAAACGAGTGGATAAAGGCAATGGAAACTAATTTATCTGAAATGGAGAAAAAACTAAATGGGGCTGATTATATTAAGCATAAAGATGACATTCAAAGTAACAGAAACCATCTTGATAGTTTAAAAAACAAAACTTCATCTGAATGGAGACAGTACGCTACACAATGTATGATCGAGATAATGAATCATAAAGGCCAGAAATAATGAGTAATCAGGAAAGAGTTTTTTTAATCATTTGTGCTTCTTTGATCATCTTCACTTTGCACTATTTAATTGAAAAACATTTTTTTTAAAAAGACTATCAATAATTATAAAAATACATTAAATACTTAAAAAGGGGTGTCTTAACAGACTGAGATCATACCCTAAGAACCTGTCCGGTAATTCAGAAAGGGATAAAATGGATAAAACATATTTTTTAAGTCAATCAACATCATTAATATTAGTTATCGCAATTAGTTTAATATTTGCTTTTTTAGGAATTTTTCATTCTAAAAAATATAAGGGTATAAATAATTATTTAACTGCAAATAGAAACATCGGTTTATTTTCGCTTACAACAAGTCTTGTAGCATCAGCTTTAGGTGCTTGGATATTATTTGGTCCAGTAGCGGCTGCTACATGGGGTGGAGTAGGTGCTGTTATCGGTTATGCATTAGGCACAGCTTTTCCAATGATTTTCTTAATTTATTTTGGAAAAAAAATTAGAAATGAGTTTCCAAAAGGATTTTCTTTAGTTGAGTTTATGAGAAAGAAATTTGGCAAAAGTCTATTTAAGTTAATTTTGTTAATGACGATCTTTTACATGTTCATTTTTCTTTGTGCGGAAGTAACGGCAGTTGCTGTATTAATTAATTATATATCTGGAACAGAATTGTGGATTACAGCATTAATAGTCTTGGTAGCTACCTTAAGCTACAGCCTTTATGGTGGATTAAGAGCGTCAATATTTACTGATAACATTCAAATGATTGTAATAGGTGCTTTATTATTTATTTTGATTTCAATTATTGGTTCATCTTCAGGAGATAATTTTTCTTTTTCTTTAATTAATGAGAAAAACCCTCAACTAATAAGTTCAAATTATATTCCAGGATATACTTCTGGATTAACTTTCTTTATAGCAGTTGCAGCAACAAATTTATTTCATCAAGGAAACTGGCAAAGAGTGTATGCAGCAAAAGATTATCAAACATTAAAAACTAGTTTGATAATTTCTTTCTTTATTATTATTCCAATAGTTTTTTTAATGGGTTTTATTGGAATGGTTTCATTTTCAATAGATTCATCTGTTAGACCTGATTTAGGTTTTTTTAGTTTATTATTAAAAGATCAAACTGAAATTTTATCCTTATTGATTATTATTCTTGGTCTTGCATTAACAATTTCTACTGTTGATACTTTGGTTAATGCTATTTCTAGTTTATTTGTAGCTGATGGCAAAGCAACTTTTAATTTAGATAAAAAAACTGATTACTTAAAAATATCTAAATATTTCATTTTAATTTTGTCTGTAATTGCATTTGGTGTTGCTTCAAAAGGATTTGATATTTTATATTTATTCTTACTTGCAGATTTATTTTGTTGTGGGTTTGTAGTGACTGTTTTTTATAGCTTCTATAATAAAGTGGATGAAAAAACCGCTTATGTTTCAATTATAATTGGTTTAGTTGCTGGATTTTTAATGTTTCCATTTCCAGATTTTTCTAAAAGTTTATTAGTGGGAGTATTTTTGTCTAAAGACCTGTTTTCACCATTTATAGCTCAATCTTTATTATTTTTATCTTTTTTGATTGCAACTTTCTTGCCTGCAATAATTTTAAAAATTAAATTTAGATAGAAGATTTTAAAGCATCATAAATAAGTTCTTTAGTAGTCTCACCAATGCTTCTGTAAACTTCTTTATTATCTTTAAAAATTAAAAGTGTTGTTTGATATTGAACGTTAAAAAATTGAGCAATTTCTTTATTTGTTACATCAAAAGCAAAGTACTCCATATTATCAAAATCATTTTTTGCTTTTTCAAGAACTTTCATTTGGCTAGCACAAGATGTACAATATTTAATCCAAGAACTAACTACCACAACTTTTCCCTCTGATAGAGCTTTATCAAACAACTCTTTACTATAAGTGGTTTCTTTTCCAATTGCCTTGGTGCTAAATGCTAATACAAAACAGATAAATACTAAAAATTTTTTCATTAAACCAAAATTAAGCTAAATTTTAATTTATTGTAATACTATAAATTGTCTCTATATATGCCTAACCACATGTTAAACGAGCAAATAAGCATAAATAACCTGTCAAAAGTGTACGATAATGGTTTTGAGGCATTAAAAAAAATAAACCTAAATATTAAGAAGGGTGAAATTTTTGCAATGCTTGGACCAAATGGTGCAGGAAAAACTACACTTATAAGTATTATCTGTGGGATAGTAAGACCATCTTCTGGGAAAGTTACAGTAGATGAATTTGATATTATTGATGATTATAGAGAAACAAGATCTAGAATTGGATTAGTTCCTCAAGAGTTAACTTTAGAGCAATTTGAAACTGTATTTAATAACGTTTCATATTCTAGAGGTTTGTACGGGAAAAAACCTGACCCTAAACATATTGAGAAAGTTTTAAAAGATCTAAGTCTATGGGATAAAAAAGATTTAAGGCTTAGACAATTATCTGGGGGAATGAAAAGAAGAGTTTTGATTGCAAAAGCATTATCTCATGAACCAACCATTTTATTTTTAGATGAACCAACTGCTGGTGTTGATGTTGAGTTAAGGCAGGATATGTGGAAAGTTGTTGAGAGTTTAAGAAAAACTGGTGTTACAATAATTTTAACAACACACTACATAGAGGAAGCTGAAGCTATTGCAGATAGAGTAGGGGTAATCAATCAAGGAGAAATTATAGTGGTTGATGAAACAAAAGAATTATTAAAGAAAATGGGCCACAAGAAACTCACTGTGGACTTACAAGAAGAAGTTAAAGAATTACCAAGTAGTTTAGAAAAATATAATCTTGAAATTGGTAAAGATAAAATGTCAATAGATTATACTTATAATGTTCAAGCAAAACAAACAGGGATAACAAATTTACTTCAAGATTTAAAAGATGCAGGTTTAAAATTAAAAGATTTAAAAACGGAACAAAGCACATTAGAAAAAATATTTGTCAGTTTAGTAAAGGAAAATAATGAAATTTAATTATTATGCTTTTAAAGCAATTTATCTACATGAGATGGATAGATTTAAACGGACATTGATGCAATCTTTGTTATCGCCAGTTTTATCTACCTCTTTATATTTTATTGTTTTTGGATCAGTAATTGGAGGCTATGTAGAAAATATTGATGGGATTAGTTATGGATCATACATTGTTCCAGGTTTATTGATGCTTACTCTTTTAACTCAATCAATCAGTAACACATCCTTTGGTATATTTTTTCCTAAATTTAATGGAACTATTTATGAAATCTTAGCAGCTCCCATATCAACTTTAGAAATTGTTCTTGCTTTTGTTGGTGCTGGTGCAACAAAAACTTTAATTGTAGGTTTTGTAATTTTTATAACGGCAACATTTTTTGTAGAGGTAGATGTAAAATATCCTTTATTAATGATATTTTTATTAGTTTTAGTTGCTTTTACTTTTGCCTTGTTTGGTTTTTTAATCGGATTGATGAGTTCTAACTTTGAGCAAATGTCAATTATACCAACACTAGTTATTACTCCGATGGTATTTTTAGGTGGAAGTTTATATTCTTTAGATATGCTGCCAGAATTTTGGCAGATGGTTACTTATTTTAATCCAGTAGTTTATCTAATAAATGGATTAAGATTTTCATTTTATGGAGTATCAGATTTTAATATTTGGGTTAGCATCATTTCTATGGTTGCTTTTTTATTAGGATGCATCACGATTGTTACTATTTTACTTAAAAAAGGTTACAATATTAAATCTTAGCTACTAGCTATTTTCTTTTTAGGATCATAAAAAGGTTTTTCTACAATGGTAGCAGAATATTTTCCTTCATGAGTTTGAACATCTAATTGATTTCCTAATTCTGAATAATTTATTCCTATCATTGCAAGTGCAATATTCTTTTTTAATCTAGGTGAATATACAGCAGAGGTTACTTTACCAATTGTCTTACCATCTTTTTCCATTGGCCAAAAAGTCGTGTTAGGTCCTGATAAAGGATTACAATCAATTATAAGCCCAACCTGTTTTCTCTTTATTCCATCTTGCTTAATTTTTTTTAGAGCATCTTTACCTATAAAGTCTATATCAGTTTCTAAATTAACTAATCGATCTAATCCTAATTCAAATGGATTAGTATGAATGTCAGCATCTGCATGATATGAAAGCATACCGCCTTCAATTCTTCTTATGGACGATGTATGACCTGGTTGAATTCCATGTTCTTTACCTGCAGCCATAATTTTTTCATATAATTCATTTCCTTTTGAGCCATCTCTTAAATAAATTTCGTAACCAAGTTCACTTGACCAACCTGTTCTTGAAACAATTAATGGAATTCCATCAAGTTGATATTCTCTTAGCCAATAATATTTAAGATCTCTGATATCTTCACCAAATAGTTTGACCATTATTTCTTGTGAGGTAGGGCCTTGTAACTGTAGAGGGGAAACATCTGGTTCAGATATTTTTACATCTAAACCTGAATTAATCGCAACACCTTGTGCCCATAACAAAACATCACTATCTGCCAAGGATAACCAAAAATGATTTTCTGCTAATCTTAGTAAAACTGGATCGTTTAAAATACCACCATCATTGTTTACGATTAGTACATATTTACACTGTCCTATTGATAATTTTGAAAGATCTCTAGGAGTTAATAATTGAGTAAATTTGTAGGCATCAGGACCAGTTATTTCAACCTGTCTTTCAACCGCCACATCACATAAAATTGATCTTTCAATAAGGTTCCAAAAGTTTTGTTCAGGACTTCCAAAGTCTCTTGGAATATACATATGATTATATACAGAAAAACCTGTAGCCCCCCATTTAACAGTAGAGTCAAAATATGGAGACTTTCTTATTTGTGTTCCAAAACCAAAGTTTTTATTAGACATTTGTGACCCTTAACAGTCTTGGTATGAATTACAAACAAAAAAAATAGCCCTGTTAAGGGCTACTAAAAAAATGGAGAGGGAAGTTATTTTTTTAAAACTGTTCTGACTCTGTAGATCCAGCCATTGCTGTAGTTGAGCTTTGACCGCTACTGATAGTATTTGATACTGCATCAAAATAAGATGTACCAACTTCTCTTTGGTGTTTAACACTAGTATAACCATCTTTTTCTCGAGCAAATTCTTGTTGTTGAATTCTAGAGTATGCGGCCATACCTTCTTTTCTGTATTTTTCAGCAAGCTCAAAGATTGCAATATTTTGAGTATGAAAACCAGCAAGAGTAATAAATTGAAATTTATAACCCATTTTTGCAATCTCTTGTTGGAATGTAGCAATTTCATCATCGCTTAAATGTTTTTTCCAATTAAAAGAAGGTGAACAATTATACGCTAAAAGTTTTCCAGGAAATTTTTCATGTATTGCATCAGCAAACTTTTTAGCTTCTGCTAAATTAGGCGTTGCTGTTTCACACCAAATTAAATCAGCATAAGGTGCATAAGCTAAACCTCTAGAGATAGCCTGTTCAATTCCATCTTTTACATAATGAAAACCTTCAGGAGATCTTTCACCTGTTAAAAATGGTTTATCATTTTCATCAAAATCATTCGTAATTAGTTTTGCAGCATTCGCATCAGTTCTTGCTAAAATAATTAATGGAACTTCTGCAATATCAGCAGCTAATCTTGCAGCTTTTAAATTTTTTACCATTGTTCCTGTTGGCACCAAAACTTTACCACCCATATGACCACATTTTTTTTCACTAGCTAGTTGGTCCTCAAAGTGCACACCTGCAGCGCCTGCTCTTATAAATTTTTTAGTTAATTCAAACACATTTAATGGACCACCAAATCCAGCTTCACCATCAGCAATAATAGGCAACATGTAATCTGTTCTATCTTCTTTTTTCATATCACCGTCTTGCATTTCCATATGTTGAATTTGATCAGCTCTTATTAAAGAGTTATTCATAGACTCAACTAATTTTGGTGCACTGTCATAAGGATATAGTGATTGATCTGGGTACATTTCACCAGCTGTATTAGCATCAGCAGCAACTTGCCACCCGCTTAAATAAATTGCTTTTAAACCAGCTTTTGCATGTTGTACCGCTTGATTACCTGACAAAGAGCCAAGTGTGTTCACATATGGCTCAGAATTTAATAATTTCCAAAGTTTTTGAGATTGGTTTTTACACAAAGAATACTCAATTTTAATTGAGCCTCTTAATCTTTCAACTTCTTCCTCAGTATAGTCTCTTTTTATTCCAGCAAATCTTTTTAAGTCGTATGAGATTTTTTCTGCACTCATTTGTTAGTTTCCTTTGTGTTTTAATTTAGAAAATTGAATAAGAAGAATGAACTAGTTGCTATCGTCTAAGGCTTTGATTAGCTCACTCATTCCACTTGAACCCCAATCACAATGATCATCTCTCATATAGATTCCTCTACTGTTGTGATGATCTAAGTCCTCTTTTTTGATGATTTGAGCTTCATTTTCTGTGTTTTTTAAATTTTTATCCATGTAAATTGTATATTTTACAGAATTTACAAAATCTATAAAAAACGTTAAAAAGCTTTGTAAATAGCGAAAAAATATTGTAAAAATAAATTTACAAAATTTACAAATAGTAAATATGAGTCAAATAGATTTAAAAATAGGGCCAAAAATCAAGTCTTTTAGAAGACAGCTTGGTCTTCAAGCAAACAAATTAGCCGAAGATTTAAACATTTCACCAAGTTATTTAAACCTTATTGAAAGTGGAAAAAGAAAAATTGATGGTGATCTGCTATTAAACTTATGTGAAAGATTAAATATTCAGTTATCAGATCTTACTTCAAAAACAGATATTAATCTTCAAAATACAATCTCTGAGATTTTAGATGATAGTTTATTTGAGGATTTAGATATTTTAGGACCTGAAGTAAAAGATTTAGTTAGCACTAACCCAAAAATTGGAAAAGCAATTGTAAGACTTGGAGATATTTTAAAAAAAAAGGATCACGAGCTAATTAATAAGATAGAAAAAATTTCTGGTAAAATTGTTGATAATAGAAAGAATTCTTTTCCAGGAGAAGTTATTTCAGACTTTTTACAAGAAAATAAAAATTACTTTCCTAAGTTAGAAGAATTTGCAAATAAGGTTTTTGATAAAATTCAAAAAAATAATCGTACAAGATACATTGCTTTATGTGAATATCTATATTCAGAATATTCAATTACTGTAAAAGATGTTATTCCTGATGAAAGCAAACCATTTTCAAAAATTTATAATAAAAATAAAAAAGAGTTATTGCTTAGTGATTACAGTTCACTGGAAACAAAAAAATTACATGCAGCTGCACAAATAGCACAAGAAGGTGCAAATAAAGAAATTGATGACTATCTTTCAAAATTTAGTTTTCCATCTGAGGAGTCAAAAAAGTTAACTAAAGTTGCTTTGCTAAATTATTGCGGAGCAGCTATTTTAATGCCTTATAAATTATTTCATTCTGAGTGCAAAAAGCTAAAATATGATTTAGAGTTACTTCAAAATACTTTTGCAACATCTTTTGAACAAGTGGCTCATAGAGTAACTTGTCTTCAAGACCCAAAACTTCCTGGAATTCCTTTTCATTTTTTAAGAGTTGATATGGCAGGTAATATTTCTAAAAGATTCTCTTTATCAGGTATAGATATTCCAAGATATGGTGGTGCTTGTCCACGATGGAATGTTTACTCTGCTTTTACTAGACCAGGGGTTATTCAAGCAGCTGTAAGTAAAATGAATAATGGTGAAAAATATGTTTGTATTGCAAGAACTGTTGAAAAAGGTATTGGACGATTTGGTCAATCAAAGAGTGTTTTATCTATAGGACTTGGTTGTGATGCAAAATATGCAAAAGATTTTGTTTATACTGAAAACATAAATATAAATGATAAATCGACTGAAATTCCAATTGGAGTTTCTTGCAGAACCTGTGACAGATTAGATTGTTCACAAAGAGCATTCCCCCCATTACATAAAAAATTTGATGTTGATTTAAATACAAGAGGTGTTTCGGTTTATGTCAGCGATGACAAAGCTTAATTATGATTAAATATATACTGCCAGCTATAATTATTTTTTTAATAGTATTATTCTGGGAAAAAATTACTGAGTTCGTAGAAAAAAAATTCAATATTAAGCTAAATTATATTGTTGTTAGTTCCATTATTGCTGCAATAGCAGTTATCCTTTTACTCCTAAATTACTAGGATTTATGAATAATCTGGAAGTTTCAAATTTTGAAATTGATGAAACTGATGGAGTTTTTACCTTTAAAAATGAAAATACAACTATAGGCTTTGTTAGATTTAATGAAAAAGGTGAGGTAGAGTATATTTTTGTTAATCCAATTTTTAGAAAACAAGGGTTAGCAACTAAACTATTACAATTAGTAAAACAAAAAACTGGAAAAGAAATAATACTTCAAGAACCAATCAGCCCTTTAGGATCGAAATTATTAAAATCATTAAATAAATGGAAATAAACTTATTATTTTTTTTTACAGTTGTTCCAGCAATAATTTTATATGGAATTGCAAAATCAGGCCTAGGTGGTTCCATGACTTTAATTTCAGTTCCCTTAATGACTATAGTGATGCCACTAAATCAAGCTTTAGGAATTATTTTACCAATTCTAATTTTTTCAGATTTTATTGCTGTTTATAAATATAGAAAAGAATTTGATTTAGGAACTTTGAAATTAATGGTTCCATTTGCAGCCATTGGTATAATTATTGGATCTTTAACTTTTTCATATTTTTCAGAAGATTTGTTAAAATTTATAATTGGAGTAATGGGTTTCTTGTTTGCAGGTCATTATTTCTTTTTTAAAAAAGATAAAGAAAAAAAATCAGAGAAAAATTTTTTAAAAGGTGGAACTTGTTCTGTGGTTGCAGGTTTTACAAGTTTTTGTGTGCATGCAGGAGGAACTCCTACCAGTCTTTACTTGCTTCCACTTAGAATGAAAAAAGAAATCTATGTTGGAACAAGAATATTTTTTTTTACTTTTGTAAATTTAATTAAACTTCCTTTGTATATCAATTTGTCTATGACAAATTTAGAGTCTTTTAAACAGTCAGCAATATTATTCCCAGTTGCGTTATTAGGAATATTGATTGGATATAAATTACTTAAAATTATTGAAGAAAAATTATTTTATAATTTTATATATGCTCTAATTTTCATAACTAGCTCAAAGCTTTTATATGATTATCTAATATGATTTTTTTACACATACTAAATTTTAAATAAATGTTTAAATTTATTTAAATTATGAAAAAAAAATTTAATCCAAGAATTAAAGCTAGATTAAGAAAAAATCGACAAGCCTTAAGTAAAAATATCGAAAACTTTTTTGGCTGGGTTAAAGGTGCAAAACTTGTTGAGCTTAAAGAATGCAATACAGATGAAGATCCTGTAAGACCAGAGTTAGATAATAAGTTTAGAACAGGATATGGAAGAAAAATTTTTGGAGTTGAATATAAAGGTGAAATTCATGCTGTAATGTGTTTTGCTTATACAAATAAAATTCCAAAAAATGTTGAAGAGTTAGAAAAATTAAGCACCGATGCATTTCTACAAACTGCTATGAGAGATCAGTCTGGTGGTCAAATAGCAATTGCTTACACTGTCTGGTCTAAAAAAAAGGGTGGAGGAAAATTAATTGTAAAAGAAGTGTTCAAAAAAATTAAAAAATCTAATCATTTAAATAGATTAGTAACCCTCTCACCTTTAACAGAAATGGCAACTAATTTTCATGAGAGAAATGGTGCTAAATTAATTCAAATTAACGATACTACACAAAATTTTGAATATAAAGTTATGTGACAATGAAAATCATTAAACTTTATTTTTTAGTAATTTGTGCTTTGTTTATTTTACCTTATTCTGCAGTTATGGCTTACGAAGAAGCAAATTATGAAGTTGTCTCTAAAAATGAGGTTTATGAGATTAGAAAATATTCTGATCGTTTAGCGGTCGAAACAATGACATCTGGAATAGATAGTAATTTTAGAAAATTGTTTAATTACATTTCAGGCAGAAATGATACTCAAGAGAAAATTAAAATGACAACTCCAGTTACCCAAGTTGAGAAAAATGGAAATATGAGTATGCAATTTTATTTACCCTCTAAATTTAATTCAGAAAATGTACCAAATCCAAGCAGGGAAGATGTTAAAATAGTTAATATTGAAGGAGGATACTACGCAGTACTGAGGTATTCTGGACGAGCATCAGATGGAAACTTTCTTAAGCATAAGGAAATTTTAGAAAAAGAGTTACAAAAAAATAATATATCAATTATAAGCCCACCTATTAGAGCAACTTATGATAGCCCATTTACCCTTCCAATGAATAGAAGAAACGAGGCTATGTTTAAAGTTGAATTAAATTGATGAAATCAAAATTTAAAGCAATGGTGTTATCTTGTATGGATCCAAGAATTCAACATTTAGTTAACAATCATTTAAAGAAAAAAAAATTAACAGGAAAATACAGTGCTTTTACAATTGCAGGTGCAGCAGTTGGGGTTACACATAATAAATTCAAAAAATGGCATAACACGTTTTATGATAATTTAGAAACCTCTATTCAATTACATAAAATAGAAAAATTAATTGTAATTAATCATAAAGATTGTGGTGCTGCTAAAATTGCAAATGGAAATAAAGAATTTAGTCCGGTAAATGAAATAAAAATTCATAAAGAGTCGTTTTCTAAAATTAAAAAACAAATAAAAAAAAGATTTCCAAAATTGAAAGTAGAATTAAATTTAATTTCTTTGGATAGTAAAATTACTAAATTCTAATTATTGATTTCTTATTAGAGGATAAACTTTAGGATTTAGATATTTTAAGTTTGTTAGCAATATTAAAATTAAAGTAACAAAGCCAATTGAAAATCCTAAATAAATTAAAACTTTAAAGTCAAACATCCACACTAGCTCAAAAATATTTTCCATAATAAATTTTGAACCAATCACCGCAAAGAGTATTGCAATTAAAATTACAGATTTAAAAATAATAATGAATTCAATTAACGATGAAAAAACAATTTGTTTTTTTGAAAAACCTAAAATTTTAAAAACTAAATTTTGATATTCTTTTACTTTTCCTTGAACCATAATTGCACTCGAAATTACAATTAAACCAATAACAATAGTAACTGCTGAAATTAAAGTAACTGCAATAAATACTTTATTTAAAACAGCTGTAACTTTAGATAAATAATCTGCAATTTTTATCATTGATAAACTTGGCATGATTTCAAGCATTTCAGTTTCATCAAATTTATTTGAATTAAATTTGGCAGTAGCCAAATATTCGTGTGGAATATTTTTTGCATATTGAGGATTAAATAACATTGCAAAATTGATACTTAAATCTCGATAATCTACCTCTCTGAAATTAATTATTTTTCCTTCAATTTCACGCCCATAAACATTTAAAGTAAAAATATCTCCTAACTGGATATTTAAATCTTTAGCGACTTTTGCATCTAGAGATATTTGAAGTTGATCTGGTTTTGATAAATCCCACCATTTACCCTCTAAAATTGGATTATCTTCAGGTATATTTTCCACCCAAGAAGATCTTCGTTCACTACCAATTACCCAGTAACTATCATTATCTGGTTTAATATAGGTGTTAGGATCTACACCATTAATTTTTACAATTCCAGAGGATACCATTGGCACAATTTCAATAGATGCATTTGGATCCATATTTAAAATTCCTTGTTCAAATTTCTCTCTTTCTCCTTTTTGAATACCTACGAAGAAATAATCAGGCGCAATATCAGGAATAGATTTAGCAATTTCTCTTTGAAAATTTGTACCAACTAAAGCTAATGTTAATAGCAAAGTAACTCCTAAGCCAAGAGACATAACTGTAATAGGAGTAATACTTTTTGTTTGGGTAATATTTTTAATTGAAACTTTTAAAGAAATTATTGAACTAGATTTGAATTTTTTTAGGAAAAAAATGATTAATTTTGAAAGTAAAAAAAATACAATTAAACACACAAAAAAGGCAGCAAAGTAGCCCAAGCTATAAGAAGGCTGTTCAGAACCAACTGTGAATAATAAAATTAAGATAGATAATAAAACAAAGCTTAGAAAAACTGATCTCTTAGAATAATAAAATTGAAGGTTTTGAAATACGTTTCTAAATAAATTAGACGCTTTTACTTGATCAATAGAACTGATTGTTGGAATAGAAAAAATTACTAAAACCAATAATCCCACTAAAAATATTTTTAAAAAATTAAGTAGTGAAAATACTGGATAAACATTCAATCCTAATCCATCAGATAGATATTTGTCTGCTATTGGTACAATTAAAAAACTCGATCCATAAGCAACAACAGTGATGACAAATAAAAGTATAAATAACTGCAGATAATATAGGGTTTTAATATTGCCCGAATAAAAGCCAACTGCCTTTCTAACAGCTATCGACATGTTGTTTTGATTAATAAAAGAAAGCAGAGTATTTGCTATTCCAATACCTGCTATTAACATTGCACTGATAGAAACAAGTGACAAAAATTGAGAAAAATTATTAATAATTCTCTTTATACCACTTGCAGAATTTTCAGGATATCTAAGTTTAACTTTTTGATCGTCTTTAAATATTTCTTCAATTCGTTTCTCAATTTCTTCTGGTTTATCATTTTCATTAAATTTTACTTTGTATTCATAGTTTAAAAAGCTTCCAATGCCGTTTAGTTTTAAAATTTCTAAAGTTTGTTTTCCTGCTAAAGCCCAATCGCCAAATGCAACAAATCCACTTACATCTGGTACTGATTTAATAATTCCAATTACTATAAAATTTTGATCTTGAACTTTTACTATTTCGTTAATTTTAATATTTAGAGTTTTTGATAAACTTTCATTGATCAGGATAGTATTAGGTTCTTTTTGCATTCTTTCATAAGCACCCATTGGTTCATAAACAACATTTCCATATAAAGGATATTTTTCATCCACAGTTTTAATTCTAGTAAATAATGATTTATTTTTTTCTCTGCCAGTAGTTGAAAGCATAGTACTGAACTCAATCATTTGAGAAACAGTTGCAAATTCTTTTACTTTGTTAACTAGATCTAAATTTCCTTGATTACGATTGTAATCAATTTCTAAATCTCCACCTAAAAGTGCTTTGGCATTATCATTAAGTTCTTTTTTAAGACTATCTTCAATTGTGAAAATAGCACTTAAGATAAATAAACTTATAAATAGCGTAACAATAATACTAGAAATTTTATGATAATTTCTGCTTAAGTCTTTTAAAGCATATTTAAAAATTAAACTAAATTCTGAGGGATTATTTAATTTTTCCATCTTTAATTTTTATTTTTCTTTTAGCTTTGTCAGCAAGTTTAGGGTCATGAGTTACCATTATTAAAGAGGAACCTTCTTCTTTTACATACTTAAATAAAATATTTGCAATCATTATGGAATTTTCGGTATCTAAGTTTCCCGTTGGTTCATCTGCTAAGATTAATTCGGGCTTCATCGCAATTGCTCTAGCGATAGCAACCCGTTGCTGTTCACCACCTGATAGTTGACTTGGTAAATTATTAAAACGATGTTTCAAACCAAAACGATCTAATAAAATTTTTGCTTCTTTTTCTGGATTTTTAAAATTATTAAGTTCAAGAGTTAAAGCAACATTTTCAACTGCTGTGTAATTAGGAATTAAATAAAATGACTGAAATATTATTCCAATATTTTTCTTTCTTATCTCCGACACTTCATCTTCACTAAGGCCTGTTATTTCTTGATCATTAAAAATTATTTTACCAGAAGTTGGTTTTTCTAAGCCTCCAATTAACATTATTAAACTTGTTTTACCTGAGCCACTTTCTCCAACTACTGAAACAGTTTCTTTTTTCTTAATATTTAAATCAATATTCTTTAAAACACTGATACTATCTTTACCAGTTTGGTATTTGAGATTTATTTTTTTTAATTTAAGAAGAGCACTCATGAATAAAACTATATTTATTAAAATTTTGATATTCTTTCTAGTGCACATAAACGCAAGTGCAATAGAAAAGGTAGTTTTATTTGGTGATAGTTTGATGGCTGGATATGGTTTACCTAAAGAACATCATTTATCAATAGTTTTAGAAAACAATCTTAAGCAAGCTGGGTTGAATATTAAAGTCATTAATGGAAGTGTCTCTGGAAGCACATCATCAGGTGGATTGAATAGAGCAGATTGGAGTTTGTCAGAGCCAGGTGTTGATTTAATTATTTTAGGATTAGGAGCTAATGATATGCTTAGAGGGATTCAACCAGAGGAAACAGAAAGAAATTTAGAAAAAATAATAAAAGTTGCTCTGAATAAAAAAATTCAAATTATTTTAGCTGGAATGGTAGCGCCAGATACTCATGGGAAAAAATATAAAAAAGAGTTTGATGCTATTTATCCAAAGTTATCAAAAAAATATAATTTAGCATTAATCCCATTTCTTCTTGAAGGTGTGGCACTTAATCCAAGTTTGAATCAACAAGACGGTATACACCCCAATAAAGATGGAACAATTAAAGTAAGTGAAACAATAAAAAAAAGTATTATTAATATAATTAATTAAATGAAAATCTTTCAATCAATATTTAGTTTATTATTTTGCTTTAGTTTTGCTCAAGCTCAAAATACAAATATTACACTAAATTCTGATTTGAACTTAAATTGCAAATTTGAAAAAGTAATTTTAAAAAATCCAGACCATAACTTTGTATCTTTCACAAATGATCAAATTAAAAGAAAAGATATTAATAAGCTAATAATCGAGTCTAAAACACCAGACATTCTAAATGTTAAAAATTTATCAGAATTTTTTAATAAAATTGATTTAGAGGTTAAAATTTCAAATAAGGATATATTCTTAATTCAAGCATTCGATAAAGAGAGGAATTATTCTGAGTCTGCAGTCTATACTAGAAAAACAGGCGAACTTATTCACGAAATCACAACCAACATAAAACAAGAGGAAAAAGAAAAAGATATTTCTTTTTATAGTTGTAAAAATAACAACAAAGACACTTAAGACCAAAGACTCTAATTCTAATATTTGATAATATTTAAATATGAAGAAGTTATTGTTAGTAATTTTGGTTTATTTATTTTCACAGGTTAGCACTTTTGCAAACGAAAGGGATACTAGACTGAACCAATTATTTAATGAGTTAAAAGCAAATAAATCGAAAGTAGCTTTTATAATTGAACAAGAAATTTGGGCTTTATGGAGTACCCATCCAACAGATGAAAAACTTACTGCAAGATTAGAAGAGGGCTCTCAATTAGTGAGAGATCAAAACTATATAAAAGCAAAAGATATTTTTACTGAGGTTATAAATCTTGATCAAAGTTGGGCTGAAGCTTGGAATAAAAGAGCAACTGTGCTTTATATGCTAGGAGAATTTCAAAAATCTCAAGATGATATAGATCAAGTATTAGCCTTAGAACAAAGACACTTTGGTGCTTTAGCAGGACAGGGTTTAGTAAATATTCAACTTAAAAATTATGAAAAGGCAATAAGAAGTTATGAGCAAGCACAAGAAATTTATCCTGCTATGAGATCACCAAAAATAATGATTAAGCAAATAGAAGAATTAATGAAACAACAAACAATATAATGTGTGGAAGATACGCAGTAAAAAACCCAGTAACAAAAACAAATAAATTAGTTAAATCTGCAATTCAGGTTGAGGATACTGAAAACTATAATGCTCATCCGTATCAGAAACTACCTGTAATAAAAAAATATAAAAATGGAAATACTTTAGAAAATCTACAATGGGGTTTGATACCTAGTTGGGCTAAAGATAAAGATTTTAAAGCTTTAATTAATGCAAGGTTAGAAACTATTGATGAAAAAGTTTCTTTTAAAAAACTAATAAAAAACAACAGATGTGTTGCTGTGGCAGATGGTTTTTATGAATGGAAAAGGGAAGAGAAAGAAAAAACTCCCCATTATTTTACTCGTGAAGATACAAATCCTATTTATTTTGCTGGGATCTTTGAAAATGATCAGTTTTGTTTAATTACTGAGGAAGCAAAAGAAAATATAAATGAAATTCATCACAGACAACCAGTTATTTTAAACCAAGTTGATATTAATCGTTATTTAAATTTAGAATTACAAGGTTCAGCGTTTTTAAAAGAACGTAAAATTCCTAATTTAATTTTTCATGAAGTTTCAAAAGATGTTAATAAACCCACAAATAATACTGCATCATTAATTCAAAAAGTTTAATAATAAAAACATGTTTTTCTTTGTAAAAGTTTTAATTGCAGGAGTAATAATTTCTTTTGCTAGCTGGTTATCTGGTCAATATCCCAAACTATCTGGATTTATCATTGCTCTTCCAATTGCATCATTAATTGCAATTATATTTTCTTATTATGAACATCAAGATGTTGAAAAAACAGTCACTTTTACCAAAAGTATTTTAATTGCAGTTCCAATTAGTTATTTATTTTTTCTTCCATTTTTTTTCGCAAAACCTTTAGGAATGAATTTTTGGATAATTTATTTAGCTGGAATTTCCTTGTTAGTAATTGGATATTTTATTCACAAATATCTAGTTAATTTTTTTTAAATTAATAGGATTAATCTCTAAAATTTATAAAGTCTATTGGAAGACCAATATCAATTCCTTTGATTGCAGCGATAGCTTCTTGAAGATCATCTTTCTTTTTACCATCAACTCTTAATTCATCGCCTTGAATTTTAATCTGAATTTTAAGTTTAAGTTTTTTAATGTCAGCAATAACTTTTTTAGCATTTTCTTGGCTAATTCCCTCTTTTAATTCACTGACTTGTCTAATAGATCCTCCTGACGCTCCTTCAGAACTTTTAACTTCTAAAACCCTTGGATCTACTTTTCTTCTTACTAAATGGGTTTGTAATAATTCATTTACTTGCTTTAATTTTAATTCATCAGGTGCATTGGTAGTTACTGTTTTATCTTTTCGCTCAATTGAAATATGAAGTCCCTTAAAATCATATCGATTGCTAATTTCTCTTAAACAATTTGCTAAAGCATTATCAAATTCTTGATAATTAATTTTGCTTATTACATCAAATGACGGCATTATTTCTCTCTATAATAATGTAATTTTCGATTATTTTATAACTAAAATTTGTTTACCTGGAGTAGAAAATATAATACCGTTTGATTATGAATCTTAACCTTTTTACTCATTGTCATAGACTAGCTAGAGTTGGCTTGAGTACGAAGTTATCATCTAATCTATTTAATTTATTACTTCAAAAAATAGACTGTAAAAATCATATAAATTCCTCAACGCCCACGAAATTGTAATCAATTCTTTTTTAAAAATTAATTTTAATTAAAGGAGAATTATGGAAATAAAAAACATTGTTAACTTAAAAGATTACCCAATTGATCAGACAGGATCAAAAGAGTATCAAGATTTAATTTCTAAAAATAGAGAGCTACTTGATAAAGATGGATGCTGTGTGCTTCCAAACTTTGTGCTTAATGAGTCTTTAAAAAGAATGAAGGAAGAAGTTGAAAGAAATCTTCCCAAAACTCATTGGACCAAAGATCATCACAACCCTTATTTTTCAAAAGATGATGAAAATTTATCTAAAGATCATCCAAAGAGAGTATTTTCATTTAGAGAAAGTGGATACATCAATTCAGATGATTTAGAAGAACAATCTGATTTAAATAAAATTTACGATTCTGAAGAAATGTTAAAATTTATTTCAGATAGTTTAGGAGTTTTTCCTCTTTATCGATGGTCAGATCCTTTAGGTAAAAATCCATACAGTATCATGCATAAAGATCATTACTTTCCTTGGCACTTTGATGGAAATGAATTTACTTTAAGTATTTTAGTTCAAAAAGCTGAAAAGGGTGGATTGTTTGAATACTCACCAGATTTAAGAAGTATTGAAAATGAAAACTTTGATGAAGTAACAAAAGTTCTTCGTGGTTCAAGAGATAAAGTTAAATCATTAGACCTTCAACCAGGGGATCTTCAAATATTTAAAGGAAGATTTTCTATGCATAGAGTAACAAAAATAGAAGGAAATACTTCTCGTTACATTGCATTACCAACCTACGTAAAAGACAATTACCGAGTAAACAAACCAGAACATTCTAAACAAGTTTACGGTAAAGCACTTCCAATTCATTATGAGCGAAATAATGTTGAAGTAGATGGGTTAATGGATTGATATGAAAATAGGTTTTATTGGTTTAGGAAATATGGGGATGCCAATGGCATTAAACTTACATAAATCTAAGAAAATAGATTTATTGGGTTATGATGTAAGTCCTAAATCTTTAAAACAATTTAAATCCAAAAAAGAAAAAGCAACAAGCTCATTAGATGAATTGATCAATTTTTCTGAAGTAATTATCACCTGTGTTCCTGGACCAAAACAAATTAAAGCATTATCAATTGGTAAAGGTAAAATCATAGATCAATTAGGTAATAATAAAATTTGGATTGATTGTTCTACTAATTCTTTAACTTGCTTTAATCTTTTAAAACAAAAGTTAAGTAAAAAAATAAATCAATTTGTTGATGCAACGATATCAGGTGGAAATTTAAAGGCTCAATCAGGAGATTTATCAATATTTATTGGAGGAAATAAAAAGACAGTTAATAAGCTTAAGTTTGTATTCAATATCCTAGGTAAAAACATCTATTATCTAAATAAACCAGGTGCAGGTTATGCTGCTAAAATTGCACAAGTTAGCCTTTGTTATTTAAACTATTTATCTCTCTCAGAGTCTCTGATGCTTGGGGTAAAGTCGGGGATTAAACCAAAAACAATGTTAGAGATCATCGATAAAAGTGCAAGTGGTGGTTATACTTCAACAAGATACGGCCCTAACATGATTAATGGAGATTATGATCCATCTTTCTTTTTAGGTTTATCAATGAAAGATTTAAATCTTGCTAATGAAATTATTAAACTTCAAAAATTAAAACTACCAATAATGAATTTAACTTCAAAAATTTATAACAAAGCAATTAAAAAATACGGACCAAATTCTAATCACTTAAAAGTGATTAAACTTTTAGAACAAAATAATAAATTAACTTTTTCAAAGGAGGGAAGATGAAAAATAATATAAGTGAAGCAGATTGGAAAGTAAGAGTAGATCTTGCTGCCATGTTTAGATTAACAAACATGATGGGTTGGGATGATACGGTTTGGAATCATATCACTGCAAGAGCCCCTGGAACGGATCATACATTTTTTATGCATGAGATGGGTTTGTTGTATGAAGAAGTAAAAGCATCAAACTTAATTAAAGTAGATGAACATGGTAAAGTTTTAGAAGGACCTGAAAAAGCTAATACTGCAGGTTTTATTATTCATAGCGCTATTCATCTAAATCATCCTGATGCAAAATTTGTCTTTCATGCACATCCTCCTTCAGCTTTAGCTGCAACGGCATTGAAAGATGGTATCCCTCATTTAGTTCAAGACAGTTCAATGCTTTATGGAAAAGTTGGTTACCATGAGTGGGAAGGGCTATCGATTAATAAAGATGAGAGAGTTCGAATTGCTGAAAACATGGGAGACAACAAGGTTTTAATCATGAAAAACCACGGCCTTCTTACGGTTGGTGCAACGGCAGGAGAAGCTTTTATGAATATGTATTATGCAATTAGAATGTGTGAAGTTGCAGTACAAGCAACTGCATCAGGTTTACCTCTTGAAAGAGCAACAGAAGAGATGTGGAAATTATCTCAAAAACAATATGATTTATTTTCTCCAGGTTTAAACGAGTGGCCAGCATTACTTAGAAGATGTGATGCAAAAGACCCATCTTATAAAGAGTAATGACGAAAATTAATTCTTTAAATGATATTGTAAAGAACGGCCTTTGTATTGGCTGTGGTCTTTGCAAAAGTATTGCAGGTAACTCCCTTGAAATGGAGATGAGCAATAAAGGTAATTTAGAACCTAAAGAATTGACACCAATCACAAATGAAACTTTAGATGAAATCAAAAAAGTCTGTCCTGGTGTTATTGCAGAAGGTCCTGAAGATCATGAGGAAAATGAAGGATCCAATAAAGATTTGGTTTGGGGAAATTATTTTGATTTATATTATTCATGGTCTACCGATCCAAAAATTAGATTTCAAAGCTCAACAGGAGGTTTGTTAAATGGATTATCTTTATATTTACTAGAACAAAAGAAAGTTGATTTTATAATGCATACAGCAGGGGACAAAGATAACCCTATGCGAAACATTGTTAAATACAGTTATAATAAAGAGGACTTAATTAACTGCGAAAGTAGATCAAGATACGGTCCTTCATCACCTTTAAGTGAATTTCATAAAGCTTTAGATAAAAAACAAACCTTTGCTTTTGTTGGAAAACCCTGTGATGCAGGAGCTATCAAATTACTCGCTAAATCAGATAAAAGAGTTTATCAGTATTGTAAATATATATTCACTCTTGTTTGTGGAGGTTTTCAAGAACTTACTAAATCAAAAGAATTTATTGATAGCTTTGATGTTAAAGAACGAGAGTTAGAAGAATTTAGATACAGAGGATTTGGTAACCCTGGAAGAATGTATATTAAAACAAAAGATCAAAGAGAGTTTGATAAAGATTATAATTCTTTTTGGGGTGATGAAAGTAATTGGAAAGTTCCATTTAGATGTAAAATATGCCCCGATGCAATTGGAGAAAGTTCTGATATTGCAGCGCTAGATACGTGGAGGGGCGGTTCACCTAAAGGAGAAGATGAAGGTTTTAATGCTGCAGTGATGCGAACTAAAAAAGGAATTAAAGTATTTAATGAAGCAGTAGAAAGTGGATATATTGTTAAAGGAGATAAATTAACTATTGAAGATATTAAAGATTTCCAACCCCATCAAACCAGTAAAAAACAAGCAGTTTACGCAAGACACTTAGGAATGAAAAATAATAATGTGACGACAATTACAACTAAAAACCTTAGAATAGAAGAATTATACAAATTAAATGATATTGAATATAACAAACAACAAGAAAAAGGGGTTAGTCAAAGATTAAATAAAAATGATTGAGTTTATAGATATATTTTTTAATCAATATTTAAGGATTTTCGTAGGTATTGTACTGATTGGTCTTATTTTGTTTTCTTTATATTACAAATTTAAAGACAAAAAGTAACAGAATGTAGGGTTGTGAACTATTTAATATTCATTTAAATTTAGATTATGCTTAGTTATATAATACCTTTTTTAATTTTAATTCTTGTTGTTGTATTTATTCATGAATATGGACATTATTATTTTGCAAGAAAATATGGTGTAGGTGTAACTGATTTTTCAATTGGTTTTGGTAAAGAATTATTTGGGTGGAACGATAAATTTGGAACAAGATGGAAAATTTGCGCAATTCCTTTAGGTGGATATGTAAAATTTTTTGGAGATAGAAATGTTTATTCACAAGCTGACCATCAAGAAATTTTAGAAAAATATAACGAAGAAGAACTGGAAAAATTATTTATTTTAAAACCTTTATACCAGAGGGTTTTAATTGTGTTTGGCGGTCCTTTAGCTAATTTTTTACTAGCTTTAGTAATATTTTTTTCAATTTATACTTTTATAGGTAAAGATTTTACTCCTGCAGTCATAAATGAAGTTCAAAAAGATAGTCCAGCAATGATAGGAGGGCTTAAAGCTGAGGATATAATTTTAGAAATAGACGGTAATGAAGTTAAAAGCATTATGGAAGTTTCAAAATTTATCACGATGTCTACTGGTGATTTTATAGATTTCAAAGTTAAGCGTTCCTATGATGAATTAATACTAAAAGTAAAACCCAATATTGTTGAAGGTGATGACGGATTGGGAAATAAAATAAACAAAAGAATGGTTGGTATTAAGCTTGGAGCTTATAACAATAAAGTTAACCATGTTAAATTAGGACCTGCTCAGGCTTTATATCATGCAGGTTATGAAGTTTATTTTGTAAGCGTTTCCTCATTAAAATACATCGGAGGAATGATTTTAGGTAAAGCAGATACTTCTCAATTGGGAGGACCAATTAGAATTGCTAAAATTTCTGGACAAGTTGCAACGTTTGGAGTGTTAGCTTTCATTAGTATGATGGCTTATATTTCAATAAGTTTGGGTCTTATTAATCTATTTCCAATACCAATGTTAGATGGAGGGCATTTAATGTTTTATGCGTTTGAGAAAGTTTTAGGCCGACCTTTATCCCAAAGAACTCAAGAAGGTTTTTTTCGAATCGGATTGTTTTTGTTGTTATCATTGATGTTTTTCACCACATTTAATGATCTAAAAGACCTTGGTTTATTTAGATAATTCACATTTTTAAAAGTTAAAAAAAGTCAATAAAACCAACGTTTATTTATGTTTTTACAAGATATTGTGTGTTTTAAAAAACTATATACTAAAAAAAAGCTTGATTTATCAACGTTTATGACAAGTATAAATATTAACCAACAAAACCGGAGCTAAAATGAACAAAAAACAACTAATTGCTAAGCTTTCTGGCTCATTAAATTTGAGCAAAGCAGATGCTGAGCGAACTTTTGATACAATTACCAACACTATTTTAGACGCTCTAAAAGGTGATGACTCAGTAAAAATTGCTGGATTTGGTACGTACAAAGTAGCAAAAAGAAAA
>CACBGU010000003.1 GCA_902538885.1 uncultured Pelagibacteraceae bacterium
TTTATTGGAATTTTACTAGTGAAAATGTAATGACTTTAGATTGGATAGATGGAATTTCAATAAGGGAAGCTGAGGAGTTAAAGAAAAGAAATTTAGATACCAATAAAATAGCAGAAGATATTATCCAGCATTTTTTGAGACATGCTGTAAGAGATGGTTTTTTTCATGCAGACATGCATCAAGGAAATATTTTTGTTGATAATAGTGGCCAGATTGTACCTATAGATTTTGGGATTATGGGTAGATTAGATAAACTTAGTAAAAGGTTTTTAGCAGAAATTTTATTTGGATTTATTCAAAGAGATTATCGAAAAGTAGCTGAGGTTCATTTAGTGGCTGGATTAGTTCCCAAAGAAGTACCAATTGATGATCTGGCTCAAGCTTTGAGATCAATTGGTGAGCCTATATTTGGTCAAGAAGTGAAAGATATTTCAGGAGGTAAATTACTCAAACAGTTGTTTGATGTAACAGAAAAATTTAATATGCAAACTCAACCTCAATTATTAATGTTGCAAAAAACTATGGTTGTTGTTGAAGGTGTGGCAAGAAAATTAAATCCAAACACAAATATTTGGACAACTTCAAAGCCTGTACTAGAAAATTGGCTTAAAGAAACAAAAGACCCAATTAATAATTTAAATGAAACTTTAAAAAATACATCTGAAGTTATTAAACGTTTGCCAGAATTTCCTGAAATTATGGATAAAGCAAATCAAGCATTAACATTTTTAGCTAGTGGTCAAATTCCACAAAACTCAAATTCTTATACCGCTCTGAATGATAAGAAATCAGAAATGATAGCATTTAGAAATCAATCTATTATTGGTTTATTACTTCTTGTAATTTTTGGCCTTATAGTATTTTAATTCTGCAAATGAAAAATTTGTTAAATAAAAAAATACTATTTATTATCTGTGGAGGAATATCTGCTTATAAAAGTCTTGAAACAATTAGGCTTTTTAAAAAGAATGGTGCAGAAATAAAGACAATTCTTACAGCAAGTGCAAAAGAGTTTGTAACTCCACTTTCAGTAACATCACTTTCTCAAGGTAAAGTTTACAGCGATTTGTTTAGTATAGAAAATGAGGCTGAAATGGATCATATTTCACTTTCAAGATGGGCAGATATAATCGTAATTGCACCTGCAACGGCAAATACAATTTCAAAACTGGCTCAAGGAACAACTGATGATTTAGCATCCACTGTTGTTTTGGCTTCAGATAAAGACATTATTTTAGTACCAGCAATGAATGTAAGAATGTGGGAGCATCCAACTACTAAAACAAATATAAAAAAATTAAAAGAGTTTGGATATAAACTAATTGGTCCAGAGGTTGGTGATATGGCATGTGGTGAATATGGAGAGGGTAAAATGTCAGACCCATCAATAATTGTTGAAGAAATTGATAAATATTTCTTAACTCAAAAAAATAACAAAAAATTTAAAGCATTAGTTACAGCAGGTCCAACTAATGAGTACATAGATCCAGTTCGTTTTATTACGAATAAATCAAGTGGCAAACAAGGATACGAATTAGCAAAATCATTATCTAAAAAAGGTTTTGATACAACATTAATATCAGGTCCAACTAATCTTGAAATAACTAAAGATATTAATCTTATAAAAGTCGAAACAGCAGATGAAATGTTAGTTGCTACTCAAGAAAATTTACCTGTTGATGTAGCAATTTTTTCTGCTGCGGTAGCTGATTTTAAAATTAATAAAAAATATGAAAATAAAATTAAAAAACAAGAGAACTTGAACTTAAATTTAGAAAAGAATGTAGACATACTTCATTATGTGTCTAACCATAACTCCATAAGACCTGATCTTGTCATTGGATTTGCAGCGGAAACAGATGAGATTAATAAAAATGCAGAGGAAAAATTAAACAAGAAAAATTGCGACTGGATAATTTCTAATGATGTATCAAATAAAGATATAGGATTTAATTCCGATTATAATGAGGTAACAATTCATTATAAAAACAGAGACTTTAAAAAAGAAAAACTTTCATACAAAAAAAAATCTGGAATTTCTGATGAAATAGTTGATAGAATACTTGATCAATTAAATTAATGGCGAAAGTTC
This sequence comes from uncultured Pelagibacteraceae bacterium, assembly GCA_902538885.1. Lineage (GTDB taxonomy): Bacteria > Pseudomonadota > Alphaproteobacteria > Pelagibacterales > Pelagibacteraceae > Pelagibacter. The sequence continues at coordinate 2,093 of CACBGU010000003.1, forward strand.
TTATCAAAAAGTTAGACCCTGCGGTTGAATTACCTGCTTACAAAACAGAAGGTGCATCAGGCATGGATTTGATGGCATTAGTAAAAGAACCCATCAATCTTAAACCAAACTCATCATGTTTAGTTCCAACAGGGCTTGCTGTTGCATTTTCAAGTGATTTCGAAATCCAAATAAGGCCAAGATCTGGTTTAGCTGCAAAAAACAGTATAAGTGTTTTAAATACACCTGGAACTATTGATAGTGATTACAGGGGAGAAATAAAAGTAATTCTATTTAATCACGGGAAAAATGATTTCTTGATAAATAACAAGGATAGAATAGCACAAATGATTTTAACTCCTGTAATTAAAATGGATCTCGAGGAAGCTGACGATCTACCAGAAACAATTAGAGGAGAGGGTGGGTTTGGCTCAACAGGAAAATGAGCAAAAATTTAAACAAAAAAGAAATAGAGAAATTCTCAAGGCAAATAATTCTTAAAAATATTGGGGCGGTAGGTCAAAAAAAAATTTTATCTTCAAAAGTCTTGATAGTTGGTATGGGTGGCCTAGGTTGCCCAGTAGCAGAATTTTTAACTAGATCGGGCATTGGTACACTTGGGATTGCAGATCATGATACTGTAAGTCTCTCTAATATCCACAGACAAGGTCTGTATAATGAAAAAGATATAAATCAATCAAAAGTAAAGATTGCAAAAAAAAAATTAAACAAAATTAATCCAAAGACAAAAATAAATATTTTTAATTTAAAATTAAATAAAAATACATTTGAAAAAATTATTAAAAATTATGACTATATTGTTGATGGGACTGATAACTTTGAAAGTAAATTTTTAATAAATGATTTAAGTCTAAAATATAAAAAATTTCTAGTCACTGGTGCTATAAGTAAGTTTGATGGACACGTTTTTACTTTTAATTTTACCAACAAAAAAGACCCTTGCTTGAGATGTTTTTATCAAGAAGACACAATATCTGATGAAATTTTAAATTGTGAATATGAGGGAATTTTAGGAACTGTTGCAGGCACAATAGGTACATTGCAGGCAAATGAAGTTTTGAAAAAAATATTAAATATTGGACAAAATTTAAATGGATACATTCTAATTCTAGATCTATTAAATTTAAATTTCAGAAAAGCAAAAATTAATAAAAGAAAAAAATGTCTATGCAATTAATAATAAAAAAAATTTATATAGTATTTTTTTTATTATTTTTTACTCACATTTCGTTTGCTGACGAAATTTTTGTCTCTCTTAAAAAAAATAAAGTAAATGTTCGCTATGGGCCAAGTTTTGAATCTGATATTAAATACGTTTATAAAAAAATAAATCTTCCATTGAAACAAATTGATAAAAAAGAAAATTTCAGGCGAATTATAGATTTAAAAAATAACAGTGGGTGGATTCATATCTCTCAACTAAAAAAAAGTAATTCTGTAATAGCCACGAAAGATAAAGTTTTATTTAAAAAACCTACATCTTTTGCTAAACCAATTGCTCAAATAAAAGAGGGAAGATTATTAATTATAGAAAAATGTGAACAAAATTGGTGCAAAATTACATCAGAAGAATTTGAAGGTTGGATTAAAACAGATAATATTTGGGGACTAAATTAACTAAAATCAGTAGATAAAGAGGCTATATTTTCTTTAGATAATTTTGTGCTATGAGAATATTCTTTGTGATCAATTCCAAGCTCAATTTCTGAGCTATTAGATTGAAATTTTTCTATTTGATCATCAGTAAAATTAAAATGAATAAACTGTACTGAAGAAGCTTTTCCTTCAGCAGAAGTTCGGTCAACATCTTCTTCTGGGACTGCTTTAATTTTCTCACCATTTATTTTCATAAATACTGTTTCTTCTATTCCACCAACTTTTCCAAGAAACGCAGCTCTTGTGATAGGATTATCTATTTCAAACATTAAAGTTGCTGTTAGTTCTTTGCCGTTAGGTATTAAAGGATTGTACGCAGATAGCTCATCCTGAAGTTGCTCATCACCACCTTTTTCAATATATAGCATTTCTTGAACCTGAGCTAACATTGTTTCATAACTTTCAAAATAAAAAGTTGCATAAGGACCTAAAGCAACTCTTCTATTTTTTTTTATAATCAACAATACTTTTTCTTAATTCACGTCTCTTTTCTGTATAAACATCTAAAGGTATGATGTCTTCTTTTTGAATTTCTCTTTTTTCTCTCGGCATGATCATAAGTTATAACTTTTTGCCATTAATTCGATAGGATGTAGTGCCTCATCATTAGATATGTTTGTATCAACTTCTAACTGTTTTAAATGTTTACCAGCTAAAGGACAATCAGAAGCCATATACTTATTATTTTTAGTTTTTATTTGTCTAGCTGTAGGTCTTCCAACTTTATTTGCTAGATCATGAGTTTCTTTCATTACTCCAAAAGTTCCTCCATGACCTGCACATCTTTCAACTACATCAATTTTAACGTTTGGTATCAATTTTAACATATCTCTTGCTTTGATACCCATGTTCTGTGCTCTCGCATGACAAGCATGATGCACTGTTACTCCGCCATCAATCTCTTTTAATCCTTCTGCTAATCCCTCATTGTTTGCAATATCCACAACATACTCATCAATATCCATAACATTTGCAGATAATTTTTTAATTTTATCATCGTTTGGTAATAACAAAGGCCATTCGAATTTTAACATCAATCCACAACTAGCTGTTAAGGTTACTACTTTATATCCTTTATCTATCCATTCTATTAAATCCTTAGAAACTTTTTTCGCTTGTTCAACAACTTTTGGCAGATCTGCTTGCTCTAAAAATGGCATCCCACAACAACCAGGGTAAGCCTCCTGAACCTCTACACCATTTTTTTTTAATACTTTTAAAGCAGCAACACCCGTATTTTTTTTATTAAAATTTACAAAACAAGTTGAATAGATAACAACCTTTCTATTTTTAGAAGGTGTTTGATAATTTATTTTGTCTTTGTTTTTTTTAAAAAAATTTGAAAAAGTTTCTGAGTTATATTTTGGTAACTGAACTCTTTTATCTATTCCAGTAATTAATTCTAAGATTTTTCTAATTAATTTATTTTTAATATTTGATGCCCAATTAATTATTTTAGAGAACATAACACCAATTTTTGCGTTTCGGTCTATTTGGGCTAATTGTGTTGGAACAGTTGGTAATTTACCTAATTTTTTTTGAGCCGTTCTATATCGCAGCATTAAATGTGGAAAATCTAAATCAAAATCATGAGGTGGAACATATGGACATTTAGTCATAAAACACATATCACACAAAGTACATGCGTCAACGACAGGAGCAAATTGATCACTAGATAAGCTTTCAACATCCTCATTTTTAGACTCATCAATCATATCAAATAGCTTTGGAAATGAATCGCAGAGATTAAAGCATCTTCGGCATCCATGACAAATATCAAATACTCTTCTCATTTCAGCATCTAACTTTTCAGGATTTAAAAAATCGGGATGCTCAAAATCTATAGGATGTCTTATAGGTGCACCTAAACTTCCTTCTTTACTCATATGACTAAGTTAGAAATAATAATTAATGATAAAGAAACCAGAACAACAGGTTCATTAAACCAATCCTTAAGTATTTGTAAAATTTGCTCTACCATTTTATAAAATTTTAAATTTGAATTGTTTTTAGTGGGCGTTCAACGCCCACTAAGAAATTTGATTAGCTAATAGACTCTAAAGTTTTTTGGAATTTACCAGCGTGTGATTTTTCAGCTTTAGCTAAAGTTTCAAACCAGTCTGCGATTTCTTCAAATCCTTCTTCTCTAGCAGTCTTAGCCATACCAGGGTACATATCTGTGTACTCGTGAGTTTCACCTTCGATAGCTGAAGCTAAGTTAGCTTTAGTTTCACCAATTGGTTTTCCTGTAGCAGGGTCACCAACTTGCTCTAAGTATTCTAAATGACCATGAGCGTGACCAGTTTCACCTTCTGCTGTTGATCTAAAAACTGTAGCTACATCATTGTAACCTTCGATGTCTGCTTTTTGTGCAAAATAAAGATATCTTCTATTTGCTTGACTTTCTCCAGCGAATGCTGCTTTTAAGTTTTCTTCTGTTTTACTTCCTTTTAAAGACATTATTTTCTCCTTTTAAATGTTACTCACCATATAATAGTTTTATGAAATATGTCAACAGTTTAGAATTATTATAATGTAGATTTTAAATTATTGATTTAATTAAACTTTTTTTGATTTTGATTATCACTCGCAACTTTAACCAAAACTTCAACTGAATTTATTTTTTTTCCAGTAATATTTTTTTTTATATTAACAGGATCTATATCATTTTCATCGCAATCTATTAACTCATTAGTGTCTTCATCATAAAAATGATGATGTACAGATGTATTGGTATCAAAATAACTTTTATCACTGTTAATTGAAATTTCTTTTAAGTATCCTTTTTTTTCAAATGCGTGAACTGTGTTATAAACTGTGGCTAAGGATATCTTCTCATTCATTTCTTCTGATATCATTTTAACAAGATCATTTATTGTGAAATGAAAAGTTTTTTCTCTATTGAATAAGAGCTCACACATTTTAACTCTTTGTTTTGTAGGTCTAAGTCCTAGTTCTCTTAATTTTTCAATAAAATTGCAGTTTTTTGCCATAATTGTTTATAATTATTCTAAAGTATGAATAAAAATATAATGTTTTATTATATTATATTAGCATTAAATCAAGTATTAAGGGAACTCAAAATTATGAAAAAAAACTCATACTCCTATGATGACCTAATAACTTGTGGAAATGGGGATCTTTTTGGTCCAGGTAATGCAAAATTACCTCTTCCACCAATGCTTATGTTTGACAGAATTACCGAAATCAATGAAAATAATGGCACATTTAATAAAGGCTCTTTAAAAGCTGAATTAGATATTAAAGATGATCTTTGGTTTTTTGATTGTCATTTTAAAAAAGATCCAGTTATGCCAGGGTGCTTAGGTTTAGATGCTATGTGGCAATTGGTAGGTTTTTTTCTAGGTTGGCTTGGAAATCCTGGAAAAGGAAGAGCTTTAGGAGTGGGTACTGTTAAATTTACAGGTGAAGTTTTACAAAGTGTAAAAAATGTAAGATATGAAATAGATATGAAAAAAATTATGTCTCCTGGAGGAACAACTGTTGGGCTTGCAAATGGAATTGTTCTTGCAGATAATAAAAAAATATATTCAGCAGAAAGTTTAAAGGTAGGTTTATTTAAATAATGAGAAGAGTAGTTATTACTGGTTTAGGAGTAGTTTCTTGCTTAGGAAATAATCAAGAGGAAGTTCATCAATCTTTATTAAACTCAAAATCAGGGATTTCTCATGCTGAGGAATATAAGGAGCACAATTTAAAAAGCCATGTTCATGGTAAACCAAATATTAAACTTGAAGATCATATCGATAGAAAAACAATTAGATTTATGGGTTCAGGCTCAGCTTATAATTATATTGCAATGAAAGAGGCAATTGAGGATTCTGGATTAGAAGAAAGTGAAGTGAGTAATTTTAAAACTGGGATTGTAATGGGTTCCGGTGGCCCATCAATTGAAAACGTAATACTTGCAGCAGATAAAACTAGAGCTAAAACTCCAAAACTAATGGGACCTTTTATTGTTCCAAGAACAATGGCCAGTACTGCATCAGCAACACTTGCAGTACCATTTAAAATTAAAGGAACTAACTACACAATGAGTTCTGCATGCGCAACTAGTGGTCACTGTATAGGAAATTCTATGGAATTAATTCAAATGGGTAAACAAGATGTTGTTTTTGCAGGTGGCAGTGAAGAAATTCATTGGGCGATGACAGCAATGTTTGATGCTATGACAGCTTTATCATCAAAATATAATGACACTCCACAATCTGCGTCTAGAGCTTATGATAAAACTAGAGATGGGTTTGTAATTGCAGGCGGTGCAGGTGTATTAGTACTTGAGGAGTACGAACATGCTAAAGCAAGAGGTGCTAAAATATACGCAGAACTAACTGGTTATGGAGCAACTTCTGATGGATATGATATGGTAGCTCCATCAGGAGAAGGTGCTGTCAGATGTATGAAAATGGCAATGGCAACTGCGAAAAATAAAATTGATTACATTAATACTCACGGAACATCTACTCCAGTTGGAGATATAACTGAACTTAATGCTATTAAAGAAACTTTTGGAGAGGATATTCCAAAAATAAGTTCAACAAAATCTTTATCAGGTCATCCTTTAGGGGCTGCTTCAGTACATGAAGCAATTTATTGTTTGATAATGATGAAAAACAATTTCATAACAGGATCAGCAAATATTACAGATATGGATGATGATGCTAAAAAATTTCCAATTGTTGCGAAAACTGAAACAGGAGCAACCTTAAATACAGTAATGTCAAATAGTTTTGGATTTGGTGGAACTAACGCAGCTTTAATTTTTGAAAAGGTTTAGTTTATGAGTTTGATGAAAGGTAAAAAAGGATTGATTATGGGTGTTGCCAATGAAAGATCTATTGCTTGGGGAATTTCACAAAAACTTTCAGAAGCTGGAGCAGAACTAGCATTTACTTATTTAGGTAACGCTTTAAAAAAAAGAGTAGTTCCTTTAGCAGAAAAATTAAATTCAAACGTTACATTTAGTTGTGATGTTGAAAAAAAAGAAGAAGTTGTAAAACTATTTGAGGATATCAAATCTCAATGGGGTACGATTGATTTTGTGGTTCATGCAGTTGCTTTCTCTGATAAATCAGAATTATCAGGTGAATATTTAAATACGACTAGAGAAAACTTTTTAAGAAGTATGTTAATTTCATGTTTTTCATTTACTGAAGTAGCAAAAGAAGCATCAAAGGTAATGAAGCAAGGTGGAAGTTTATTAACTTTAACTTACGAGTCTACTAAAGCAATTCCAAATTATAACGTAATGGGTGTTTGTAAATCAGCTCTTGAGGCAAGTGTTAAGTATTTAGCAAGAGATTTAGGAGCCAAAGGTATGAGAGTAAATGCTATAAGTGCTGGACCTATCAAGACATTGGCTGCCTCTGCAATTGGAGACGCAAAATTCTTATATAAATGGAATGAAGATCATTCTTTCCTTAAAAGAAACGTAGATATCCATGATGTTGGAAATTCAGCATTATATCTATTAAGTGACCTTGCTAACGGAGTTACTGGTGAAATCCACTACGTAGATGCTGGATATAATAAAGTTGGGATGCCAGATCCTAAAAATATTAGCTAAAATTTAGTTAAATTTAGTTAAAAAAACCCCCAGAATTCTCATTCCAGGGGTTTAGAATTTTAATTTAGACTATTTCTCAGCAGCTTGTTTCATAGAAAGTTTAACTTTTCCTCTATCGAAACCAATCACTTTAACTTTTACTTCGTCACCTTCTTTAACAACGTCAGTAACTTTAGCTACTCTTTTATCTGCAAGTTCTGAGATATGAACAAGTCCATCTTGTTTTCCTAAGAAATTAACAAATGCACCAAACTCCATAATCTTCATTACTTTACCTGAGTAAATTTTATTTAATTCAGCTTTTGCAGTTATGTCTTTAATCATTTGCATTGCAATGTTTCTAGACTCCTCATCAGGTGCAGCAACTGTTACTACACCTTCATCATTTACGTCTACTTTAGCACCCGATTTTTCAACGATCTCTCTGATCGTTGCTCCACCTTTTCCAATGACAGCAGCAATATCTTTTTTATCAACATTAACTTGTTCCATTTTTGGAGTGTGTTTTCCAACATCAGATCTTGAAGCTGACAATGCTTTATTCATTTCACCTAAGATATGAACTCTTCCATCTTTAGCTTGGCTCAATGCCTGCTCCATAATTTCAAAAGTAATACCTGTAATTTTGATGTCCATTTGAAGAGAAGTAATTCCATCTTTAGTTCCAGCAACTTTAAAGTCCATATCGCCTAAGTGATCTTCATCACCTAAAATATCTGAAAGGACGCTGAAATCATCACCTTCCTTAATTAATCCCATTGCAATACCAGCAACTGGTTCTTTAATTGGTACTCCCGCATCCATTAATGCTAAAGAAGTTCCACAAACAGTAGCCATTGAAGAAGAGCCATTAGATTCAGTAATCTCTGAAACTACTCTAAAAGTATATGGAAATGCTTCTTTTGTAGGCAATGAAGAATTGATTGCTCTCCATGCTAGTTTACCATGTCCGATCTCTCTTCTACCAGTTCCAATTCTTCCAGTTTCTCCAACTGAAAAAGGAGGAAAATTATAGTGAAGCATAAATCGTTCTCTTTGAAGACCATCTAAACTTTCAATTCTTTGTTCATCATCTGAAGTACCCAATGTTGCAACTACAATTGCTTGAGTCTCCCCTCTAGTAAACAACGCAGAACCATGAGCTCTTGGTAAAACACCAACTTCACAAGAAATTGGTCTTACATCTGACAGTCCTCGACCATCAATTCTATTTTTATTTTTTAGAATGTCTGTTCTAACAATTGATTTTTCAAGATTTTTTAACTGACTGTTAACATCTAGATCAGTATAATTTTCATCCTCCTCATAAAGCTTTTTAGCTTTATCAGTTATTTCTGAAATTTGATTTGATCTATCTTGTTTGTCTCTTGTTGCAAAAGCTTTCTTAAGATCTTCTGTAAAAGTTTCTTCAAGTTTTTTCTTAACTTCTGATAGATCTTTCTTTTCAACAGTCCACTCAGGTTTTCTACATTCCTTTGCAAGTTCCTCAATCATTTCTATTACAGGGACAAATCCTTCATGACCAAATTTTACTGCATTTAACATTTCTTCTTCTGTTAAACCATTTGCTTCAGATTCAACCATAAGCACAGCATCTTTTGTACCTGCTACAACTAAATCTAATTTCGATTTTTCTAACTCGGCTTTAGATGGGTTTAAAACATATTTTCCATCTACAAAACCAACTCTTGAAGCACCTACAGGACCCATAAATGGCATTCCTGATATAGCTAAAGCTGCTGAAGATGCAGTGATTGATAAAATATCTGGTTCATTTTCTTTGTCGTATGAAATTACTGTTGGTAATAACTGTACTTCATTTTTAAATTCATCTGGAAACAAAGGTCTGATTGGTCTATCAATTAATCTAGAGATTAATGTTTCACTTTCAGTAGGTCTTGCTTCTCTTTTAAAATATCCCCCTGGAATTTTTCCAGCTGCATAATATTTTTCTTGGTAATTTACAGATAATGGAAAGTAATCCATATCAGGATTTACTTTTTTTGCTCCAACTACTGTTGCTAGTACGACTGTCTCTCCACATGTTGCGATTATTGCACCGTCTGCCTGTCTTGCTACTTTACCTGTTTCTAAACTTATCTTCTTTCCCGCTACTTCAATTTCCTTCTTGTATACTTTAAACATTTCATTTCCATTTCGTTTCGTTCGTTTCGTTCCATTCCGTTCTATCTATCTTGATTTCTATTTTCTTAAATTCAATTTCGACAGTACATTTTTGTAAGAATCCATTTTATTTTTCTTTAGGTATTCTAACAATTTTTTTCTTCTATTTACCGCTCTCAACAATCCAACAGATGAATGCTTATCTTTCTTGAATTGCTTAATATGTTTAGAGAGAGTTTCAATTTTCTCTGTTAGCAAAGCGATCTGTATCTCTGAAGATCCAGTATCTTTATCGTGCATTGCTAATTCTTGCGCCTTTTTATTCATGCCTCTTTCTTCCTATTTATTTGTTTGTTTTATTAAGTTTTCTATTTTTTCCGCATACTCAAAAGACTCGTCTTTTCTAAAAAGTAATTTTGGTAAAAATTTCATAACCACTTTTTGTGATAAAATTTTTCTAATTAAAAATGAGTATTCCTTTAAAATATTAATTGTTTCCTCAGCATCTTTTCCTCCCAATGGAAGAACATATGCTTTAGCAATTTTTAAATCAGGACTCATTCTAACCTCAGTAACCGTTATAGTATTTGTTTCTAAATTCGGCACCTTAGCCTCATTCCTTATAAAAATCATGCTTAAAGACTGCTTAATCATTTCACCTACTCTTAACTGCCTTTGTGACACTGGTTTTCCTATTCTATCTGCCATTAAATTGACCTCTCAGTAGATGTAACACTAAAAGCCTCTATTGTGTCGTTTTTTTGGAAATCCATATAATCTTTAACTGTAATTCCGCATTCTTGACCATCACTTACTTGTTTTACTTGGTTTTTTTCTCTAAATATTGTTGAAACTTTTCCTGTATAAATAATAGCACCGTCTCTAATAATTCTTACATCTGAAGTACTATTAATTTCTCCTTCAGTTACTTTTGAGCCAGCAACTTTTCCAGCACCTGAGACTTTAAATATTTCTAAAATTTGTGCAGTACCAGTAATTTTTTCTTGTATATCTGGTGCTAACAAACCTGACATCCTTTGTTTTATATAGTCTAAAACTTCGTAAATAATATTGTAAGAAGATATTTTTATCTTCTCATTTTCAGCAAGTTTTTTTGCCTCTTTACTTGGTTTAACATTGAAAGCTATTAATACTGCATTTGAAGCTTTAGCTAATGTAACGTCTGTTTCTGTTACCATTCCAATATCTGCTAAAATTATTTTAGGTTTAACCTCATCATGTTTGATTTGGCTAATTGCATTTTTGATTGCTTCAGATGATCCATGTACATCAGATTTAATAATTAAATTTAGTTCTTCAGTAGATTTATCTGAAAAAGCAGAATCTTGAGTTGCAAAAGATAGCGGATTTTTTCCATCCTTAATCTCTTGAGCTCTACTTTCACTCAGTGTCTTAGCTTCTTTTTCTGTATCAAGAACAATAAAGTCATCTCCAGCTTTGGCTGCACCATTTATTCCTAAAATTTCAACAGGAGAAGAAGGTAATGCTTCATTAATATTTTTACCTTTATCATTAATAATAGCTCTTACTTTTCCCCACTTTAAACCACTTACAAAAAAATCACCTCTCTTAAGTGTTCCTGTTGTTACAATTATATTTGCAACTGGACCTCTACCAACATCAATTTTTGACTCTAAAACTATACCTGTAGCTTTAGATTCATAATCCGTTTTAAGATCTAAAATCTCTGCTTGAAGTATTATAGACTCTACTAATTTATCTAAGTTTTGTTTTGTTTTAGTTGAAATCTCAACCATTAAAGTATCACCAGATAAATCTTCAGCAATTAATTCATGCTCTAATAATTGATTTTTTATCTTCTGAGGATCTGCCTCTGGTAAGTCACATTTATTTATTGCTACAACTATTGGAACAGTTGCAGCTTTAGCATGTTTAATAGATTCAACTGTTTGAGGTTTAACTCCATCATCAGCAGCAACTACTAAAACAACCACGTCTGTTAATTTTGACCCTCTTGCTCTCATTTCTGTAAATGCAGCATGACCTGGAGTATCAATAAATGTTAGTTTATTACCCTGACTTTCAATTTGATAAGCTCCGATGTGTTGAGTTATTCCACCAAATTCACCTGAAACTACATTTGCACTTCTAAGAACATCCAAAACTGATGTCTTGCCATGATCAACATGTCCCATAACAGTAACTATAGGTGGTCTATTTTTTAAATTTTCAGTTCTTGAAGCTTTTATTTTTTGAATTATTTCCTCTGCTTTTTCCTCTCTAATTGGATTATGACCAAATTCTTTAACTAAGTATTCTGCAGTATCTGCAGCTAATGTTTGATTGATGGTCACAGTTACACCCATACCAAATAAATGCTTAATTACATTGCTTGATTGTTCAGCCATTCTATTTGCAAGTTCTCTTACTGTGATTGCTTCAGGAATATTGACATCTCTTTTAATCGGTTTTAAATTTTCTTGAGTATCATCTCTTGTAGCATTTTTAATTTCTTTTTGTCTTGCTCTCTTTACTGATGCTAAACTTCTTTGTTTTGCATCAATCTCATCACTTAGTGCTCTTGATACAGTTAATTTTAACTCTCTCTTCTTTGTTCCTGCTTTTAAAGTTTTTCTATCTTTATTTTCACTATCTCCTTTAAGTCGTTTAGTAGCTCTTTGCTCTGCTAGTTTTCTCTTTTCAAAATCGTTTGTTATAGGGGGTGATTTAGGATTAAATGAAGGTTTTAATAGTGTTCCTCTGTTGAAAGTTGAGGTTGTTCTTGGCTTATTTGTAGTAGATCTAAATGATCCTCCTCTACTCGAGAATTTTCCTGTTTGTTTTTCAATTACTACAGAATTTTTTCCTTGTGATTTAGCAATCTCAATGTTCTTGATTGATTTTTTGGCTGTGCCTGAAATTGTTAATTTTGTTTTTTTCTCCATACCTCATCACTCAATCTTTATAAACAATGTTTCTAGCAGACATAATTAATTCATCCGCTTCCTCTTTAGATAAAGCGAAATCCTCCAGATAACCTTGGATTTTCACTCTTTCACCTTTAACCACGTCATAACCACCAGTTAATTCATCAGATGCCAAGTCTGCAAAATCTTCTAAACTTAAAATTTTTTGTTCACCAAGCGTGACTAACATTCCTGGTGTTAATCCCTTTAAATTAATCAAGGCATCTTCCAGACCTAATTCTTTAATTCTCTGAGAAATATCCTCTTGATCCTTTTCATGAAACTCTTTAGCTCTTTCTATCAATGCCTTAGCAGTATCTTCCTCTATACCTTCAATCTTCATTAAATTTTCAGCTGAACTATCTTTGATATCATCAATAGTTGAAAAACCTTCGGCAACTAGCAACTGGCCCAAAGTTTCATCTAACTCTAAATTTTTTACAAAATTCTCTGTTTTTTCTTTAAATTCTAATTGTCTTCGTTCAGAGTCTTCTGCATCTGTCATTATATTGATTTCATAATTTAAGAGTTTTGTTGCAAGTCTGACGTTTTGACCTCTTCTTCCAATTGCTTTACTTAAATTTTCTTCAGTTAAAATTACATCAAGTTTTTTTCTTTCACTATCAACGTTAACTCTTTGTACTTCAGCAGGGGATAATGCATTTGAAACTAAAATAGCAGGATCTTCTGACCAATTAACTATATCAATTTTCTCTCCTTGAAGTTCATTTACAACAGCTTGAACTCTTGAACCTCGCATACCCACACATGCACCTACTGGATCTAGAGATGTATCAACTGCTTTAACACATATTTTAGCTCTACTTCCAGGATCTCTTGAGGAAGATTTAATTTCTATTAGTCCATCATAAATTTCGGGAACCTCTTGAACAAAAAGCTTTTCCATAAATTTGGGATGAGCTCTAGATAGAAATATTTGTTGCCCTCTAGGTTCTCTTCTAACATCATAACAATAAGCTTTTATACGATCACCTGCTTTAATATTTTCACGAGGAATCATTTCATTTTTTTGAATTATTGCTTCAGTTCTTCCTAAATCAACAATTACATTTCCAAATTCTAATCTCTTTACAATTCCACTTAAAATAGAATCTTTCTTATCAATAAAATCATTAAATTGTCTTTCTCTTTCAGCTTCTCTTACATTAAAACTAATCACCTGCTTTGCGGTTTGCGCAGCTATTCTTCCAAAGTCAAATGAAGGAAGTGGCTGTAATACTTCGTCACCAATAGCCTTATCTTTGTTTAATTCATTTAAATTAATTGCATCTTCTAATTTTATCTCTGTATTTGTATTTTCAGGATTTTCAGAGATTATCAATTTTCTAAAAAGCTCAATATCTCCATTATCTCTATTGATAGAAACTTTGATTTCATTTTCCTGTCCAAATTTTGATTTTGCAGCTTTAGCAATACCTGTTTCCATAGAACTTATAATTAATTCTTTATCAATTGATTTTTCTAAAGCTACAGCTTCAGCAATTCTCAATAATTCAAGTTTATCTGCTCTTTTATTTAACATAATTTTGTTTGCTCCAAAAAAAAATGGGCTAAAGCCCATTTTGTAAAGTTCAATAATGTAGTTGCAATATAGTAAAGTTTTTTTTTAATTCAACAGAAACTATTTAGAAAAAACCTTAGTTTTATCAGTTTTTTCCCATGAAAATGAACCATTTTCTTCAGGTGCTCTACCAAAATGACCATAGGCGGCTGTTTTTTCATATATTGGTTTATTTAAATTCAACATTTCTCTGATACCTCTAGGGCTCAAATCAAAGTTTTCTTTAATCTTTTCTACAACAAATTTATTTTTATCTAGATCGTTATCAAATAAATCAACATAAATAGATAATGGTTTTGATACGCCAATTGCATAAGCTAACTGAATTAAACACTTTTCAGAAATTTTAGAACCAACAACATTTTTAGCAATATATCTTGCCGCATAAGCCGCCGATCTGTCAACTTTTGTTGGATCTTTTCCTGAAAAAGCACCACCACCATGAGGTGCGGCTCCACCATAAGTATCAACAATAATTTTTCTGCCTGTCAAACCACAATCTCCATCAGGACCACCAATTACAAAGTTTCCTGTAGGATTTACATAAAACTCATCCTCGTTAAAACCATTAAGAAAATTTTCAGGAATAGACTTTATCATATAAGGTCTGAGTAAATCTCTGACTTGTGACTGATTAACATCGGGAGAATGCTGTGAAGAGATAACTACAGATTTTACTTTAGAAGGTTTTCCATCAACATATTCAAATGTTACCTGGCTTTTTGAATCAGGTTCAATATTTTTTAATTTTCCAGATTTTCTATCTTCAGCCATTAATCTTAAAATTTTATGAGAATAATGTATTGGTGCTGGCATTAAAACATCGGTTTCATTACATGCGTATCCAAACATTATACCTTGATCTCCAGCTCCTTCATCTTTGTTGCCAGAGGAATCTACGCCCATAGCAATATCAGCTGATTGGGAATGTAAGTGACTTTCAATTTTTGTAGCTTCTTTCCAAGTAAATCCTTCTTGGTCATAACCAATATCTTTTATACAATTTCTTACTTTTTCAATTAATTCATCTTTTTTAATTTCTGGCCCTCTTACTTCACCAGCTAGAACAACCTTATTTGTCGTGGTTAGTGTTTCACAGGCAACTCTAGAATATGGATCTCCAGAAATAAAACTATCAACAACCATATCTGAGATCCTGTCAGATACTTTATCTGGGTGTCCCTCGGAGACAGACTCACTTGTGAAAAGATAATTTTTTAAATTACTCATTTTTAAGTTTCTTAAATGAAAATATTAAAAAAATATACAACAAAATTATAAATCCAAAGATTTTATTTCCAAATTTTGCAAACAGGTTCATCTGAATTTTTCTTGATTCACTTAAATCTATATAACCAGATTTATTAATATCGATTTTTTGTTCAATAACTCCCATTGGGTTAATAATTGCTGTTGTCCCATTATTTGCAGACCTTAAAACATATTTTCCACTCTCTATAGCTCTAAAAATACTATGAGTAAAATGTTGCTCTGGACCAATTGATTTACCAAACCAACCATCTTCAGAAATATTTACAATATAATCAAAGTTACTGTTTGTAAAAATTTTACCTGAATAAATTATCTCATAACAAATAAGAGGTAATATTTTCAATGATAAATTATTATATTTCAGATCAATTATTTTTCTTTCTTCACCTTTTGAGTATGATTGGTAGTCATTAGTAATTGTTTTTAAGCCAATACTTTTTAATAATTTTTCAAAAGGTAAAAATTCTCCAAAAGGGACAAGATTAATTTTGTTATATGAATTTATTACATTCAGGTCATAGTCAAAAATAGATAATGAATTAAAATATTTAATAGTTTTATTTACATCTTCTTTGCTATTAATCCCAATTGCTAATAAATGATTTTTATTGAATTTATTTTCAAATAACCATTTGTATTCTTTTAGTTGGTCTTGTGAGATACCTGGAATAATGCCCTCTGGCCAAATAAAAATTATTTTTTGATTTTTTTTAGGAGAGCTGATTTCAATTAGCTCTTCTATTGCAGTTATTGGATCAATATTATTATAAAATCTATCTATATTAATATTTGAACTCAAAATTCTTAGTTTATAATCAAGTTTTTTTACCTGTTGATTATTAAATTTTTCTAAATTTTGTGAACCAAGTATATAAAATGACATTGTTGTAATAAGAAATGCAATACAAATACTAATATCTTTTTTATTCTCTCTTAAAATGAATATTGATGGACTTGTAAATAATGAAATACAGAAAAGATTAAAGCTGTATGTGCCTATAACTGATGTAATGTTTAAAATTTCTATTTGATTAGAGAAACTATAAGCAATTAAATTCCAAGGGAAACCAGTTAGTATTGATCCTCTTACAAATTCTAATATTCCAAATATTAAAGAGAAAAGAAAAAATGAGCTTAAATTATTATTTGGTTTTAAAACCACAAATAGATAAGCAACTAAAGCATAAAACAAGGCCAAGAAACCAGGTATTAATATTATTGTAAAGGGTATTAAAAACTTAAAATTTTGATCAAACGTTAATGATATTGAGATCCAATATAAATTACTTACAAAATAACCAAACCCAAATAACCAACCATAAAGAAAAAATATTCTTTTATTTTTATAAAACTCAATTTTTTTTATTAAAAATATATAGAATAAACTGAAAGTTAGAAAATTTATTACAACATAATTAAATGGAGGCAAACTTAAGGAAGTAAGCACTCCCAATAAAATTAAATAAATTAATTCAATATAAAATTTATTTTTCAATTTAATTTATTTTTGATTGTACAGATTTAAATAATAGATTTTCCTCTTTTAACATTTTGGAATAATCTTTATTTTTTTTATGATCAAAACCTAAAAGATGTAGAAAACCATGTATGAATAATTTAGCAACTTTTTCTTTAAAAGATTTTAAATTTTGTGATCTTGGTTTATCTAAATAATTATAACTGATGATAATATCTCCAAGATAAGTATTTTTGGATATTTTCATTTTTTTATTTAACGGAAAAGATAAAATATCAGTAGATTTATTTTTTTTTCTAAAAACTTTATTTAATTTTTTAATATTTTTATTATTTGAAAGTAATAGTGTAAAGGTTACTTTTTTATTAAAAAATTTATATTTTTTTGGAAAAGCTTTACATATTTTTTTAAAAAAAATATCTTTATTTTTAAGTCTTTTTGACCAAGCCTTCTCCTCAGAGAAGACATTAATACTAATCATTATTTGAGTATGCTTTAACTATTTTAGAAACCAATGGATGTCTGACTACATCTGAGTGATCAAAATCAACTATGGATATTTCCTTTAAATGTCCAAGCAACTTTTTTGATCGGACTAATCCTGACATACTTTTATTTGGTAAATCAATTTGAGAAGGATCTCCATTAACAACTATTTTTGAATTTTCTCCTATACGCGTTAAAAACATTTTAATCTGTGTATCTGTAGCATTTTGTGCTTCGTCCAAAATTGCAAAAGAGTTTTTAAGAGTTCTACCTCTCATAAAAGCTAAAGGCGCGATCTCTATATCTCCAATCTCAATCATTCTCTGTATTTTTTCGAAGTCGAAGAGATCATATAAAGAGTCATATAAAGGTCTTAGATAAGGATCTACTTTTTCCTTCATATCACCAGGTAAAAATCCCAAACGCTCACCTGCTTCTACAGCTGGTCTTGAAAGAATAATTCTTTCAATCTTTTTTTCTAAAAGCATAGTTAGCCCTACAGCAACTGCCAAAAAAGTTTTTCCAGTTCCTGCTGGTCCGGCTGAAATCACAATATCACTCTCCCTTAAAGCTCTCACATAGCTTTTTTGTTTTTCAGATCTAGGAATTATAGATTTCTTGGGAGTTTTAATAATATCTGTAACATTATTATTTTTTACTTTTTCATTAATCATAAAGTTATCCACTGATGAAAGTATATCTTTATTCTCTATACTTCCATTATTAATAAACTGATTAGCCAAAAACTGAATAGCGTTTTTAATTTTTTCATTCTTTTCAGGTGTTGATTTAATTAAAATTGAATTTCCCCTTGAATATAAACTACAATTTGTAATTTTTTCCAATTCTTGTAAATTTTTATTAAATTCTCCAACAACACCCATCAACAAGTTGTTGTCATGAAATATAACACTTAAAGAATTGTTATCTGAATAAACAAATTTTAAAGACTGGTCGATATTTTTTTTTTTTATTTCACTCAAGTTCTAAGCAACCTTCTGATCCGAATTAGTTATAATTTCACCGAATAAAGTATTTCTATTACTATCTTTAATTCTTACTTGCACTATTTTTCCAATATCACTCTTTTTACCATTAAAAATTACTGATGTCATATACTCAGATCTGCCAAATGCTTTGCTTTTATCGTCGGTTAAATTTTCAACCAAAACATCTATAGCTTTTTCCTTCAATGAGTTGTTCATTTGGATTTGATTTTCGAATAAAACATTTTGAATTTTTTCTAATCTTTCAAAAGAAATTTTTTTTTCAATTAAGTCTAAATTTTCAGCCACTGTTCCAGGTCTTGGGCTAAAGATGAAAGAGTAAGAGTTAATAAATTTAACCCTTTCAATTAAATTAAAGGTATCTTTAAAATCCTGATCTTCTTCACCGGGATAACCTATAATAAAATCACTTGAAAATTCTATCTTTGGATTAATTTCTTTTAATTTATCAAAAGTATTTAGATATTCCTCAATAGTATGTTTTCTATTCATTAAGTTTAAAATTTTATTTGATCCACTTTGGACAGGTAAATGAACAAGTGGCATTAACTTTTTTGAAGTTTTATAAACTTCAATCAAATCCTCAGTCATATCTTTTGGATGAGATGTTGTGTATCTAACTCTTTTAATTTCAGATATTTTTTCAATATTTAAAATCAAATCTGATAATCTGAATCCTTCATTATCATAAGCATTCACATTTTGACCAAGTAAAATTATTTCTTTTGCACCATTATCAGCTAAATATTTTGCTTCATCCAAAATTTGTTTAAATGGTCGAGAATATTCTGGTCCTCTTGTATATGGGACCACACAAAAATGACAAAACTTATCACATCCTTCTTGAATAGTTAAAAAAGACGAAACTTTTCCAGCTTCATTTTTTACTTTACTAAAATATTTAAATTTAGAAACTGCATCAAACTCTGTCTCTTCAATCTTTTTCTTTTTTTTTGTATAACTTAAAATTGTATCATTAATTTTATGATAAGCTTGAGGGCCAATCACTAAATCAATGTAAGGTTCTCTTTTAAGCATCTCTTGGTTCTCTGCTTGTGCAACACACCCAGCAATAATCACAAGTGGTTTATTTTTTGACCTAAAAATTTTTTTTACTCTACCTATTTCAGAGTAAACTTTTTCTTTTGCTTTATCCCTTATATGACATGTATTAAGTAAATAACAATTTGCCTCTTCATATTTTTCTGTTTTTTCATAACCAATTTTTTTAACCGAATCAAATATTCTATTTGAGTCATACTCATTCATTTGACATCCAAATGTTTTGATAAAAATTTTATTTTTCATTCTTTAAATTGAACCTGACTCATTATCTAATTTTGCGTTAAAAGAAACTGATCGTCTCTCTTCATCGGTTTCAGCAAACGGATATACAGCGTGCATAAGATAATTTGGAAATAAATAAAAATCACCAACCTCAGGTGTAATTGTATGAGTTGGATTACAAAATAATTTTTTTGATCCATCTATTAAAACCAATTTACCATTGAGATTATGTTTCTTTTTAGACTGAACTGTTTCCCCCATATTTTTCGGTACTTTTAAATAACCAACACCTGACACATGACCACTATGAAAATGAATTGGATTATAATCATTTTTAAACTGTCTTACGATCCAAGATTTTATAATTTCAAAACCTTTCATTTTTATTTCTCTATCCTTTGCCAACCACTCTGCACATACTGTTGCTAAAAATTCTGCCCATTTTATTTTTTTCATAAAATTAATTTCTAAATATATCTCTTGTTTAACGTTTCCTGCTAATCTTTTGCCGTAATCTAATTCTTCTTTTTTCTTTTCATCATTAATTACTTGGTCAACATAAATATTCATTTCATTAATAATATTTTCTGGCAATTTAGTTTTAACAATTGAAGGACCAAATGGCTTTAAAATTTCAATAGCCATTCTACTTTTTCTTAACACCATACAATTCTAATTTATGATCAACTAGATTGTATCCGTATTTTTCTGCAACTTTTTTTTGAAGCTTTTCTATTTCTTCGTCAACAAATTCAATAATTTCTCCTGTTTTAACATCAATTAAATGATCATGATGTCCCTCGTTCAATTCTTCGTATCTAGCTTTTCCACCTTTAAACTCATGCTTTGTTAATATTCCTGTTTCTTCAAATAATTTTACTGTTCTATAAACAGTTGCAATACTTATTTTTGAATCAATTTTAGATACTCTGTTATAAAGTTCGTCTACGTCCGGGTGATCAGTAGACTCTGACATTACTTGTGCAATTACCCTTCTTTGATCGGTTAATTTAACACCTTTTGCTATACATTTTTGCTCAATTGTTTCTGACATAAAATAATTTTAACTCAAATAAATAGGGTTAATCAAATTTTTTTTAATTTTAAATTTTTCGCACAAATCGGGGATATTTTCATATTTTATGTCCTTTTCACCTTTAAAATCTTGAATGCTGTAACAATAGTAATCGATATTATTAGCTAAATAGAATGCTTTAACTATAGAGAACAAATTTCGTATACCAGCAAAGCTTCCAGGCCCTCTATTTAGATAAATTGTATTAATGTCTTTCAAGTTTAATTGATGAGAATTTAAAAAATCATTAATAATCAAAGTTAATTTTTCGTAATTAATTTTAGTATTCTCTTTGGTAATATTATAAATATCATTATTAGTAATGATCATTAAAAAAATTTTTTCGCTGGCTACATCAATTATCAATTTGTTCATAATTATTTTATTTTCTAATATCAGTTCTAAATCAGATGAAAATAATATCAAATACTATTCCAATGATGAAGGAATTCTATCGATAATGTATCATCGCTTTAATGAGAATAAGTACCCTTCTACCAATATAAAAATGGATATATTTAGGGAACATATAAATATTATTAAGAACTCAGATTTTAATTTTCTTAATCCAAATTATTTTGATGAACAGTTTAATAAACCAAAATCAAAAAAGGAAATTCTTATAACTATTGATGATGCTTTTGAATCTTTTTATACTGAAGCATGGCCTTATCTAAAAGAAAATAAAATTCCATTTATTTTATTTGTTTCAACTGAGCCTGTGGGAAAAAGAGGTTATATGACTTGGGAACAAATTAAAGAGTTAGAAAATTATGATTTTGCAAACATAGGACATCATTCTCATACTCATGAATATCTTATAGATGTTAACAATGATGATTTTATTTTAGATATTGAAACTGCTAACAAGATTTTTCTAAGAGAACTTGGTTATATCCCCGACCTATTCTCATATCCCTTTGGTGAATACTCTAAATTTATGAAAAACTATATATCTAAAAATTTCAAATATGCTTTTGGGCAGCATTCTGGTGTAATTGATTTAAATAAAGACAAATTTGAATTGCCTAGATTTCCAATTAATGAAAAATACGGAGAGTTAAAAAGATTTAGATCAATAATAAATTATTTTCCACTTGAATATAAAAGAATACTCCCTGAGGAAAAACAATTATTCGAAGACACAAACCCTCCAAAATTTAAAGTTGAATTTTTCAAGGAGCAAAAAAATTTATCTAATATCAATTGTTATTCTAACGAGGGAGATGTTTGGAAAAAATCAAAAACAAGTTTTGATAATAACTCTTTAACTATTAAATTTAGAGAACCATTTAAGCCACGAAGAGGAAGAATTAATTGTTCTTTGAATGACAATGGGAAATGGAGATGGTTTGGTGTTCAATTCCCTATAAAAAAGAATTAAATCAAACTTTCTAAATCTTTACTTGAAGGCAACAATCTCGCCTCATCAAAATCCTTTAAGTTATTCTGTTCAATAATTTTTTGTAAAACCTCTATATATTGGTTTCCTGTTTCTGCATATTTATCTAAATGTTTAGACAAAATTAAACTATCTAAAGGTTTTTTTTGGTTTCTAAGTTCTGTTCTTGCTTTTCTTAAATTTTTATACGTTGAATGTGTATTTAAATTTCTTAAATAGGCCCTTACAGACAACTGTAAGCTATGAAATTTCATAACTTTATGATCTTTACCCTCTTCAGCATTTTTAGGTTTTAATCCTTCTCCAGACCAAGTCCATTGTCCAAACAAAGCATTTCCTTTTAAAGCAAATCTTGAAGTACCCCAGCCTGTTTCCTTAGCGGCTTGAGCAATTGCTAGTGAAACTGGTATTTCATCCATTCTTACTTTCAAAGTAGATAAATCGTTTTTCCTTACACCGTATTGTTTGTATTTTTTTTCTAACCATTTTTTTTCAATATTTGTGTTGCTATTTTTATTTAATATTGTGAATAATCTTTTTCTATCAACTCTAATTTTATTGTTTTCCTTAACTATTAAAGGGAGAACAATTTTTATAAACATATCTTTTCTTTTTTTAGTGTTTCCAATATTTTTAATTTCATTCGGTAAAAGACCAATATCGATTGGTTTTACTAATTTTGTATCTCTTACATCTTTTAAATTATAATTTACCTCTTGAAATAATGATTCAATCTCAGATGTTGTATATCTGACTAGGTTAATTTCAGAATTATTTTCTTCCAAAATATCATATAACAAATCTCTCTCGTCAGCATCTGCAGTTGTGTCTTCCTCAATTAATTTATCTTTATTTAAAGTATAATTTAAAATGTTTTTTGAATTATTCGTAAATTCTTTGTTATTAAAATTTATATCTGTAAAATTAATAATTATCGGAGCTACATAAAAAAATGAAATTACAATAAAAGAGCTTAAAAAAAATCGTGAAACTATATTAAAGCTTTTATTTTTTAAAAAACCTGATTTTTTAAATTTTCTCATAATTAATTATTGTACTGCAACAACCTCTTTTACCTCTGGTAAATAATGACATAAAAGATTTTGAACACCTTGTTTTAAAGTCATTGTTGAACTAGGACAACCTGAACAACTTCCTTGTAATTGTACCTTAACAATTCCGTCCTTAAACTCTTTAAATTTAATATCACCCCCATCTTTAGCAACAGCAGGTCTTATTTTCTCTTCTAGAATTTTTACGATTTTTGACTCAATTTCATTTAAATCTAAATTTTCTTCTTTTATATTTTCATCAATTACAAACTCTTTACCATCTGCATAAAAATCGTTTATTAAAGAAATTACGATGTGTTTTATTTCTTCCCACTTAATATTTTCTTTCTTATTTACTGAAATAAAATCATGACCTAAAAAAATCCCCTCTACACCATTTATTGACAAAATATTTCTCACCAATTTATTTTGCATATCTTCTTTATTTGTAATTTCATAGGGACCACTGTTTGAAACTTTCTTCCCAGGAAGAAATTTCAAAGAATTTGGATTCGGTGTTACTTCTGTTTGAACGAACATAAATTATATATAGTGAATATTTTAAAAATTAACACTTGAAAATAAAATTTTATTAAAAACCTACTATTTCTTTTATTCTTTCAATCTTTTTGGATGCAATTAAATTAGCTTTTTCAACTCCATCTAGAAGAATTTCATCAAGAAATTTTTTATCTTCTAAAAGTTTTTTTATCTCATTAGAAATAGGTTCAATTTTATTCACAAGTTCTTCAGCTAATTGTTCTTTAAATTCTGAAAAGTTTTTACCAGCAAAATTTTTTACTGAGTATTCTAATGTAGAATTAGTTAAACTTGAATATATTCCTAAAAGATTTTTAGCCTCTAATCTTTCATTAAGCTCCTTTATGTCAAGCGGCATAGACATAGGATCAGTTTTTGCTTTTTTGATTTTGTTTACTATTTGATCCTTATCATCTGTTAAATTTATTCTACTTAAATCTGATAACTCTGATTTACTCATTTTTTTTGAACCATCTTTTAAACTCATTATTCTTGAAAATTCTTTTTGAATTAAAGGTTCAGGAACTTGAAGAAAATTTTCTACCTCAAAATCGTTATTAAATTTTTGAGCTATATCTCTACATAACTCCAAATGTTGCTTTTGATCATCACCTACTGGAACATGAGTAGCATCATATAAAAGAATATCAGCTGCCATTAAAATTGGATAGGAGTACAATCCTACGCTGGCTTTCTCTTTATCTTTACCAGCTTTCTCCTTAAATTGAGTCATTCTGTTCAACCAGCCCATTCTAGCAACACAGCTTAATATCCATGCTCCTTCTGCATGAGCAGCCACTCTAGATTGATTAAAAATTATACTTTTTTGGGGATCTATTCCACTTGCTACAAAAGTTGCAACAGTTTCTCGGATATTATTTTTTAATTCTTTTGGATCTTGCCTTGCTGTAATTGCATGTAGATCAACTACACAAAAAATACATTTGTTATCTTTATCATTATTTAAGTCTACAAAGTTTTTTATGGCACCTAAATAATTTCCAAGATGAAGATTACCTGTAGGCTGAACACCAGAAAATATTTTTTTTCCCATAAAATTAATACTTTAATTTAATATCATTCATTTGAAAAGCTTTGATGAAATAACAAACAAATAAATAAAACAATAATCCTAATATAACAGATAAAACTAAATAAAAAGATTTAATTGATTGATTAAATGCTAATTCGTTTTGAAAAAAATTTAATATAAGCTTAAAAAATAAACCCATCATAATTGATGCAAAAATTATTTTAATAAATTTAATAAAAAATATTTGGTTAAAATAAAATAATTGTCGATTTTTTAAAAATAAAAATAGCAGTATTGCATTAAACCAAGATGAAATAGATGTAGCTATTGGAATTATTATAAAACCAATTTCACTAAAATAATACAAACTGAAAAAAATATTAACCAATACTGAAATTAAAGAAATGTAAAAAGGAGTTTTGGTATCATGGTTTGCAAAGAAAAAACTTGAAAATACTTTTATCAATGCAAAAGCAGGCAGACCTAAAGCAAAATAATATAAAGCTAAGCTTGAATTGCTCACCGAATTTTCATTAAAAGACCCATAACCAAATAAAGCTGAAATAATTTGTTCTGATCCTATGATTAAAGCAATAGTTGCTGGAAGACTTAAGAATAAACTTAATTCAAGAGCTTTGTTTTGTATAAGCAAAATCTTATTTTTTTTTCTAGATTGAATATGTTTTGAAAGCTGTGGAAGTATTACAATGCCAATCGCAATACCAGCTATAGCTAGGTTAATTTGATAAATTCTATCTGCATAATATAAATAAGAAACTGCACTTGCTTGAAATGATGCAATTATTGTACCTACTAAAATATTAATTTGAGTAACTCCAGAGGAAAAAATACTTGGTAAAAGTTTTTTAAAAAAAAATTTAACTTTGTTAGTTATTTTTAATTCAAAACTAAATTTAAGTGAGTAATATTTTGATACATATTTATATAGAAATATTAATTGTAAAAAACCAGCTAGAGAAACACCATAAGACAAATAATATACTAACTGATCACCTAAATTTTTTGAAAAAATCAATAATAAAATTAAAACAATATTCAATATTATTGGGGCTGCAGCGGCAGCTGCAAACTTATTGTGTGAATTTAGTATTGCAGAAAAAAATGAAGCTAAACAAATAAAAAATAAAAAAGGAAAAGTAATTCTTGTTAAATTAATTGCTACCTCCATTTTTTCTAAATCACCTACAAATCCTGGAGCAATGATTGAAACAAATGCAGGCATGAAAATTTCAATTATTATTGTTAAAAATAACAACCCTAGAAAAAGAAGATTAAAAATATCGTTAGCAAATTTGTTGGATTGTTTTTTTCCCTTAGTAATTTCTGAAGAATAACTTGGAACAAATGCTGCATTAAAGGTACCTTCAGCGAACAATCTTCTAAAAGTATTTGGAATTCTAAATGCTACAAAAAACGCATCAGCCAACATCCCTGTTCCAAGAAAAATTGCTATTAAAATATCTCTTAAATACCCCAGCAATCTACTAATGATAGTGTAAAAACCAAACGTGCCTGTTGACTTAAGTAAGTTCATAAATCATATTAGTCTTAATTTTACCCCAATTGTACACTTATTGTTATCAGAAATGAAAAAAACAAAAATTGATCATTACACAGATAAAGAAGCTTTAGATTTTCATAAAGACAAAAAACCAGGCAAGATTGAGATTATTTCTTCAAAAAATATGACGACTAAGCGTGATCTCGCTTTAGCATACTCTCCAGGAGTTGCTGCTCCTGTAAAAAAGATAAGTGAAAACCCAGACGCGGCTTACGATTATACAAGTAAAGGAAATCTTGTTGCTGTAATAAGTAATGGTTCGGCAATATTAGGGATGGGAAATTTAGGTGCTCTTGCATCAAAACCTGTGATGGAAGGAAAGGCTGTATTATTTAAAAGATTTGCAGATATTGACTCGATTGATTTAGAGATTGATAGTAAAGATTCAGACGAAATCATTAATTCAATTAAAAATTTTGCACCTAGCTTTGGTGGAATAAATTTAGAAGACATAGCTGCACCAGATTGTTTTATTATCGAACAGAAATTAAAAGAAATTTTGGATATTCCAGTCTTTCATGATGATCAGCATGGAACAGCAATTATAACAACTGCAGCATTGATTAATGCTTTAGATATTTGTGGTAAATCAATTAAAAAAATTAAAGTTGTAGTTAATGGTGCAGGAGCCTCAGCACAAGCTTGTACTGAGTTATTTAAAAACTCAGGGGTAAAATCTGAAAATATAATTATGCTAGATAGAAAGGGCGTTATTTATATTGGAAGAACTGAGGGAATTGATCAATGGAAATCTAGATATGCAGTAAAAACTAAACATAGAACTTTAGAGGATGCTGTTAAAGGCGCAGATGTTTTTTTAGGATTATCAGCAAAAGGTGTTCTAAAAAAAGAGATGGTTAAATCTATGGCAAAAAATCCAATTATATTTGCTTGTGCTAATCCTGATCCAGAAATTACCCCAGAGGAAATTAGTGAAGTTAGAAATGATGCAATTGTTGCAACAGGGAGATCAGATTACCCCAATCAAGTAAATAATTTAATTGGATTTCCTTATATCTTTAGAGGAGCTTTAGATGTGAGATCTAAAACGATAAATGAAGAAATGAAGGTTGCTGCAGCTAACGCAATAGCTAAGCTCGCAAGAGAAGATGTTCCTGATGAAGTTGTTGCAGCCATGGGTGGAGAAAGACCTCATTATGGAAAAGATTATATTATTCCATCTACATTTGATCCAAGATTAATTAGTGTAATACCAGCGGCTGTAGCAAAAGCAGCTATAGATAGTGGAGTAGCTAGAAAAAATATAGATGATTTTGATG
Organism: uncultured Pelagibacteraceae bacterium; assembly: GCA_902538885.1. Lineage (GTDB taxonomy): Bacteria > Pseudomonadota > Alphaproteobacteria > Pelagibacterales > Pelagibacteraceae > Pelagibacter. The sequence continues at coordinate 29,483 of CACBGU010000003.1, forward strand.
CTTATAAAGATAAACTAAAACAGAGGCTAGACCCAACAGTAACAATCATGCAAGGTATAAATTCATTTATAAAAAAAAATCAGAAAAGAATTGTTTTTGCTGATGGTGAAGATGAAAATACTTTAAAAGCCGCTATAGCATTTAAAAATTCAAAATTAGGTATTCCAATCCTGGTTGGTAAAGAAAGCAAAATTAAAGAACAAATTAAAAAAATTGGTTATAGTGAAAATTTTGACATTGAAATTGTTAATTCAAAAGATGAAGAAAAAAGAAAAAGATACGTTAAACATTTATTTGAAAAATTACAAAGAGAGCAAGGATTATTAGAGCGAGATTGTGATCGAATGATCAGAAATGATCGAGTTGTTTGGGCCACTAGTATGGTTGCCTGCGGTGATGCTGATGGTGCTGTAACAGGCAATACAAGACGATTTGGTGCTTCATTTGAAAAAATTAAGCAAGTTGTTGATGTAAGAAAAGGTGAAATTATGTTTGGATTAAACATGATTGTTCATAAAGGAAGGACTATTTTTGTTGGTGATACAAGTGTCCATGAATATCCAACTTCTGAACAAATGGCTGAAATTGCTATATCTACAGCGAGAGTAGTCAGACTTTTTGGATTTGATCCTAAAGTTGCTTTTGTATCTCACTCTACATTTGGACAACCTCTTACAAGTAGAACAAAACATATTCGAAACGCGGTTGAAATATTAAAAGAGAGAAAAGTAGACTTTGAATTTGATGGAGATATGCAGCCTGATGTTGCTCTTAATCCAGAGTATGAGGAACTTTATCCTTTTGCAAAGATAGTTGGTAAAGCAAATATTTTAATAATGCCTGGACAACATAGTGCAGCAATTTCTTACAAATTAATGAAAACTATAGGTGAAACAAAAGTGATTGGACCATTATTAATTGGACTTGGGCTTCCGATAGAAATTGCACCTTTAAGGTCATCAACTTCTGAGATACTTAATTTAGCATCGATTTCTGCTTATTCTTCCCAAGTGATTGATTACAAAAAATAATTATTCTCTTTGAATTCTTAAATCTTCAACAAGAATAATGCTGGCAATTACATCTTCGACATCAAGTATTTCTTTCGCTTCACTTACAACCAGATCCTTTTCCTCTGAAGTTAAAGCAATTCCATAAATATAAATTTTCTTCTTATAGGTATCAATTTGATAATTAGTTGCCTTAATATTTTTATTAACAATTATAGCTGTTCTAAGTTGAGAAGTAATTAAAACATCTTTTGCGGACTGTTTAAAATTAAATTCTTCTTTAATTTTAATATCATTCCTTACAGATCTAGCGCCTTTCGTTTCCCAGGCTAGTTTTGTTATTAATAGTTTTTCTTCTGGGCTATCTACTTTTCCAGTTATAAAAATTCGACCATCTAAAACTTTTGTTTTAACTGAAATAAGATATTTTTTATCTTTAGCTAATATTTTGGCACTAATAGTTTTTTGCATTATAGAATCATCTATTTGAGTACCTACTGTTCTAGGATCTAAAGCAACAGAAACACCAGTTCCAAAAAGACCTTTAGAACCAACCCCAACACATCCGGTTAAAATAAAACTTATTAAAACAAAAATTAATATTTTATTTTTCATTTTTTACTTCTAAACAATAATTGTATATTTTTTTTTTAGATACGTTAGTAATTTGACTTAAAATATCTGTAATTTCTTTCGTAGACAATTTATTAATCATTTTTTTAATCATATTCATATCTGATTCACTTAATTTTTGAGATAGATTTTTGTGTGTTTTTTTTTCAGAAACAACAACAGTTAACTCGCCTTTTGGTTCTTTTTCAAATAATTCTAATTCATCAACATTTTTTCTAATAAATTCTTCATATATTTTTGTAATTTCTCTACAAAAAACTATCTTTCTTCCTGCAAAATTCTTTTTTATTTCAGGTATGATTTTATTAATTTTTTTTGGAGAAATAAAAAAAACTAAGGAATTTTCAAATTCTGAGAATTTTTTTAATTCATTAGATAATTGCTGTTTTTTATCTGGGAAAAAACCACAAAATAAAAATTTATCTGAAAAACCACTAATTGAAACAGCTGCGGCAACAGCCGAAGGTCCAGGAATGGGAAATATTTTAATCTCGTTACTAATACACTCATTAACTAAAATTGAACCAGGATCAGAAATACTAGGCGTACCAGCATCTGATATCAAAGAAATTATTTTTCCAGATTTTAGATATTCAATAATTTTTACTACATTTTTTTTTTCATTAAATTTATGATTTGAAATTAATTTTGATTTTATTTGATACTTATCTAAAAGGTTTTTAGAAACACGAGTATCTTCACATAAAATATAATGAGATTGCTGTAAAACTTCAATTGCTCTTAGAGTTATATCTTTTAAATTTCCTAAAGGAGTTGATACCAAATAAAGACCATTTTCGTATTCTTTTAATTTAAATTGTGGTTTTATGATCATAATTCAGCTTAAAAAATATTATATTAACATCAAAATGATCAAATTAATTAAAATTATTTATTTTATTATTTTAAGTTTTTACTTTCTGTTTTTTCCAAATGTTAATGCTCAAGAAAAAATCAAAATAGGATTATTGGTACCTATGTCAGGAAAAAATAAGGAGATTGGAGAGTCAATCATTAAAGCAGTTGGATTAGCTGTCAAAGATATTGATAATGATCTGATAGAAATCTATCCAAAAGATACAGCAACTAAAGCTAACCAAACTTTAAAATCAGCATTTGAATTAAGTGAAATGGGGATAAAAATTGTTATAGGCCCTGTGTTCTATGAGAGTTTAACTTATTTAGATGAAATGAAGGATTTAACTTTTTTATCATTAACAAATAAAACTTTAGATCTTCCAAAAAATGTAATCTCTGCTGGAATTAATTCTACATCACAATTTAATACAATAAAAAAATTTTTAGAAACTAATCAAATACAAAGAACTATTTTTTTAACACCAATCCAAGATTATGAATTTGAAGTTAAAAGAGGAATGAAAAATTCAAAAATTAAAATTTATAAAGATTACGAATATAATATAGAACCTACAAAACTAACAAAACAAATAGAAGAAATTACAAACTACAGAATAAGAAAGCAAAATTTAGAAGATGAAATAAAAAGGATAAAAAATTCAAATGATCCAAATAAAGAAAAAAAAATAAAAAGACTTGAAAAAAGATACACTTTGGGTGGTTTAAATTTTGACGCTGTTGTAATTGCAGATTTTGATGAAAGTCTAAAAAGTGTATCTACATCACTTTTATATACTGACGTACTTCCAAAAAATAAATACTTTATAACTTTAAATCAATGGTTTGATGAAAGTTTATTAAATGAAACTGATATCCAACCTTTATATTATCCATCAATAAATAAAGAAAATTTTGATAGCTACAAAATAAAGTACTATAATGCATTTAATGAAGATCCTACTCATTTATCTTTATTGAGTTATGATCTTGTTGGCTTAGTTTATTATTTATTACTAAACTCAAATAAAGATAGCTTAAATAAAATTTTTAAGAGAAAAAATTCATTCAAAGGAAAAATCGGAATTTTTGATATCAAAAATAATAAAATTAATCACAGATTAAATTTTTATAAAATTGAAGAACAAAAACTTATAGAAATTTTTTAATTTTTTTAAAAGCCTGAAATCTATGATCCATCTTATATTTTTGAGACGGCTTCATTTCACCAAAAGTTTTTCTTTTTTTTAAAGGTATAAAAATTGGATCATATCCGAATCCATTTTTACCTCTTGGTTTATCAGAAATATGACCCTCAGCTTTTCCTAATACACATGCAATTTTTTGATTTAAATATGAAATAGATAAAGCACAAATAAATCTTGCTTTAATTTTTTTATTTTTCCAATTTTTATCTTTTTTATCAAGCTCTCTATAAACTTTTCTGATAGCTTTACTAAAATCTCCATGTCTTCCTCCCCACCGTGCAGAATAAATTCCAGGACTTTTATCTAAAAAATCTATCTCTAGGCCCGAGTCATCAGCTAAACAAATTAACCCTGTTTTTTTTGAAAAATATTTGGATTTAATTAATGAGTTTTCTTTAAATGTTTTGCCATTTTCAACTGGACTTTTTAAATTAAATTCAGATGTAGAGTGTATTTTGATCTTTTTTGGCAATAAACTCTTGATTTCTTTTAATTTGCCCCTGTTATTAGTCCCAATGAGTAATTTATATATTTTTTGTTTAGACATCTAGAAATTACTAAAATCCTTACCATATAAGGAGCTATGGAAAAAGAGGAAAACCAAAATAGCACTTCTGCGGATCAAAAACAGGATACAACCAAAGAAAAAGAAAATGAGAAACCTGAGGAAAATTTAGTCGAAGAAAATAAGCAAGAAACAGACCAAGAACCTAAAGAAGAAATCAAAGACCCAACTCCAGAAGAAAAAATTGCTGAACTTGAAGATAAAGTGGCAAGAACTTTTGCTGAAATGGAAAATCAAAGAAGAAGGTTTGAAAAAGAAAAAGAGGATGCTTTTGAATATGGTGGCTATAGTTTTGCTAAAGAAGCATTAAATTTGATTGATAACTTGGATCGATCAAAACATGTTCTTGAAAGTGACGATAAGTTAAAAGAAACTGAAGCATTAAAGAAAACATTAGAACATTTAGACATTATTAAAAAAGATCTAATCTCAATATTTGAAAAAAATAACATCAAACCAATTGATAGCCTTAACAAAAAACTAGATCCAAACTTTCATCAAGCAATGATGGAGATAGAAGATGATACAAAAGAACCTGGAACAATAATCCAAGAAATTCAAAAAGGTTTTACAATAAAAGATAGATTACTTAGACCTTCTTTAGTGGGAGTGTCAAAAAAAGTTACAACAACAGAGGAAAAAACTGAGGAAAATAAGGAAAATTCAGAAAATAAATAATTATGAGATCAACTTGTAGTTTCACATTTAAACCCTATATGAAGAAAGAGAAATATTAAATTATGAGTAAAATTATTGGAATAGACTTGGGAACAACAAATTCATGTGTTGCCATTATGGAAGGAACACAAGCCAAAGTATTAGAAAATGCTGAGGGAGCAAGAACTACTCCATCAGTTGTGGCATTTACAGACGAAAACGAAAAATTAATTGGGCAACCAGCGAAAAGGCAAGCTGTAACAAATCCAGAAAACACTATCTTTGCAGTTAAAAGATTAATTGGAAGAAATTTTGATGACCCGACAGTAAAAAAAGATGTGGAAGCTGCTCCATTTAAAATAGTTAATTCCGAAAAAGGTGACGCTTGGATTGAAGCTAAGGGCGAAAAATATTCACCTTCTCAAATATCTGCATTCATTTTACAAAAAATGAAAGAGACAGCAGAAAAATATTTAGGTCAAGCTGTAACAAAAGCTGTTATCACAGTACCAGCATACTTTAACGATGCTCAAAGACAAGCAACTAAAGATGCAGGTAAAATTGCTGGGCTAGAAGTTTTAAGAATTATCAATGAACCAACAGCTGCATCATTAGCTTATGGTTTAGATAAAAAACAAAATAAAAAAATAGCTGTATATGATTTAGGTGGAGGAACATTTGATGTATCCATCTTAGAATTGGGTGATGGTGTTTTCGAAGTTAAATCAACCAATGGTGATACTTTTTTAGGTGGTGAAGATTTTGATAATGCTATTGTTGATTATTTAATTTCTGAATTTAAAAAAGATAATGGAATCGATCTTAAGTCAGATAAACTTGCTTTACAAAGATTAAAAGAGGCTGCTGAAAAAGCAAAAATAGAATTATCATCTGCTGAACAAACGGACATAAATTTACCTTTCATTACAGCAGATAAAACAGGTCCAAAACATATTAATCTAAAAATGACTAGAGCAAAACTTGAAGCTTTGGTTGAAGATTTAATTGCTAGAACGATGCCTCCATGCAAGACAGCTCTAAAAGATGCTGGGATTTCTGCAAGTGAAATTGATGAAGTGGTTATGGTAGGTGGTATGACTAGAATGCCAAAAGTAATTGAAGAAGTAAAAAACTTTTTTGGAAAGGATCCCAATAAGAGTGTAAACCCTGACGAGGTAGTTGCAATGGGTGCTGCTATTCAAGCTGGTGTGTTACAAGGTGACGTTAAAGATGTACTTCTATTAGATGTAACACCACTATCACTTGGTATCGAAACACTTGGAGGAGTATCTACAAAACTAATAGAAAAAAACACAACAATACCAACTAAAAAAAGTCAGGTGTTTTCAACTGCAGAAGATAATCAGCCAGCTGTATCTATTAGAGTTCTACAGGGTGAAAGAGAAATGGCTGCTGACAATAAAGCCTTAGGAAATTTTGAGTTAGTAGGTATTGCACCGGCACCAAGAGGAGTACCTCAAATTGAAGTTACATTTGATATTGATGCTAATGGTATCGTTAATGTTTCAGCAAAAGATAAAGGAACTGGTAAAGAACAAAAAATTCAAATCCAAGCTTCAGGTGGACTAAGTGATGAAGAAATTGAAAAAATGGTTAAAGATGCAGAAGCTAATAAAGAAGCTGACAAAAAGAAAAGAGAGTCTGTTGATGTAAGAAACCAAGCAGATACTTTAATTCACTCTACTGAAAAAAATTTAAAAGAGCACGGCTCTAAAGTTTCTGATGCAGAGAAAAAAGCTATTGAAGATGCATCATCTGCTGTAAAAGAAGCTTTAAAAGGTGAAGATATTGAAGATATTAAGAAAAAAACTGAAGCTTTAGTTCAAGCTTCGATGAAACTTGGAGAAGCAATCTATAAATCACAACAAAGTGCAAAACCTGAGTCTGGAAAAGATGATGGTGGAGATGATGCGGGTAAAAAAGACGAGAATGTTGTTGATGCTGATTTCGAAGAAGTAAAAGACGAGAATAAAGAAAAAAGCGCTTAAACTGACATTTAATTGTCTGGGGTAATTTGATGGCTAAAAGAGACTATTACGATGTCCTAGGCGTTAATAAAAGCGCAAGTCCTGAAGAATTAAAATCAGCTTACAGAAAATTAGCTGTCAAATATCATCCTGATAAAAATCCAGGAGATTCCAAAGCAGAAGAAAAATTCAAAGAAGCCAGTGAGGCTTACGGAATACTTTCAGATAAAGAAAAAAAGCAAAACTACGATAATTTTGGTCACGCTGCATTTGAAAACGGTGGTGGTAGACCAGGTGGTGGCTTTGGCGGTTTCAGTGGAGCGGATTTCTCAGATATTTTCGAGGATTTCTTTGGTGATTTTGGAGGAGGTGGAAGATCAAGAAGTAGAAAATCTAATAATAGAGGTTCTGATTTAAGATATGATTTATCTATTTCTCTAGAAGAGGCTTATCACGGAAAAAAACAAGATATTAAATTTTCTACATCCGAACAATGTGGGACTTGTAAAGGAAATGGATCAAAACCGGGTTATTCCCCAGACAGATGCTCATATTGTGGTGGGAGTGGTAGAATAAGATCCAATCAAGGATTTTTTACTGTTCAACAAACATGCCCTCAATGTAATGGAAATGGTGAGGAAATTACTAATCCCTGTAATGATTGTAATGGTCAGGGTAAAAAACAAGCTTCAAAAAGAATATCTGTAACAATTCCAAAAGGTGTAGATGATGGTACAAGAATAAGACTTGCTGGAAAAGGTGAGGCGGGAACCAGAGGTGGAGCAACGGGTGATCTTTATTTATTTATCAATGTTAACTCTCATAACTTATTCAAGAGATCAGATGAAAATTTATTTTTTGAATTTCCACTTTCTTTTGCTGATGCTGCTTTGGGTACAACAATTGAAATACCTACCATTGACGGGGGAAAAGCGAAAATAAAAATTCCTGATGGTACTCAAAATGGAAAACAATTTAGATTAAAAGGTAAAGGAATGCCGTTTATGAGAAGAGGTGATTTCGGAGACTTATATGTTCAAGTTAAAACAGAGGTACCTGTATATTTAAATAAAAAACAAAAAGATTTATTAGAACAATTTAGAGAAATTGAAAACGATAAGTCAAATCCAAGCATTAAGAAATTTTTTCAAAAAGCTAAAGATTTCTGGAAAAATTAATTAACGTCAGATGATTATATGGCTAGCTTCTTATCCTAAAAGTGGAAATACTTGGATAAGATCATTTATCAGTGCGTTATTGTATACAAATGAGGGCCAAAATGACTTTTCTAATTTAAAAAAAATAAGACAATTTCCTGCTAGATCACAATTTAAAGATTTTGTTAAAGATTTACAAGATCCAGAACAAATTTTCATGAACTGGACTATAGTCCAAAATTTTTTAAATCTTGATAAAAAAATTAAATTTTTAAAAACTCACCAAGTAAATTGTATAATTGGAAAATATGAATTCACTAATGATGAAAATACCTTAGGGGTAATTCATGTAGTTAGGGACCCTAGGAACGTATTATTATCAATAAAAAATCACTTTTCATTAAATAATCATAATGAAGCTCTAGAATTTATTTCCAAAGAAAAACATTGGATTGGTATAGAGAATAGTGAAGACGATAAATTCAGAGATAACATGATACCAACCTTAATAAGTTCGTGGAATATTCACTATCAAACCTGGAAAAATAAAACTAAAAATTATCTTTTAATTAAATATGAGGATCTACAAGAGAATCCAAAGAAAGAGTTTAAGAAAATAGTAAATTATCTGGAAAAATTAACAAAAAATAAATTTGATGAAAAAAAGATAAATAGAGCAATTGAATCAACTTCTTTTGAATACATGCAAAATTTAGAGGATAAAGGTTATTTTTCAGAAAATGCAAGAGGTCACAATGAAAATAAAGTAAAATTTTTCAACTTAGGTCCAAAAAATGATTGGAAAAAACTTTTAAACAATGAAATTATTGAAAAGATGAATTTAAAATTTAATAAAGAAATGAAAGAGTTGGGATATTTATAATTGAATGAAAAAAATTAACTTAGCTATTTCAGGATGTATGGGAAGAATGGGCCAACAACTAATTAGTTCGTCTAAAAAAAATAAAAATTTTAAATTGGTAGCGCTTACAGAAAATAGACAAATTAATAAAAAATTTATTGGAATAAAGCCTGAGTTAAACTCAGATAAGGCCTTTAAAAAAGCTGATTTGATTATTGATTTTACTGTTCCTAATTGCACGCTGGAGATATTAAAAATTGCATCCAAACTAAAAAAAAGGGTCGTAATTGGTACAACTGGCTTTAATAGAAACCAAGAAAATCAAATTAAAAAATATTCGAAAAAAATACCCATTTTAAAAGCTGGAAATATGAGCTTAGGTGTAAATTTATTGATGTATTTAACTGAAATAGCATCAAAGTCATTAAATGAGCAATACTTAAGCAAAATATTTGAAGTACATCATAAACATAAAAAAGACTATCCATCAGGCACAGCTTTAATGCTTGGAAAAGGAATCGCAGATGGAAAGAATAAAAATTTATATAATATGATTGGAAAAAAATTTTTAAATAAAAAAACCTTTCCTTATGGAAAAAAAATTAATTTTAATTCAATTAGAAAAGGTGAAATTATTGGAGAGCATGAAGTAAAATTCTCAAGTGGAAAAGAAATAATTACATTAAATCATGAAGCTTTTGATAGAGCTCTTTATTCCGATGGAGCATTAACTGCATCCAAATGGTTGATGAAAAAAAAAGCTGGCCTGTACTCCATGAGAGATTTGCTTAACTTTTCGTAATGAATGAAAAACAAAAAGCAAAAATAATTATTAAAATACTTAATAAAATATATCCTAAAGCACCAGTGCCTCTTAAAAGTAAAAATACTTTTACACTATTAATATCTGTACTTCTTTCAGCTCAATGCACAGATGTAAATGTTAACAATGTAACAAAAAATATATATCCAAAATTTTACAAACCGGAACACTTTGTAAAATTAGGAAGAAAGAAAATTGAAAAACTGATTAAAAAAATTGGTATTTTTAGGGTTAAAGCCAAAAGTATTTATTTAATGTCAAAGCAGATTATGGAAAAACATAACGGAAAAGTACCTAGAACTTTTGAAGACCTGGAAAACCTACAGGGTGTAGGTCATAAAACAGCTAGTGTTGTGATGTCTCAAGGTTTTGGTTATCCAGCATTTGCAGTTGATACCCATATTCACAGACTCGCACAAAGATGGGGTTTAACTAATGGGATAAATGTAATTCAAACTGAGAAAGATTTAAAACGAATATTTCCCAAAAAAACATGGTCTAAACTTCACTTGCAAATAATTTTCTATGGCAGAGAATATTGTAAAGCAAGAGACTGTTATGGTTTAAAATGCAAAATATGTACTACTTGCTACCCAAAAAGAAAAAAACCTGTTATTACAAAAAAAGCTTAATATGAAAATTTTAGGAATAGGAAACGCTATAGTTGATGTCATTTGTAAAGTGGATGACAGTTTTATTAAAAAAAATAAACTTACGAAGAGCACAATGAAATTATTTTTTGACAATGAAGAATTTGAGAAATTATTTTCAAGTCTTAAAATTGAAAAAACTGTTTCGGGAGGATCCGTAGCAAACTCTATAGTTGGTATATCTCAGCTTGGTGATAAAGCTGGTTTTATAGGTAAAATTTCAGATGATGAATTTGGAAGCAATTACGAAGAAGGTTTAAAAAAAGAAAATGTAGAATATTTTTATTTAAAAAAGAAAGAGAAGCTACCAACTGGCACTTGTTTAATATTAGTTACACCAGACTCTGAGAGAACAATGTGTACTTTTCTTGGAACTGCAGGAAAAATTAATGAAAATGATGTTAATATAGATGCGGTAAAAAAAAGTGAGATAATATTTTTAGAGGGTTATTTATGGGACGAAGGAGAACCAAAAAAAGCTTTTGAAAAGGCCATAAACAACGCAAACAAAGTAGCTATGTCACTTTCTGATCAGTTTTGTGTAGAAAGACATAAGCCCCATTTCCTAGAATTAGTAAAAAATAAAATAGATATAACCTTTGCTAATGAACAGGAAATTACTTCTCTAATAGAAGCAAAAAATTTTAAAGAAGTTATCAATTTTTCAAAACAACTTAATAAATTAATAATAATAACTAGAGGCGAGAAAGGTGCTATTGCGGTGAAAGGTGAAGAGATTTCGGAATGTGGAGTTGAACCGAATCTTAATATAATTGATCTAACTGGGGCTGGGGATCTTTTTGCTGCTGGTTTTTTAAATGGTTACATCAATAACTTATCTATTAAAGAAAGTTTGGAAAAAGGCACAGAGATGTCATCAAAAGTAATTCAGCAAATTGGTGCTAGACTTTAAAATTATTTTTTTTTCCTTTTAAAGCTTCCTTTTCCTTTCTTGGGCTTAACTATTTTAGGTTTATATATTTTTGTAAAAAGTTTTTCTAAATATGGATTTTTTTTTTTTAAAATTTTCATATATCTAAATATTTACTTTTATAATATTAAAAAAAATTAATCTGATATTGTAATTTTTAATACTGTAAGATAACATTAAAAATAGAAATGATAGACAATAAAGAAACATTAAATTTTTTTCCTCAACCTGTATTCAAGTATAAAGTTGATGATTTTAAAGAATATAATAAGAAACTGTCTAAATATATATACGATTTGAAGGAAGAAGATAAAAGCGGCATATTGAGGTCAAATAGAGGTGGTTGGCACTCAAAACCGTTTAGCTTAAAAGATACAAATTCTATACAACATAAATTTCTATTAGAGACGACTAAATATGTTTTTGATTGTATTAAAACTCTTGGTTGGAAACTAGAACCTAATAAAGTTATTTGTACAGAAATGTGGGCTATAATTAATAAAAAAGACGATTTCAACATAATACACACCCACCCAAATTCCTACCTCAGCGCAGCATATTATGTTAAAGCTCCAAAAGATTGTGGTCAATTTACTATTGAAAATCCACACTCTATAAGCAGACATAGTTATCCTGCATTAGAAAGAAAGACGGAATTTAATTTAAAAGTTGAAAGAATAGAAATTGAAGAAGGAGACTTATTGCTTTTTCCAGCTTATCTTCCACACGGAGTACAAGAAAATAAATCTAATGAAGATAGGATAGTTATAAGTTTTAATATTAATATTAACAACTTTAAATAATTACGATTTTTTTAAATTTATTAAATACCCCTCTTTTTTACTAATTAAAAAATTTTGATCACTAAAAATATTAAAAATTTTTTTTCTCAATCTATAAATATGAGTTTCAACTGTATGAGTCTCTATTTCAGATTGGTATTCCCAAACAGCTTTCTCTAATTCTTTAATACTTATAGGCTCTTTTTTTTTGGATAAATATAAAATTGTATTTATCTCCTTTTCAGTCAATTTTAACTCTAAGTTATTAGATGAAATTTTCCTAGAATTTAAATCAATTATGTAATTGTTCAAATTGATTTTTGATTGTTGGTTAAATTTGATTTTCAAAAACTCAATGTTTAATTTTTCAATCAATTTATTTAATTTTAATGGAAATCTTTCTAAAAAAACCGAATTCTTTAAATTTGAATTATTATTTTTTGTAATAATTAAATAATTCTCTAATTTTTTTATTTCTGAATTTAAAACTTTATCGTCTTTTATCTGCAATACTTTAAAATTTAAATCTTCATCAAGTTCTTTTAAAATATGGTATAAAACATCAAATTTATAAATAATTAAATTTTGAATATGCATTAGCTTTAGATTATGACACTTTTATTAAAAAATAAACATTCTCTTAAAATAGATGATTTTAATTTTAGATGCTGCATTGGGAAAAATGGCGTAACAGCATTTAAAAAAGAAGGTGATTATAAGACACCTAAAGGGATTTTTGAAATCGGAAATCTATACTATAGAAAAGATAGAATAAAAAAACCCAAAACAAAATTAAAGTGTATTGAAATTAAAAATAATATGGGTTGGTGTAATGATGTTAATCAACTGAAAAATTATAATAGATTAATTAATACTAAAAAAAATTTTAGGCACGAAAAACTTAAAAGAAAAGATTACAAATATGATTTATTAATACCTATTAAATATAATTTCAAAAAACCTATCAAAAATAAAGGAAGCTGTATTTTTATTCATTTAACAAAACATTATAAACCTACCGCTGGGTGCATTGCTTTGAGTAAAAAGGATTTTTTAATAATGTTAAAATTAATTAAAAAAAACTCTAAAATAAAAATAAATTAAACTCTTTTTCCAAAAATATTTGAACCAATTCTTAAAAAAGTTGCATGATTTTTTGTTGCTTCTAAAAAATCAGCAGACATACCCATGCTTAACTCTTCTAAATTTAAAGATTTATTTAATTCTAACATCTCTTTGAAATAATACTCGGTATTCTGGTTAATAGGTGGAATACACATCAAACCAATTACATCTAAATTTATGCGTTTGCAATAATCGAACAGATCTAAGAGCTCATTTTTCTTTACTCCAGATTTCTGTAATTCATCACCTATATTTACTTGTAAAAATATTTTTATTTTTTTATTTAGTTTAAATTGCTCATCAGAAATTTTCTTTGCTAATTTAGCATTATCAACAGAATGAATATAATCAAATATCTTTACTGCTAATTTAACTTTATTAGTTTGAAGTTTACCAATCATATGAAGTTTTAAATCTAAAAATTTATCTTTAACACTAGACCACTTTTCGAATGCTTCTTGCACCTTGTTCTCTCCGAAATGAATGTGCCCATATTTAATTAAAGGCATTATTTTTTCTATTCCAAAAGTTTTTGAAACTGCAATAATAATTGGACTTTTATTAATTTTTAAATTTATTACATTTAAATCAATATTATTTTTAATATTAATAAGATTTTGTACAGTATGATCCATAATAAATTATACAAGAAGTATTACTTTATAAATAATTTTGATGCAAAAAATTTAAAAAAAATTGATAAAAACACATGTATTATTTATAGAAATTATAAGGATAAAATTGAAGAAAAAAAAATACGTGTTTTACAAACTTTTTGTAAAAAAAATCATTTCAAATTGTTTATTTCTAATAATATTAAGTTGGCAATGAAGTTAGATTTAGATGGAGCGTATATTCCATCATTTAATAAAAGTTTTGAACATTTATCTTTTAGTTTTAAAAAAAATTTTATCTTATTAGGATCAGCACATAATCATAAAGAAATTAAAATAAAAGAGAGTCAGAAAATCAAATTAATATTTTTATCATCTTTATTTAAGTTAAATAAAAATTTTTTAGGGATTAATAAATTTAATAAACTATCCACCCATACTTATTTAAATGTTATTGCCTTGGGCGGAATAAATAAACAAAATCGAAAAAAACTAAAATTAACTAAATGTTTAGGATTTGCTGGAATTTCATATTTTGAATAAAAAAAAGGCCCCATAATTATGGGGCCCTTTTTATAATATTTGTATCTAAATTAATTAGAATGCAAATGAGATATTGAACTCGTAACCATCTCTATCAGCAGATGCATCATAACCAACGTTATCTACTGAGTTCATAGAACCAGCTACAGTAATACCACCTGAAGTGTATGAAGCACCAATTGCAGTTGCTTCTTGTACATCAGAGTCTGAAGCTTTGTCTGATTCAGAAGTACTGTAACCAATAGTGAAATCATCAGTTACTGCGTATGTAATACCAGCAGCTGTGAAATCAATATCAGTTGCAGAAGTTGGTCCATCTGATTCGTTCATTTGGTAACCAACAGTTACTGAACCGTATGTGTACTTCACGTATAAAGCACTGTCATCGATCGCTGTACCATGAGTTTCCTCAGTTTCACCGAAACCATAACCGATTTCTAAACCTTCAACCATTTCTGGCTTAGCAACAATTGAGAAGTCCATGTAAGACTTATCAGTTACAGCATCAGAAGCGTTTAGGTAAGCAACAGTTACAGTAGCACCACCTAGATCTGGAGATTTGTAAGTAAACATGTTGTCACCAGAAGAACCACCTACTAGTGTACCAGTTTCAGCACCTGTTACTACATCCCAAGACTCTTGGTAAGCATTTGGAGTTACGTCATCTAACGCACTCATTGCAGAACTTCCACCATGACCAGCGAACGTAATTGTTCCGAAGCCATTAGTGTCTAAAGTCATGCTGTGAGAGTCGTAAACATCTCCACCACCTGTGTCATCGTTATCGATTTCGTAAGACACACTGATAGTCATTCCGTTGTCCATCTCACCAGAACCAGTCATAGTGATTGAATCACCCATAGTCCACTGGTTACCTTCGTGAGTTAAACTTTTGTCATCACCATTAGAGAATGTTAAAGAAGCACCACCAGTTGCTGATAAAGAACCAGCATGTGCAGAGAATGCTACTAAAGATCCAGCTAATGCAGATAAACCTACTTTAGTAAATTTGTTCATATTAATTACTCCTTATTTTAGTTGTTAATTATTAATAATAAACAGAGCTTAATTATCAGATTTTGCATCAAAAATAGGATAATTTAGTGCATTTTTTCTAAATTCTGAAAAATTGTTGTATTTTTGCAACATCAATATAATCGTTTAAAATAAAGATTTTTTCACCATTTTATAGATATAATATATAAGAAATTTCGACTTTTATTAAACAGACAAAATATGAAAAGCACAAAAACAATTTATATAATTTTATTTTTATCCTTTTTTCTAGCTTCATGTCAGCTAGCAAAAATGGGTGGTGATGCAAAAGAAAACCCACCTGATCCTCAACAACGTGTCAAAAAAAATCTCGAAGAAGGAAAGGGATTTAGACTCATGGATATGACAAAAAAAGGTGGTAGTGGCAAATTTGAGTTTGCTAGTTCAAACGAATTATGGAGGGCTTCATTAGATACTATTGATTTTATACCTTTAGCGTCTGTCAATTATAGTGGTGGTATAATAATTACGGATTGGTATTCAAGTGATAGTGAGTCAAATGAAGTCATTAAAATTTCAATAAGATTTTTAACAAACGAAATAAGATCCGATGCGCTTGATATTAAAATATTCACAAAAAAATGTGACTTACAAAATAAATGTACAATCTATGAAAAAAGTGAAAATTTAATAATTGAGCTAAAAAAAGAAATATTAAAAAAAGCTGTTATTTATGAAAAAGATAACCCAGATAAAAAAATAGAACCTTACGTACTTTCTGTTCCAGGTGACGGCTAAATAAAAAATAAATATTTTTGTGGATAGATATAATTTTAAATCTGTAGAAAGTAAATGGCAGAAATTTTGGGATGAAAATAAAATATTTTCAACCAAAGTAGATAAAAATAAAAAAAAATTTTATTGTTTGGAAATGTTTCCATACCCATCTGGAAAAATTCATATGGGGCATGTAAGAAATTATGCGATTGGAGATGTTCTAGCTAGATATAAATTGCTTCAAGGTTTTAATGTACTTCATCCTATGGGCTGGGACTCTTTTGGAATGCCTGCAGAAAACGCTGCAAAACAAAATAATCTTGATCCAAAAACATGGACCGAAAAAAATATATCTAAAATGAAATCGCAACTTAAGAAGCTTGGACTTTCAATTGATTGGGATAGAGAAATTTCTACTTGTTCTGAAGAATATTATAAACACCAACAAGCCTTTTTTCTTGAACTTCTAGAAAAAAAGTTAGTCTACAGAAAAGAAAATTATGTAAACTGGGACCCTGTAGATGAGACTGTTCTCGCAAATGAGCAAGTCATAGATGGCAAAGGTTGGAGATCAGGTGCTGTTGTGGAAAGAAAAAAGCTAAGTCAGTGGTTTTTTAACATTTCAAAATTTTCTCAAGATCTTCTAGATGGCCTTGAAACTCTGGATTCATGGCCAAACAAAGTAAAAACAATGCAAAAAAATTGGATTGGGAAATCATTTGGGAGTGAAATAAACTTTGAAATTGAAGGTGATTTATCTGTACGCAGCATAAAATGTTTTACAACAAGACCTGATACTCTTTTTGGTTTTTCATTTTTAGCTTTATCTCCTGATCATGAAATTTCAAAATTCTATAATCAAAATATTGATTTTATAAAGTTTAAAGAAGAGTGTTCAAAAACAGGCACAACTGAAGAAGCCATAGCAGTTGGTGAAAAAATTGGTTTTAAAACAAATCTTATTGCAATAAACCCACTAAACCCAAACCATAAAGTTCCTGTATATTTTGCTAATTTTGTTTTAATGGATTACGGTTTTGGAGCAGTATTTGGTTGTCCAGCACATGATCAAAGAGATTTTGATTTTGCAAAAAAATATAATTTAGATATTAAAACAGTTGTTAAACCTCACAATGAAAATGATAATTTTATTGTAAAAAATGAAGCTTATTCAGGACCAGGTAAAATAATTAACTCTGATTTTCTAAATGGTCTTGATGCTCCAGAAAATTCAGTTTTTGAAACAATTAAAATTCTAGAAAAAAAGAAGCTTGGTCAAAGGCAAATTAATTACAGATTAAAAGATTGGGGTGTTTCAAGACAAAGATATTGGGGGTGTCCAATACCAGTTGCTTATGATGAAGATGGAAAAGTTCATCCAATCCCAAAATCAATGTTACCAGTAAAGCTTCCACAAAATATTGATCTAAAAGTTAAAGGTAACCCTTTGGATAGTCAAAAAAATTGGAAGGAAATTACGATTGATGGAAGAAAAATGATAAGAGAAACTGATACTCTTGACACTTTTGTCTGCTCTTCCTGGTATTTTTTAAGATTTTGTTCTCCTAAAGAAGATCAATATGCTTTCAAACAAAATGATATTGATTACTGGATGCCTGTAGATCAATATATTGGTGGTGTTGAACATGCAATTTTACACCTGCTCTATTCAAGGTTTTTTATGAGAGCAATTTCTTACGAAAATAAAAATTTTAAACTAGATGAACCATTTAATGGTCTTTTTACTCAAGGAATGGTTTGTCACGAAACATATAAAGATCCAGAAAATAATTGGGTAAGCCCAGAGGAAATAGAAACGGTAGAAGGAAAAAAATACCTTAAAAAAGATAAATCTAAACTAATCACTGTAGGACCATCAGAATCAATGTCTAAATCAAAGAAAAATACAGTAGATCCAGAAAATATTATTTCAAATTATGGAGCAGATGCAGCGAGATTATTCATATTGTCTGATAGTCCACCTGAAAAAGATGTACAATGGTCTGAAGAGGGTATTCTCTCTTCTTTTAAATTTGTGCAAAAATTATGGAATTTAAATTCTAAGATCTTAGAAGAGATAAAAAAAAATCATGAAAAGGATAGTGATGATGAGATTACTAAATATACGAATAAACTTATCAAAAAGGTGACAGAAAACTTAGAAGATTTTAGTTATAACAAAATTGTAGCCAACTTACATGAAATGTACTCGTTTTTGTTTAAAAAATTGAACAATAAATATTCAAAAAAAACATTAGTTGAAAATTATCAAAAAATATTAATCTTAATGAGTCCAGTAATACCTCATTTTACGAATGAGTGTTTAGAAATTATCAAAATAAAAGATAAAATAATTTGGCCAAAATACAATGAAAACTTGATACAGGAAAATGAGGTTAATATTGTAGTTCAAGTTAATGGTAAAAAAAGAGGACTAATTAGATGTAAAAGAGATATAGACGAAAAAAATTTATTTGAGATAATTAAACAAGAAAAAAATATATATAAACACTTAGAAGGAAAAGAAATACGTAAAAAAATATTTGTATTAAATAAACTTATAAATCTACTTGTATAAAATACATGATTAAAAAATTTATTTTAAAAATAATTCTAATATTAATATTAACAGCTTGTGATTATACACCTATTTATTCAGCGAAAGATGGTCAATTAAATATTGAAATTTTAAGCTATGAGGGTGATAGGGAAATTAATTCAAAAATTCTTTCAAAATTTAGAATACATAAAAATACAAACTCTGAGTTAATTCAAATAAAGTTTAGTTCAACTTACCAAAAAAATGATGTTTCTAAGAACCTTGCTGGAAAAGCAGAAGAATATCTGCTCGAAGCAACAACAAATTATACGATAATTACTAGCAATTTAGAAAAAAATTTTATTATTAAAGAAAGTTTTAAAATGAAGAATTTTGAAGATGATTTTGAAGAAAGAAATTATGAACAGAGAATAAAAGAAAATATAGCTGACGTAAATTATGAAAAAGTAATTTTACAAATAAAAAAAATTAAATGATCTTAAAAAATTATGAAATAAATAAAATCAAATTAAATTCAAATCAACATTTATTGTTTTATGGAAATAATGAAGGTTTTAAAGATTAACACTGGAAATAATAAATAATTTAATTAAAAGTAAAAAATATATAAATAAATACGAAGAAAAGGAAGTTTTAACAAATCTTGAAAAATTTGTAGAAAATTTATTAAATAAATCACTTTTTGAGGATGAAAAAATAATTTTAATCAGAAGATCGACCGAAAAAATATTCAAAGTAATTGCGGAAATATTTGAAAAAAATTTGGATGGTGTGACAATTATAATTGAATCTGAAAATTTAGACAAAAAATCTAAACTTAGATCTTACTTTGAAAAAAGTAAAAGAGATATTGCTATGGCATTTTACCCAGACAACGAGCAAACTCTCGCAAGAATAGCTTATAACATTTTAAATACAAAAAAAATTTCAATTTCACCAAGCAACATAAATTTAATTGTTAATAAATGTGGTGGGGATAGAAAAAATTTAATTAATGAACTTGAAAAAATTGAATTTTACTCAAAAAGTGTAAAAAAAATAACTCAAGAAAATATAGCTAAATTGACCAATTTAAGCGAAAACCATAATATAGCAGAACTTATAGATAATTGTTTGGCAAAAAATAAAAGTAAAACAATTTACATATTAAATGAAAATAATTATACTAATGAGGATTGCATCCTAATATTAAGAACCTTCTTAAGCAAATCTAAAAAAATTCTTAAACTCTCAAATGAATACAAATTTAATAAAGATATAAATTTAACGATTTCATCAGCCAAACCTCCAATATTTTGGAAAGACAAAGAAATTATAAAAAAGCAATTAATGAATTGGAGTCCCAGCAATATTAAAGAATTAATTTATAAACTAAATAATATTGAGCTGAATTTAAAAAAAAACATTAATAACTCTTTAAATTTAGTTTCAGATTTTTTACTTGAGCAAGCGTCTTTAAGAACTAATAATTAGATTTTATAATATCAATAATTTTATTTAATTGGTCTAAATCTTTATATTCAAAACTTATCGTACCTTTATTTCTTTTGTTATTTTTTATATCAACATTTAAACCAATCTTATTAGAAATAGATAATTCAAGAGCAGTGATATTTGTGTCTTTAGAAATTTTTGATTTTTGTTTTTTATTTTTAAATATTTTAACAAAATTTTCTGCTTGCCTAACAGACAGTTTCTTTTCAATAATTTTTGATGCTACAAAACTTGCATTTGTAAGACCGACCAAAACTTTTGCATGACCAGCAGTTAATTTTTGGGTTTCAATTAATTTGATTACATCATCTGGCAAAGTAAGTAGTCGCAAAGAATTAGTTATGTGGCTCCTGCTCTTTCCAATGAATTTTGACACTTTTTCTTGATCATAAGAAAATTCATCTATTAATCTTTTATATCCTTGTGCTTCTTCAAGAGGATTTAGATCATGCCTTTGAACGTTTTCTACAATAGCAAATTCTAAAGATTTCAAGTCATCAGCTTCCGTTATAACAACAGGTACATTATGAAGGCCAGCTCTTTGTGCTGCTAACCATCTTCTCTCTCCAGCAATTATTTCAAACTTTGATCTATCATTATTTGAATTTCTAACGATTATAGGCTGTATCATTCCTCTTTCTTTAATTGAATTGGTTAGATCCTCTAAATTAGCTTCGTCAAATATTTTCCTTGGTTGATACTTATTTGGGACAAGATCACTAATTGATACTTGATTCTTTTGAGGTTCAATTTTTGTCTCACCAATCAGCGATGAAAGTCCTCTTCCTAATCCTTTTTTGATTTTATCCATTAAGCTGCACTTCCTATTGTTGACTCTTGATGAATAAATTCATCAGTGAAACTAAAGTAAGATTTGCTACCAGGACATGTTTTATCATAGATCAATACTGGCATTCCGTGTGATGGGGCTTCTGACAATCTGACATTTCTTGGTATGACAGTTGAGTAAACTTTTTCACTAAAATAATCTCTAGCTTCTTTCTCAACTTGTGACGAAAGCTTATTTCTTTTATCATACATAGTTAAAAGTATGCCCCTGATTTTTAAATCTGGATTTAAACTTACTTTTATCCTTTCGATTGTTTTCATTAGCTGCGTTAAACCCTCTAAAGCAAAAAATTCAGTCTGAAGTGGTACCAATAGTGATTTTGAGCTTACAAGTGCCATTACTGTCAATAAGCTTAATGAAGGTGGGCAATCGATCAAGACATAATCATATAATCTTCTAGAATCATTTAAATATGCGGTTAATTTTGTCTTTAGTATAAAAGCCCTATTACTGTCATCAGCTGTCTCAACTTCTAAGCCCGATAAATCTACATTAGATGTTATAACATCTAAATTTTCAAACTGTGTTTTTTTGATCACGTCACTAATTTCTCTAGTTCCATTCAAAACTCCATAAATTGTATCACTTGAGTTATCCATATTAGATAATCCTAGACCTGTGGTAGCATTACCTTGTGGATCTAGGTCAATTACTAAAATTTTTTTATCTATTTGAGATAAACCTGCTGCAAGATTTATCACCGTAGTAGTTTTTCCAACCCCACCCTTTTGATTTATTACTGAAATAATTTGCATTTAATTTTTTTTTTTAATTTTTTTAATATTTATTAAAAATGAGTCTTCACTTGTTAAACTTTTTTTTTCTATATACTCCAACTCCCAATTTTTTTTGGAATTTTCAAAAATTTTTTTTCCACTCTTCCCCATAAAAAAAATTAAATTTTTATATTTTGAAAAATTTTCATATACTAATTCTAAAACTACTGGCATTGGTTTAAATGCTCTGGACATTATCGTTCCTGTTTCTAAATTTTTTATTTCAAAAATATTTTTTTGAAAAACCTTTGTGTTTAAATTTAATTTTTTTGAAACTTCCTTTAAAAAATGGCTTTTATGGTAACTTTTTTCATAAAGGTGTACATTCATATTATTTTTCATATTTTTTAGTATAATTGCCACGATTATACCTGGCATACCCCCTCCTGAACCTATATCTGTGGTTGTATTGCTATTTAAGTCAACAAAATCAATTATTTGTGCAGAATCTATAATATGACGCTCAATTATAGCCTTTTTTGATGCTGTATTTTGGCTAATTATGTTGATTTTTTTATTTTTTTCAAGAATCATAGATATATAGTTTTCAAAGTCCAAAAATGTTTCACGTGAAACATTTAAGTGATTGATTCTTGAATAAGAATTTAAAATTTCCTGATCCATTAAGCTATATGCTTAATAGACTTTCTTTTGACATGTGACAACAAAATATATACAGCTGCAGGAGTTATTCCGTCAATTCTTAGGGCTTGACCCATTGTTTTAGGCTTTATTTCTTTAAATTTTGCTTTTACCTCATTAGATAAACCTGATAGCCCGTCATAATTGATTTTATCTGGAATAATTAGGTTTTCGTCCCTCTTAAATGCTAAAATATCTGCTTTTTGTTTCTTTAAATATCCTCTGTAATGAGCGTTAATTTCCACCTGTTCATCAATTTCTTTGCTAAAAAAAGGTATATCGGACCATATTTCCCTAATTTTACTCATATTTACCCCTTTTTGAGTTAAAACTTCGCTAGATGATCTCAATATTCCATCTTTAGCTATTTTTATTCCAAATTTTTCGGCTTTTGATGGTGAAATCTTGGATACGCCCATTTTTATATTAATTTGGCTTATTTGTTCAAATTTCCTTAAATATATATCTTTTCTCTGATCACCAATTAAACCAATGTCTATTCCCTTAGCAGTTAATCTTTGATCAGCATTATCTGATCTCAAGCTCAATCTATATTCAGCTCTTGATGTAAACATTCTATATGGCTCAGCTACCCCTTTGGTCACCAAATCATCAATCATTACTCCAATGTAGGCGTCAGATCTATCAAGTATAAATGGTTCTAATTTTTTAACGGACAAAGCAGCATTTATTCCTGCTATAAGGCCTTGCGCAGCAGCTTCCTCATATCCTGTTGTCCCGTTAATCTGACCGGCAAGATAAAGGTTACTTATCTTCTTAGTTTCAAGGGTTAAAAATAGTTCACGTGGATCTACATAGTCATATTCTATTGCATATCCTGGTCTTAATATAGTAACATTTTCTAAACCATTGATATTATTACATATTTCTTGCTGAACCCCGGCCGGAAGTGATGTTGAGATACCATTTGGGTAAATTGTGTGATCATTTAGACCCTCAGGTTCTAAAAATATCTGGTGACGAACTTTATCTGCAAATTTTACTATTTTATCTTCTATTGATGGACAGTATCTTGGGCCTACTCCTTTTATACTGCCCGAGTACATAGCGCTCTTTGATAAATTCTTTTCTATAATTTTATGAACCTTGTCATTTGTATATGTCATTCTACATGACACTTGTTTATTTAAATTTTTTTTTGTTAAGAATGAAAAAAAATAAGGATCGTCATCTGCGAATTGTTCTTCTAAGTTTTCAAAATTAATTGTTCTTGAATCTAACCTTGGTGGTGTTCCCGTTTTTAATCTTCCAATTTTGAAATTATATTTTGCTAATTGTTCACTCAAACCTGTGGATGGTTTTTCGTCGTATCTACCTGCTGGAGTTCTTTCATCACCTATATGTATCAAACCATTCAAAAAAGTCCCTGTTGTAAGTATTATCTTATTTGATAGAACTTTCTTTCCTTCTTTAGTTTGAAATCCACTTATTGAATTTTTATTAAAAATAAACTTTATGACAGGATCAGAAAAAACGCTTAAATTACAGTAGTTTAGCAATATTTCTTGCATATATTTCCGATAAAGTGATCTGTCTGATTGAGTTCGTGGTCCCCTAACTGCCGGCCCTCTACTTCTATTTAACAATCTAAATTGTATACCTGATTTGTCTGCTACATCTCCCATAACACCATCAAGGGCATCTATTTCTCTAACCAAATGACCTTTACCCAAACCTCCTATTGCCGGGTTACAGGACATCTCACCGATAGTTTCTATTTTATGAGTAAATAGGGCAGTGTTCACTCCAAGACGAGCAGAAGCTGCTGCAGCTTCACATCCAGCATGGCCTCCTCCAATTACAACTACATCAAATGACAAATCATTTTTCATAATCCAAATCTATATGTGATTATATAATTTACAAGATAGGCTTAATTTTTTGTAAATAAGCCATATTTATCAACGTTTTTCGGTAAAAAAAGTGCAAAAAACCAGCAAAATAGGGTATTACTTGCCTATACAAAAATCGTTGAAAATACTACCTAATATCTCCTCTACATCAACTTTTCCAACTATCATACCTAAATGTCTAGTAGCTAATCTTAAATCTTCTGCAGCTTTATCAAAATCTTCGATTTCCTTTTTTTGATTAAAGTTATTTAGATTATCCAAACACTGTTGCAAATGTTGTCTGTGTCTCTCTCTTGTAATTAAAATATCATCACTTGTAATAAATTTATTTTTTAAATTATTTTTTATTTTTAATATTAATTCTTCAATGTTTTTATTTTCTTTAATAGAAATTAAAACATGATTTGTTTTTTTAATTTCTGGATCAATATTTTTTTCTAAAAGATCAGATTTATTTATAACTAAAATTGCATTTTCATGTAACAAATCCTTCAAAACATCAGTAAAATCAAGGCTTTTTGCATCAACCACAACAAGCTTTAAATCTGCTTCCTCAGCTTTATTTAGAGATAATTTAATTCCTTTTTTTTCTATCTCATCTTGAGAATCTCTTATACCGGCTGTATCAGAGATTATAACTGGATAACCGTCTATATTCAAATGGGTTTCAATCACGTCTCTAGTTGTACCTGCAATTTCAGAAACGATTGCGACATCACGATTAGATAAGTGATTCATCAAACTAGATTTGCCAGCATTAGTTGGTCCTAAGATAGCAATTTTAAAACCTTCTCTAATTCTTTCTCCAACTTTTTGATCGTTTAATATTTTTTTAATTTTAGTTATAACTTCATCTGAACTACTTTTGATTTCATCTAAAATATTATTAGGCAGATCTTCCTCTGGGAAATCAATTTTCGCCTCAACATGTGATAAAATTTTTAAAAGTTTTTCTCTTAGAAAATTAAATTGATCAGATGATTTTCCATTCATGATTTTGATTGCTTGTTGTCTTTGAATTTCTGTTTCTGACGAAATTAAATCTGCGATACTTTCTGCTTTAAGTAAATTTATTTTTCCATTTTGAAATGCTAGTTTTGTAAATTCACCAGGCTCAGCTAATCTACAATTTTCTATATCTGAAAGAGAGGAGTGCAGGGCATCCACAACGGCTTTACTGCCATGAACTTGAATTTCAGCCATATCTTCGCCTGTGTAGCTCTCAGGGCCAGGAAACCAAAGAATTAGTCCCTCATCAATCAGCTCAGAAGTGTTGATTTTATTAATTTTTCTTAATGTTGCTACTCTTGGCTTTGGTGGTTCTTTGCCAGTTAAAAGCTTAATTGCTTTTGAGGTGCCTTGTCCTGAAAGTCTTATAACAGCAACACCTGATATTCCAGGACCAGTCGATAAAGCATAAATTGTCATTCAAAGATTATATCTTCAAATTTATGTCTCTGTAAAACTTAAAATTATAATGAAATAATTTTAGGCAGGCTTGTTCATTGAGTTAAAAAACTCAGCATTATTTTTTGTATCTTTTAATTTTGAGTTAATAAACTCTATAGCATCCATCGTTCCCATTGGAGCAATTATTCTTCTTAGCACGTTCATTTTTTGTAAATCATTTTTGTCAAATAATAATTCTTCTCTTCTTGTACCTGATTTTGTTATGTCAATTGCTGGATAAATTCTTTTGTCTGCAATTTTTCTGTCTAGTATTGTTTCACTATTACCTGTCCCTTTGAATTCTTCAAATATTACTTCATCCATCCTACTTCCTGTATCAATTAAAGCTGTAGAAATAATCGTTAATGAACCACCTTCTTCAATATTTCTTGCTGCTCCAAAAAACCTTTTAGGTCTCTGAAGTGCATTTGCATCAACACCTCCTGTTAAAACTTTACCTGAACTTGGTATTACAGCATTATAAGCTCTTCCTAGTCGTGTTATAGAATCTAACAAAATAATAACATCTTTTTTATGTTCGGTTAGTCTTTTGGCTTTTTCAATAACCATTTCGGCCACTGCTACATGCCTCTGAGCTGGTTCGTCGAAAGTAGAGCTAATTACTTCACCTTTTACTGTTCTTTGCATATCAGTTACCTCTTCTGGACGCTCATCAATCAGCAGCACCATAAGATAACACTCTGGATAATTTTTTGCTATTGAGTTTGCTATACTTTGCAAAATCATTGTTTTTCCAGCCTTGGGTGGAGAAATAATTATAGATCTTTGTCCTTTGCCAATTGGGCTAACTAAATCAATAAGTCTTGGAGTTAAATCTTGTTTTTTTTCAACTTTTGTAGTTTCTACTTCCATCACCAGCTGCTTATCTGGATATAGTGGTGTCAAGTTGTCAAATGCAATCTTATGTCTAGCCTTTTCTGGCTCTTCAAAATTTATTTTACTCACTTGCAATAATGCAAAATATCTTTCTCCTTCTTTAGGTGCTCTCACTGGTCCTTCAACTGTATCTCCTGTTCTCAAACCAAATTTTCTAATTTGACTCGGACTCACATAAATATCATCTGGTCCTGGAAGGTAGTTTGACTCCATTGCTCTTAAAAAACCAAAGCCATCTTGTAATAACTGTAAAACACCTACACCAGTAATTTCCTCTTTTTCGGCAACCTTTTTTAGAATTGCAAAAAGTATTTCCTGCTTTCTTAGTGTGCTAGCATTTTCTATACCAAGCTCTTCTGCTTGAGTAATAAGTTGTTCAGATGATTTTAGTTTTAATTCTTGAATATTCATGATTAATTTTTTGATAAGGACTTATCAGATGTGATTAATATATATACTACTGCTATTATTTCAACCCTAGATTGGCTTAAAAATAGCTAAAAATACAACGATAATTAAGATAACCGTTGGTATTTCGTTAATAATCCTAAAAAATTTTGCAGATCTTGTATTTGTTGAATCTTTTAAAGTAGCAAGGCATTTTCCTAAAAAATCATTATAGGCTGATAACAAGATTACTAGAACGATCTTTATTTGAAACCATAATTGAGAGAAAATGTCTATTCCATTGATATAAATTAATACTAATCCGAAAACCCAAGTAAAAATCATTGCAGGACGCATAATGTAAAAAAATAATCTTTTTTCCATCACTTCAAATATATCGGTTGCTTCTTTTT
Source organism: uncultured Pelagibacteraceae bacterium (assembly GCA_902538885.1). Classification (GTDB taxonomy): domain Bacteria; phylum Pseudomonadota; class Alphaproteobacteria; order Pelagibacterales; family Pelagibacteraceae; genus Pelagibacter. The sequence goes on from CACBGU010000003.1 coordinate 57,001, forward strand.
TTTCTTTATTTTCAACATGGTAAACGAAAATTCTAGGAAGATATAAAAGGCCAGCCATCCAAGAAACAACAGCGATTAAATGTAAAGATTTAAATAATAAATACGAATTCATATATTAGATATTTCTTTCAATTAAGGATTTTAATAAAATTATATGATCACTATTATCATTTAAACACGAGACCATATCAAAATTTTCTCCTCCTGAATTTAAAAAAATTTCTTTAGCTTGAATTTGTATTTCCTCTAAAGTCTCTACACAATCAGATGCAAACCCTGGACAAATTGTAAGCACATTTTTAGCACCCTCTTTAGGTAAATTTTCTAAAGTCTTGTCAGTATATGGTTGAAGCCATTCTTGTGGGCCAAATCTTGACTGAAATGTAGTTTTAATTTTAACTGAACTAAATTTTTCCGAAATTAGTCTTGTCGTTTTGTGACAGTAACAATGATAAGGATCACCTTTATCAAAATATTTTTTTGGTATCCCATGATAAGAAGCTATCATTAGATCTGGTTTCCAACTGATTTCATTTATTTTTTTATTAATCGAATTCACAAGTGCATCAATATAAAGTGGGTCAGATTCGTAATGAGGGATTATTTTTAAAGAGGGTTGCCACCTCATTTTCATTAAAGTTCTGTATACCTCATCGCAAACTGTTGCTGTTGTAGCTGCTGCATATTGGGGATAAAGAGGAAGTATCACCAAATTTTCGCAACCCATTTTATGCAATTTATGAATTTTGCTTTTGATGCTCGGATTTCCATATCTCATGGCAAAATCTATGATGATATTTTCTTTTGATAGTAAATTTGAAATTTTCTCACTTTGCTTTTTTGTATAATAAAGAAGTGGCGATATATTTTCGTCCTTCATCCAAATCTCTTTATAAGCTTTAGCGGTTTTAGAGGGTCTAAAATTTAAAATGAACAAATTCAAAATTATTTGCCAAACTAAAGGATTTACCTCAATTACTCTTCTGTCAGAGAGAAATTCTTTTAAATATTTTCTTATATCAAACCAATTAGTAGAATCAGGTGTACCTAAATTAACGATAAGTACTCCTGTGTTACCGTATTTTATGGGTGGGTGATTTTTTTCAATCATTTAAAATCTTTTACAATTTGAATTAAATTTTCAACCATTTCTGGATTTGTTTCAGGCAAAATACCATGACCGAGATTAAATATATACGGGTGATCTCGAAAAATTTCTAAATAATTAAAGGCTTCTTTTTTTAATGTTTCTTTATCTGTTAACAAAATTTTTGGGTCTAATCCTCCTTGTATGGGTATACTTATATCTCTAAGTATTTTTTTTGGATCAACATTGTAATCGATACTAACAGCATCAGGTTTGACAATATCACAAAACTCTTTATAATTTTTGATTTCTCTGGGAAAACATATAACTGGCACATTCAAAGATTTTACATAATTTACTAAATTTAAAGTCGGAGAATAAACATAATTGGGTAAATCTTTTTCCTCTAATAAACCTGCCCAACTATCAAAAATTTGAATTACATTCGCACCGTTGTCAATTTGATTTTTTATATGAACTTTTAAAAATTTTTCAATAATTAATAATATTCTGTTTATTAAAAACTCATCTTTAAAAAAATCTTTTTTCAAATTTTTTTTAGGTGATTGTTGATTAATCATATAAACTAGTAATGTCCATGGAGCACCGACAAATCCAATAGTATTTTTATTTTTTAAACTAAAGTCTGAGCTAACCTTTTTTAATGCTTTGTACACGCGATGTATCTTTTCTACAAAGTCAATTTCATCAGTTTTAGCAATTTCATTTAGATTTAGTTCCCCTAATTTTGGCCCAAAATTTTTTTTAAATTCTACTTTTTGACCCAATCCATAAGGAAGCATTAAGATATCTGAAAATATTATTGCAGCATCTAGATCAAATCTTTTTAATGGTTGTAGAGTTATTTCTGAAGACAAATCATCATTTAAACATAAATTAATAAAATTAGGATTTTCTTTTCTTATTTCTCTAAATTCTGGTAAATATCTACCAGCCTGTCTCATAATCCATATAGGATTGAACGAAGTATCTTTGTTAATTATTACTTTGTTTAAAGGCTTCATAAATAAGTATTATTAATTATTGTAGTTGTAATATATCTTGTGAATAAAGGTGATTAATTTTTATAAACATTATATTCACAATTTACCAACAAGTTATTTAAATAAAATTGTTTAAAATGAAGCTTTTTAACCATATTAATTTTTGTGGATTGTTTTACCCTATTTATTATTAATGTTAATAAATAGTAGTTTTTACAAGGTTAATTTAAAAAATTTTAAATTGTGTAATTTGATAAAAATATTACAAATTTATTAACAATTTATTCATGAGTAATACATATCAAATATATTTAATTTCTGATTCAACAGGCGAGACTTTAGATAGAATATTTTTAGCCCTGAAAGCTCAATTTTTAAATATAGAATATAAGGTTCATTCTTACTCTTTTACAAGGACAGAAAATCAAATTTTAAAAATTCTAGAGGATGCAAAAAAAAATGAAAATTCAATAATCTTGTATACAATCGTGGATAACAATTTAGCCAAATATCTTGCGAACGCGAGCGAAGATAAAAACATTCCATGTTTTGGCGTTTTAGGAAATTTAATTCTGAATTTTTCAAAAATATTAAATCAAAAAGCAACACATGAGCCAAGTGGTCAACATATGTTGAATGAAGAATATTATGACAGAATTGAAGCAATTCAATTTACAATGAATCATGATGATGGAAATTTAATAAACGAGGTAAACAAATCTGATATTATTCTTGTAGGCGTAAGTAGAACAAGTAAAACACCAACATCTATTTACTTAGCTAACAAAGGTTTTAAAACGTCAAACATTCCGTTAGTAAATGAAAATTCTTTGCCAGAGTCCCTTAAAAAAAATCCAAAAATGACTTGTGTTGTTGGATTAAGCACAGAGCCAGAAAGGTTGGTTGATTTAAGAAAAAATAGAATGACTTCTTTAAAAGAAACAGAAAACATTCAATACACAGATTTAGAAAATATAAAAAAAGAGGTGTTAGAGGCGAAAAAAACATTTCAAAAATATAAATGGCCGCTTATAGATGTAACGAGAAAGTCTGTTGAAGAAACAGCCGCTTCCATAATTAAAATTCGCGAAATATATTTAAACAATGCTAAATAAAATTATTCTTGCTTCAAAAAGCAAGGTTAGAAAAGATATTTTAGATAAAAATAATATCGAATGCATTGTTAAACAATCAAACGTAGATGAAGACCCTGTTAAAGAAAGCCTATTAAAAGAACATGCAAGCTCAGAAATAATTTCAAAAAATCTAGCAGAATTAAAAGCAAATAAAGTTAGCATGAAAAAGACTGAGGAAATAGTCTTAGGAGCAGATAGTGTAATAGATTTGGAAGGTGAACTAATATCTAAACCAAAAAGTAGAAAAGAAGCCATGGGAATATTAAAAAAACTAAATGGTAAATCACATTTTTTAATAAGCTCTGTGTGTATATCAAAAAATGGTTCTATGATTTGGAACTATACTGATAAGGCAAAATTAACTATGAAAAATTTTTCTGATGATGAATTAAAAAATTACTTATCCAAAATATCTGATGAAACTCTTTATGCATATAATGTATACCAAATAGAAGGAGAGGGCAGAAGGTTGTTTGAAAGCATAGAAGGCGATGAGGACACTATTATGGGGCTACCTGTTAAAAAAATAAAGGAGTATCTAGAATCATTATAATGAAAAAATATTTAGTTATTGGAAATCCGATTAGTCATTCACTATCACCAAAACTCCATAATTATTGGCTAAAACAAAATAATATTGATGCTATTTATGATAAAATAAAGTTAGAGGAAGATGGAATTAATGCAATTATACAAGATATAAAAAAACAAAAAATTGCTGGTTGTAATGTTACCGTTCCATTTAAAAAAAAAATAATTCCTTTCTTAGATACATTAAGTTTTGAAGCAGAAAAAACTCAGTCGGTAAATACAATTATTTTTGAAAAAGGTAATTTGATTGGACACAATACAGATATTGTGGGTTTTCATAAAGCAATTAAAGCTTTAAATTTTAACATGAAAGATAAAAAAATTTTAATTTTAGGAGCTGGCGGTGTGGTTCCATCAATAATTTTTGCTCTTAAAAAAATGGATGTTTTAGAAATTACTATTAGCAATAGAACCAAAAAAAAAGCAGAAAATTTAAAAATTTTATTTAAAAACTTGAATGTTATAGAATGGGGAAATTTGTCTGAATTTGATGTAGTTATAAATGCCACAAGTCTAGGCCTGAATAATGAAAAAATAGATTTAAATTTTTCAAATGCTGGCACAAACAAATTATTTTATGATGTTATTTATAATCCATCTGAGACAATTTTTTTAAAAGAAGCAAAAAAATTGGGAAATAAAACTGAAAATGGGGGGTCAATGTTTATTTACCAGGCTTTCGAAGCATTTAAATTATGGCATGGTATAGAACCAAAAGTTAATTTTGAAACCTTAAAACTTTTAAAAAATGATTAGAATTGGGATTTTAGGCAATATTGGTTCGGGCAAGAGCTATGTTGCAAAAAATTTAGGCTACCCAGTGTTTGATGCAGATTATGAAGTGACAAAACTTTATAAAAAAAACAAAAAAATTTTTTCAAAATTAAAAAAAATATTACCTCAAAACATAAAAACATTTCCTATAGAAAAAAAAGAGATTACTGAAGCAATATTACAAAAAAAAAATAATTTAAAAAAAATAATTAAGATAGTCCACGTAGAAGTAAGAAAAAAAATGAGTTTTTTCTTAAAAAAAAATAAAAATAAAAAATTTGTAGTATTAGATGTGCCCTTATTATTAGAGAATAAGCTTAATAAAAAAGGAGATGTTTTAATATTTGTAGATTCAAAAAAATCAGATATCTTAAAAAAATTAACAAAAAGAAAAAATTTTAATAAAAAATTATTTAATAAATTTAAAAAAATTCAACTTTCATCACAATATAAAATGAAGAAATCTCATTTTATAATTAAAAATGATTTTACCAAAAAAACAATTAATACTAATATCAAAGATATTCTTCAAAAGATAAAGCAATGAAAGAAATAGTTCTTGATACTGAAACAACAGGTATATCCACTAAAGAAGGTCATAGAATAGTTGAAATTGGATGTATCGAATTAGACAATTTAATACCGACTAAAAATAAATTTCATTACTATTTTAATCCAGAAAGAAAAGTTTCAGACAAAGCATTTGAAATCCATGGTTATACAGATGAATTTTTAGCTAAACAAAAAAAATTTTATGAAGTTGTTGATGAATTTATTGAATTTGTTAAGAATAAAAGACTCATTATTCATAATGCTGAGTTTGATTTAGCACATTTAAATAATGAATTATCTTTAGTAGGTAAGGAAAAAATTCAAAATGAAATAATTGATACACTTCAAATAGCCAGAGATAAATATCCAGGCTCTTCCGCAAGCCTTGATGCTTTGTGTAAACGTTTCAGAATTGATAATTCAAAAAGAGTTAAACATACTGCTTTAATTGATTGCGATTTATTAGCTCGAGTTTATATTAATTTAATTGATCAAAAGGAACCCACTTTTGATTTAAACAACGTTATTGAACAAGATCTTTCATTGAATAATAAAACTAATCACTACTTTAAAAAAGTAATAAAACCATCTACTGAGGAATTAAAACAACATAGTGATTATTTAAAACAGAACCTTAAAAAAAATTTTTTTTAATTAAATTTTTGTTTATATAATTCTTCAAAATTTACTTTTTTTTCAAATTTTATTCCTGGGTATCCTGAATTATGCAAAAGATCTAAGAGAGACTTCTCTAAATTTGGATATATTTCATTTTGAACATCAACTAATATGATTTTTTCTAATTCTTTTCTCTCTTTTATTTCGTCATTTACTCGAATTACTGTTGAATACAAAATTTCAAAATATGATTTTTTTTCGTTATTCTCTTTGTCAAGAAATTTAAATGTTGTAAAAATTTCTATCATTTTATTTTTTAATGCTTTTGATGTTATATCAATATCAAGCTGATATGATGAAATACGATCTCTAACAAATAAATATGTTTCTATATCTTTTGTTTCACTTGAAAGATCTTTTATATATTTACCTAGTATTTTATATTTTTCTGTCATTGTCATCTTCTATATCCTCAAATTCTCCATCGATAAAATTATTTTTTTTATTTTCTTTTTTTACAAATCTTTTTGCAAATAAGTTAAAAATAATTTTCCGACTTATTGGAAAAATTAATAAAAATCCTAAAATATCTGTTGCAAAACCAGGTATTATTAACAACAGCGCTGCAAACGCAATTACTGTCCCAGATAAAACTTGATAAGTTGGAGTTTCATTTCTGCTTAATTGAACAATTGCAGATTTAAGTGTGTTTAACCCTTCATATTTTGCATAATAAATTCCTACAATTGCAGTGGTAAAAATGAGTAAAATAGTCGTCATTGCTCCAATTTGAGAGCCAATTTTAATTAAAAGATAGATTTCAATAATGGGTATTAAAATTATTGATAATAATATTGAGTTCATTTGTCCTCAATCTAAATTGCTAGTTGAAATTAATCAACATAGTAATTACTATTAGAATATGAATTACAGTTTTGAGTATATCGATATTATTTTGCTAGCAATGATTGCTGGGTTTATTTTTTTAAGATTAAGAGGAATTCTTGGAAAAAGAACAGGCTTTGAGGGAAAATCACCAACTCAATTTAAAGAAGTTTTAAAAAATATTAAAGTAAATCAAGCGACCAAACCAAAAGAGAAGTTTGATGATGAGGCCCAGAAAGAATTTTTAAAAGGTGCAAAAATTGCTTATGAAACAATTATTACAGATTTCAGTGATAATGATAATAAAATCACAAATGCAAAACCTTTATTAAATAATGATATATATAATCAATTTGATGATGCGTTGAAAGAAAGAGTAAAAAGGGGTCATTTTGCAGAAATAACATTTATTGGAATTAATAAAGCCGAAATTAAAGAGCATAAAAAAATTGGAAATATTTTAAACGTAACAGTGGATTTTATAGCAGAGGTTATAACTTGTATAAGAGATAAAGATAAAAAAATTGTTTCTGGAGATCCTGAAAAGATTAAAAAAATTTATGATACGTGGATTTTTTCAAGAGATACTACGTCGGCAAATCCTAATTGGCAGCTAGTAAATATATTAACATAATTGAACGATAACATTTCAGATAAAGATAAAAAAGATTGGCACAAATTTATAAATAGTACTGAAAAATTACCAAACAAAGATTTTAAATATCAAAAAAATAAAAATCTAAAAGTAAGATCAATAGATTTGCATGGTTATACTTTAGATGAAGCAAATAAAACTATAGAAGATTTTATAAACAAAGCTTTTTCTGAAAATATCAATAAACTAATTATTGTTACAGGAAAAGGTCTTCATTCCGACAATGAAAAAGATCCATATGTTTCAAAAGACTTTGGTATCTTAAAATATTCTGTTCCAGAATTTATTACTAATAATGCCAGTTTAATGAATATGATAAATGAAATCACAGATGCTAAAATAGAAGATGGTGGTACAGGTGCATTTTATGTTTTTTTAAAAAAAAATAAAATTATAAGATAAACTTAGAGAGATCTGTATCTTTTACTAAATTATCTAAGTTTTTATTAATATATTCCTTATTAATAATTATTTTTTCGCCTGCTCTGTCAGTAGCTGTAAAGCTTATTTCATCTAAAATTTTCTCAATAATCGTATGCAATCTTCTGGCTCCAATATTTTCAACAGTTGCATTTACTTCAGAAGCTATATTGGCTATGGAGTCTATTCCATCATCTGAAAATTCAAGATCAACATTTTCCGTTTTTAATAAAGCCACATACTGTTTAATTAAACTAAAATCTGGTTCTCTTAAAATTCTTTTAAAATCTTCACTAGTTAAAGCCTCTAGTTCTACTCTGATCGGCAACCTTCCTTGTAACTCAGGTAGTAAATCCGATGGCTTCGCCAGTTGGAAAGCTCCTGATGCAATAAATAATATGTGATCTGTTTTTATTGGACCATGTTTTGTATTAACTGTTGTTCCTTCTATTAAAGGTAGCAAGTCTCTTTGAACTCCTTCTCTTGATACATCGCCTCCAACTCTGTCAGTTCTTGCTGAAATTTTATCTATTTCATCTAAAAATACTATACCGTTATTTTCTGTAGAAAGTTTTGCAGCTTTAATAATTTTATCTTGTTCAATTAATTTATCTGACTCATCATTTATCAAAATCTCATGAGATTCTTTTACTGTCATTTTTTTCTTTTTTTCTTTATTTCCCATTGATTTGCCAATCATTTCACCAATATTGATCATTCCAACATTTGCACCAGGCATTCCAGGTATTTCAAAAGAAGCACCACTAGAACCACTATCGCTTACAGCTATTTCAATTTCATTGTCATCTAAATCACCATTTCTTAATCTTTTTCTAAAACTTTCCCTTGTTGCCAGACTTGCTTTTTTCCCAACTAAAGCATCTAAAACTTTCTCCTCCGCAGCTTTTTGAGCTTGAGCAAAAACTTCTTTTCTTTTTTTAACTTTTTCCATTGAGATAGCTATTTCAATTAAATCTCTTACTATTTGTTCAACATCTCTTCCAACATAACCAACTTCTGTAAATCTAGTAGCTTCAACTTTTACAAAAGGTGCTTCTGCTAATTTTGATAATCTTCTAGAAATTTCAGTTTTACCAACACCAGTTGGCCCAATCATTAAAATATTTTTGGGCAAAACTTCATTTTTCATTTCACCTTTTAGAGCTTGACGTCTCCATCTGTTTCTTAATGCAACAGCAACAGCTCTTTTGGCTTTATTTTGTCCAACTACAAATCTATCTAGTTCTGAAACTATTTCTCTCGGAGATAAAGAACTCACCAAAGAAGCTTCTTCTTTTTGATTTTTATCCTTTGGGTGTAGTTTTGTTACGTTTGAATTATCCATTATATTTTTTCAATTTTAACATTATCGTTTGTAAACACACATATATCAGCGGCAACTTTAATCGCTTTTTTAGCAACTTCCTCGGCAGACATGTTACCTTCCATTAAAACTTTTCCAGCAGCTAGTGCATAATTACCACCCGAGCCTATTCCAATAACATCTCCTTCAGGTTCTAGAACATCACCAGTTCCAGAAATAATGTAACTATTATTTTTATCACCTACTGCCATTAGCGCCTCTAATCTTCGTAAATATTTATCTGTTCGCCAATCTTTAGCTAATTCAACAGCAGCTCTAGATAAATTTCCTGCATGTTTTTCTAATTTACCCTCTAATCTTTCGAATAACGTTAATGCGTCAGCAGTCGATCCTGCAAACCCAGCTACCACATCTCTTTTTTCAATTTTTCTGACTTTTGAAGCTGTGCTTTTAACAACAGTATTTCCCATACTGACTTGTCCATCACCAGCAACTACTACTTCGTTATTTTTTCTAACTAGTACAATTGTTGTCATACCTAATAAATGGTAACTATTTTTGATACTTCAAGTGTTCAGACTGATATTGATATAGTGGGATTATGTATGTATACCATTAAAAATATATGGCTAGAAAAGGAAAAGTATCTCGAAAAACAAAAGAAACCAGCATCAATGTTGAAGTAAATATTGATGGCAAGGGAAAATACCTAATTGACACTGGCATAGGTTTTTTAGATCACATGCTTGAGCAATTATCAAAGCATTCATTGATTGATTTAAAAGTTAAAGCTAAAGGAGATACTCATATCGATCTTCACCACACAACTGAAGATACTGGAATTGCAATTGGAGAAGCTTTAAAAAAAGCAGCAAAAAAATTTGTGGGAATAAAAAGATATGCACATACAGTTATTCCGATGGATGAAACATTAACAAGAGTTGCTATCGATGTTTCAAACAGACCTTACTTGATTTGGAAAGTAAAATTAAAAGTTGAGAAACTTGGTGAGATGGATACAGAGCTGTTTAAAGAATGGTTCCAAGCTTTCTCTCAATCTGCGGGTATTACAATGCACGTTGAAAATATTTATGGTGATAATAGTCACCACATAATTGAATCTTGTTACAAAGCATTAGCAAGATCGTTAAGAGCTGCATTAGAGATGGATCCAAGAAATAAAAAAAGCATTCCATCCACTAAAGGCTCATTATAAGATTAATGAACGTCACAATTGTTGATTATAATTCGGGCAATATAAGCTCGGTAATAAACTCTTTTAAGGAAGTTGCTAAAGATAAGGTAAAAATCGAGGTAACATCAGATTTAAATAAGATCAAATCATCTGATAAAGTAGTTTTACCAGGGCAGGGTTCGTTCAAGAGTTGTGTAGATGCCTTAAATAATATCAGTGGTCTGGTAGATACTTTAAATGAGTTTGCCATAAATAATAAAAAGCCACTTCTAGGTATTTGTGTTGGTTTGCAAATGTTTGCAGATGTTGGTTATGAGGAGACTGAAACTAAGGGTCTTGGTTGGATATCTGGTAAAGTATCAAAAATAGATAACCAAAATGGAAAATATAAACTTCCTCATATTGGCTGGAACCAAATTGACATTATTAAGGATAGTAAAATTTTTAAAGGTATAGAAAATAATTCTCACATGTATTTTGTACATAGTTATAAATTTATACCTGAAGATAAATCTATAATTTCAGCAACAACAGATTATTCTTCAAATATTGTTTGTTCTGTTGAAAAAGAAAATATTTTTGGGACTCAATTTCATCCTGAAAAGAGTGATAAAATTGGATTACAAATCATTAAAAATTTTATAAATTTATAACTTAATATTGATAGAAAAATGAAAGTAAACTTTACAAAAAGAATCAAAAGAATTTATTTTTTAATTATCTTTATTTTGGATGGTTTTAAGGATTAATATATTTATCAAATCTTTCAAAAAAATATGAAAATATTTCCTGCAATAGATATTAAAGATAAAAAGTGTGTGAGATTAGTTAAAGGAGACTTTGATAATAAAACTGAATACGGAATGTCACCTGTTGAACAAGCAGGCAAATACAAAGATCACGGTTTTAAAAACCTACACATAGTTGATTTAGATGGAGCTTTAACTGGTGAAACAGTTAATTTGGATATTATTCAAGAAATAGTCACAAAATTTGATCTTAAAATTGAAATTGGTGGAGGTATCAGAAATTTTGAAAGTATTCAGAAATATACCGATGCTGGTGTTGAAAAAGTTATTTTAGGAAGTGCTGCCATAAAAGATAAAAATTTTTTAAAAGAAGCTTGTGAAAAATTTCCAAATAAAATTGCCCTAGGGTTAGATGCTAAAGATGGATATTTATCGGTTTCAGGTTGGAAGGAAAATTCCAATCAATTGACTTTAGATTATTTGAAAGAAGTTAATGATTATGGTGCAAGCAGATTAATTTACACTGATATAAATAGAGATGGGATGAAGCAAAGTCCAAATTTCGATGAGACAACAAGGGTTGCAGATACTTCTAATTGCCCGGTAATTATATCTGGTGGAGTTTCTTCAATTGATGACATTAAAAAGGCCAAAGAATTAAATAATAATAACATTGAAGGTATTATAGTTGGAAAAGCTATCTATGATGGTGATATTAAATTAGAAGAATTATTGAAAGAATTAGATGCTTAAAAACAGAATTATACCATGTTTAGACGTTAAAAATGGACGTGTTGTAAAAGGAATTAACTTTGTTGATTTACAGGACGCAGGTGATCCCGTCGAACAAGCTAAAATTTATTCAGACGGTGGAGCAGATGAAATTTGTTTTTTAGATATTACTGCATCAAATGAAAATAGAGATACTATTTACGATGTAGTAGAGAAAACGTCGAAGAAATGTTTTGTTCCTTTGACAGTTGGAGGTGGTGTTAGAAGTGTTGAGGATATCAACAAACTACTTAACTGTGGTGCAGACAAAGTATCAATTAATACTGCTGCAGTTCAAAATCCAGAAGTAGTAATAGAAAGTTCCAAAAAATTTGGGTCACAATGTATTGTGGTAGCGATAGATGCTAAAAAAAGTGGGGACAAATGGGAAATATTTACCCATGGTGGAAGAAACAATACTGGAATTGATACCATAGAATTTGCAAAAAAAATGGAAGATAGTGGAGCAGGCGAGCTTCTAGTTACTTCTATGGATCGGGATGGTACCCAAGTTGGTTATGATATAGAGCTTATGTCTAAGATATCTTCTATGGTAAATATTCCAGTTATTGCTTCTGGTGGCGTTGGAAATTTGGATCATTTGGTAGATGGAATTAAATTAGGAAATGCTAGTGCAGTTTTAGCAGCATCAATATTTCACTATGGCAAACATTCTGTAAAAGAAGCTAAGGAGTATTTGGATTCAAAAGGAATTCCTGTTAGAATTTAATATGCTTAACACATTAGAAAACCTAATCAAACTTGCAAGAGATAGAAAGTCTTCACCTGTTGAAGGTTCGTATACTAATAAGTTGCTTACAGATAAATCACTAAGTAAAGCAAAAGTTTTAGAAGAAGTTGATGAATTAATTGAGGCTGTAGAAAAAAATTCTAATAAAATTCATGAAGCTGCAGATGTATTTTACCACTTGCTAATGTATTTAGAGGCTAATGATGTAAAAATTGAAGAAGTAATGTCAGAGCTAGAAAAAAGAAAAAAATGAGTTACGACGATAATAACATTTTTGCAAAAATTTTACGTGGAGAGATCTCTTGTAATAAAATTTATGAGGACGATTTTGTTTTATCATTTCATGACATTAATCCTCAAAAAAAAATTCATGCACTAGTAATTCCTAAAGGAAAATATGTTGACTTAGATGATTTTAGTTTAAACGCTTCTTCTGAGGAAATGGTTGGTTTGATAAAAGGGATTAATATAGTTGCTAAAAAGCTTGGTATTTCAACAGAAGTAGGTAAGGGATATAGAGCTTTAGCAAATATAAGTGATTACGGTGGCCAAGAGGTTCCTCATTTACACTTTCATCTGTTTGGAGGTGAAAGAGTAGGAAAAATGGTGGTGTGACCGAGGAAGTTAAAAGAAGTTATCTCGAAATAAACTCACTTCAAGACCTTAAAGAGGGGGACAAACCCTCAGAAGATTATTCCTTAAATTTAATTGATCCAATAAATTTTCAATTGAACAAATTTTTTTATAAGAATATCGGAAAAAAACATAAATGGATAGACAGACTGTCGTGGTCAGAAGAAAAATGGATAAATTATGTTTCGTCAGAAAAAGTTAAGACATATGTATTTAAATTTAAAGATGATTTGGTAGGTTTTTTTGAATTAATCTTACATCCAGAAAAAAATGAAACTGAAATTGCTTATTTTGGAATATTGGAAGAATATCAAAATAAAAAATTAGGCTCTTATTTATTAACTGAAGCAATTAAAAAATCTTTTCAAAATAATGTTAGTCGAGTTTGGGTTCACACCTGCTCATTAGATCACAAAAATGCTTTAAATAATTATGTTTCGAGAGGAATGAAAGTATTTAAAACTGAAATTTTAAATATTTAGTTTTGAGAAGGAATTTTAAATAGGTTTTTTGGAAGAATACGATTTTTTCTTATTGAACTAAGAAAAGTTATGTTAAAATTTTGGTAAATATCTGTATTTTGCCAACCAATTAAATCATATGTCTCATTATTAAAAAAAATTTCTATTTCATTATCTTTCTCAATAATTGTGAAATTTACCAAATTATTGTCAATTATCCTTTCATTTAGACTTTTAATTTTATCAATAAGATAATTTTTATCTAAAATTAAATTTAATGGAGTTTTTTCTAACGGATATCGATAATAGCTAGTTCTAGTTTTGATAACAAGTGATCTGCCATTTGACACTAAGATTTTATTATTGCTTCTTGCATATTCACAAAAAATTTTTTTTGGGTACTCAACGGTACAATTTCCATTTTCAATTTTCCCATTTATGTTCTGTTCAAATTTAAAGTCTAAATTATTTGTATTTATTAAATTTTCTATAACTTTATTTTTTATGTCAGCATTACTATTAGAAATAAGTATATATAAAAAAAAAATTGTTAAATATTTTAACATCAAAGAACTTCTCGTTTACCAACATGATTTGCCTTACTTACCACTCCATCAGCTTCCATCATATCTATTATTCTAGCAGCTCTATTGTAGCCAATTTGTAGCTTTCTTTGTAAAAAAGATGTTGATGCTTTACCTTCAGATCTAATTATCTCTAAAGCTTGTTGATACAATTCATCTTTTTCTCCTTGGTCTGGGTTGTCTCCAATTTCTTTTTCATCTGTAAAGTTTAATATCTCATCTACATAATCAGGTTCTGCTTGAGATCTCAGAAAATTATTTATTTTTTCAATTTCAGTATCTGAAACAAAAGGGGCATGTATTCTTATTATTCGGTTAGCTGACGACATATATAGCATATCTCCCTTACCAAGTAATTGCTCAGCGCCTTGTTCTCCTAGAATAGTTCTACTATCTATTTTGGATGTAACTTGAAAAGAAATTCTGGTTGGAAAGTTTGCTTTAATCGTCCCCGTAATTACGTCAACGCTAGGTCTTTGAGTTGCCATAATAATATGAATTCCAGCTGCTCTGGCCATTTGAGAGAGTTTTTGAATGTAATTTTCAATTTCTTTACCAGCCACAAGCATTAAATCAGACATTTCATCAACAACTACAACAATGTAAGGCATTGGAAGTTTATGTTTAGCATTGTAGCTATCTATATTTCTAACCCCCTCTTTAGTCATCAATCTATATCTGCTCTCCATTTCTTTAACTACCCAACCTAGTACAGATGCAGCCTTTTTTGCTTCAGTTATTACTGGGCAGAGTAAATGCGGAATACCTTCATAAGTTGAAAGCTCAAGCATTTTTGGATCAATTAAAATAAATTTACATTTATCTGGTGTGTGTCTATAGAGCAGAGATAAAATGATGGTATTTATACAAACTGACTTTCCAGATCCAGTTGTTCCTGCGATAAGCAAATGGGGCATGGAGGAAAGATCTCCAACTATAGGTTTACCAGAAATACTTTTTCCTAAAGCAATTGGTAGTTTGATTTCCTTTTTTCTAAAATCAGGATTATTCAATATCTCACCAAGGTAAACATTTTCTCTAATATCATTAGGAAGTTCAATTCCAATAGTGTTGCTACCAGGTATAGTAGCTATTCTAGCAGACTCCGAGCTAGTATTTCTTGCAATATCGTCTGATAAATTAATTATTTTTGATACCTTAACTCCAGCAGCTGGTTCGAATTCGTTTAGTGTAACGACGGGCCCATGACTAACTTTTTTAATATTTCCATTGACACCAAAATCTAGCAATATTTTCTCTAAAAACTCTGGATCATGACTTTCACTTTTGTCCAAATTTTCTTTTTCTTTTTTTGTAGGTAATTCAAGTAATTCTAGAGAAGGTAGTTTAAATTTAATTTTATTGTCAGATTTATTTTCTGCTTTTATAAATGGTAAATCTTCTTGAATAAGATTTTTAATTTCTTCTTGAGGAATATATTCGTTGATAACTTCACTTTTGTCTGTGTAATTTTTACTGTTTCTTTTAATAAATACATAAAAAATTTTTTTAAATTTTTTATAAAAATTAGTTGGATGAAAATTAATACTTAATAAAAATAATAATAATATAATAACAATCAGAGTATAATAAGACAGTATTTCATTAAATTTAATTATAGAACTTATAAACGTGCCGCTTAAGTAAGATCCAACAAAGCCACCATTACCATTAATAAATAAAGTAAAATCATCTGGGTAAAAATAAGATAGAAATAAAGTACCAAAAACTGTGTAGATTGTAGCAAAAAAAATATTTTCTATAATAAGAAAAATTTCTTTATTTCTTAATATATTCATACCTGTAATAATTAATGTAAAAGAGATTAAAAAAGAAACCAAACCCACTGACTGAAAAAATAAGTCTGAAACAAAACTTCCTTTAAATCCTAAAATATTATTTATCTTAACATTATCAGGAAAAATAAAATTTGGGTCATCAGGCGAGTAGGTAAATAATGAAATAAATAATAAAACACCTGATAGAAATACTATCAATCCAAAAGTTTCAGCAATTCTTTTAATTGTGAAATTTAGAAGTAAATTTGATACTTTTTTAATATCCATTATATGAATCAATTATATCACTTTGTATCATCTAATTTTTGTTGTTAAAATTAAAATATGAGAGTTTGTATTTTAGGTAATGGTTTGTCTAGTCTAGCATTAAGTAAAGCCTTGGTTAATGAAAAAATCTATGTTGATCTTTTTTATACAAAAAAAATTCAAAAAATAAGTCAATCAAGAACGATTGGTATTTCAAAAAAAAATATAAATTTTTTTAATAAACATATAATAAATATTGATAATTTTATTTGGAAACTAAACGAAATACATATTTTTTCTGATAATTTGAAAAATGAAAAATTACTTAATTTTAAAAATAATAATGATCAACTTTTTTCCGTTATAAGAAACCATCAATTACACGAAATTTTAGAAAAAAATTTAAAAAAAAATAAATATTTTAAAAAACTAAAATTTAAAGAAAAATCCAATTTTTTTGATAAATACAATATTGTAATCAATACTGATCATTTTAATTTAATTACTAAAAAACACTTTAATAAAAAAATTATAAAAAAATATAACAGTTTCGCATATACTTGCATTTTAGATCATCAAACTATTTCAAATAATATTGCAACTCAAATATTTACAAAAAAAGGACCATTAGCTTTTTTACCCATATCAAATGAAAAAACTTCAGTGGTATACTCATTTAAAAATTATAAAAAAAAAGAAGATCAAGTAATTATTGATTTAATTAATCAATATAATTTTATGTATAAAATAAACAAAATAAACAAAATTGAATCTTTTGAACTAAAGTCGTTAAATTTAAGATCCTATTATCACAATAAATTTTTAGCGTTTGGTGATTTGCTACACAGAATACATCCTCTTGCTGGACAAGGTTTTAACATGACTCTTCGTGATATAAAAATTTTTTTGAATATTATAAAAAAAAAGAAGGAATTAGGACTACCAATAGATAATTCAGTTAATAGGGAATTTGAAGAAAAAATTAGACATAAGAATTTTATTTTCTCTAATGGAATAGATTTGATTTATGAATTTTTCAATTTAGAAAGTAAACTTAAAAGTACTTTTTTAAGTAAATCAATACAGTTTGTCGGAAGTAACCCAAAACTAAATAAATTTTTTTCTAATATAGCTGATAAAGGTTTTTAGATTCAATTTACTGAAGTGTATTGTTATCAAATACATCGTATGTATAAGTTTTTAATATTTCTGAAATTTTATTTTTCCTAACATCAAGATTTTTTGTTTCCAATAAAATTTGTTTTTCTTCTAATGTAAATGGGGATGCCATAGCTAAAGCATTTATAGTTTCATCTAGACTTTGTTTTTCTAAAGCTTTCCAATTGATTATAAATCCTTTTTTTTCAAACAGTGATTTTAAATCCTTAAAAATAAGTTCTAGATCACTAAATTTCAAATCCTCTTTTTCATTATTTAGGTCATGATAATAGTTATTATAATCTACTTCTAAAGACCTATATTTTTTATCAGAGTTTATCTCTATTATTTTTTTAAATCTTAAAATTCCTTTTAATTCTATCAAAAATCTTCCGTCCTCTGTTTCCTTAAAGCTTGTAATTTTTCCTAAACATCCAACTTCATGTAGGTCGGATTTAGTTTTTTTAATATTTGATGCTTTAGGCTGTATCATTCCAATTATTTTATTTGATTTCATGCTGTCATTAATCATATCTATGTATCGTGGTTCAAATATATTCAGTGGAACTGTAGTTTTTGGAAATAATATAAAGTTGCTTAAAGGAAAGATTGGAATAGTTTTTGGTAATTCTTCTTTTTTCATTATTATTAAGATAGTAATAAATTTAAAAATAACAATATGTTAAATATCAATGAATTTGAATGAAGGTAGAAATCTTATAAAGCAAAAAAAATTCAGTGAAGCTTTGGTCGTTTTTTTAAATTTAAAAAAACAAAAAAATTTTGATTATAAAATTTATTTTTATTTAGGATTAGCTAATTTTGAGCTAAATAATTTTAATAATAGTATAAACTATTATGAAAAATTTTTAAAAAAAGAACCTCATTCAATAAGTACTCTTATAAATTTAGCAATTGTTAAGCAGACAATAGGGGATTTAAATTCTGCAAAAAAAATTTATAAAAAAATTATTCAAATTAATAAATTTAATTTAAGAGCATATTATGGACTTTATTTGTTAGATGAAAAGAATTTTTCTAACAAAATTTTTGACACTCTGTTAGAAATTGAGAAAAACCAAAAGTTAACATTGTATGACAAAGGAATTTTAAATTTTTTATTATCCAAAAAAGAAAAAAGAAAAGGTGATCTTAAAAATGAAATTTATTATCTTGATAAATTTCATTCAAATATTTTTGACTCAAACAAGCAATATAATAACTCTTCACAATTTTATTATAATGAAATAGCTAGTAATTTTTTTGATAAAGTAAAAATTATTCATGATAAAAAAAATTTTATAAAAAATAATGATATTAACCCAATATTTATTATAGGTTTACCCAGATCAGGTTCAACTCTAGTAGAATCAATTTTAACTTCAGGATCTCAAGAAATTACCTCCTTTGGTGAAAGTCATATAGTCAATGTTTCTATACTTGATGAAATTGGTCCCAAAATTTATAAGAATGATTTTAATATTGGTGAATTTAAATTTGAATTGAATTTAGAAAATATAAATGAAAAAGTTATTAATAAATATTCTCAGCTTTTAAAAAATGGCAAAAAAAAAAATCAAATATTTATTGATAAATCCCTAGAAAATTTCTTCAACATTGAAACTATAATCTATCTTTTTCCTAAAGCAAAATTTTTACACACATTTAGAAATACACAAGATTCTATAATTTCCATTTATCAATCTATGCTACCCGAATTATCTTGGGCTCATGATATCAATGATATACTAGAATACATTAATAATTATCTTAATATTATTAATCATTTTAAAGTTAAGTATCCTAACTTTATTTTTGATATAAGTTTGGAGCATTTGACAAAAGACACTGAAAAAATAACAAAAAAAATTTTTGAGTTTTGTGATTTAACTTGGGAAGCACAAATTTTAAATTTTTATCAAAGAAAAAATTTATTTAGCAAAACGCTGAGTTTTAATCAAATTAGATCGAAAGTAGTAAAGTATAATTTTAATAAATATAAACCATACTATAGTTTATTGGATAGACACAAAAGCAATTATAAATGGTTAAATATTTAGCGTTATTAATTTAAAAATTATTCTTCCTGAATTCGATTTGATTCTCTAAGGCCTTTTTTAAAAAATTGGTTTGAATTTTTTTCTCAAAAATTTCCTTATAACTAAAATCTCCAATTATATCTGCATAGTTTATCCAATTATTTATAATCAAAATATCGGAAAGGTTTATACCTTTTACATATTTGCCCCAAACTTTTTTATCATTATCATTTCTTTTAGGAACTCTTTCATCGATTAACTTTTCTTTTGTTGACCATTTTTCATTATATTTCATGACTTGTTCTCCATCAAAATTTATTTTTTCATATTCAGGATATAATTGATAAAATTCTGAACAACCATGTTTAATTATAATTTTAAACCTACTTAAGTTTGCAATTTTAATTTCCTGATTGATTACTTCTAGAATATTTTTTGCCTCTTCTATCCCTGTACAATAAATATATCCCTTGTAATTTCCTTTAATTTGATTTCTGGTCTCGACCATACATTTTCTCATATTATTTTTTGTTAAACTGATATTATCGAAAATAAAATATAACTTAATTAAATCTATAACAGTAAATAAATTTATTTGTATTTTGTAACAACCGAAGCAGAATTTTGGTATAATATTAAACTCATTAAACACTTTAAAATGTCTTAAACAATTTAAGTTGTTAGAATTTTTTCTAAAAATTTGAGTTTCATTAAAAATCAAATCATTTTTAAAATTTTCAATTAGATTATTACATAAATATAAAATTTCCTTAATATTTTTTGAATCAAAATAATTTTTTATATTAAGTTTCTTAATTTCCGAATTAATTCTGTAATTTAAGTTAATTATACTTTCATTATTGTTATATTTTGGCTGTATTAAATTTAATATATTAATTAAATGTTTTTGTGCATTAAGATCGTTTTTATCTAATTTAAAAGCTATTTCAAAATTTTCTGCTGCTTTTTCAAACATACCTATTTCAAAGTACGAAATAGCAAGATTATTATAAGCTAAACTAAAGTTTGGATTATCTTGGATTGAAAACTTATAAAAATTTATAGATTTAGTTATTTTTCCTAATTTAAAAAAAATTACACCAATATTTGTGAATAGTTTAAATTTATTTATTTTTATTTGAAAATTATTTTCATAAATATCAATTTGTTTTTTCCAAAATTCAAAATTTAAATATATTTTTTCTTCAGAGATAAATTTAAGCTTTTTTGTTACTTTCTCAAAATTTTTGTTATTTAAATCATTTATGATTTCCTGAATATTTTTAGCATTATGTATTTCGTTCATTAAAATTATATTAATTTATTTTAGCATTTTGTCTTTAATTTTACTCTATAAAGCTATTTACATCTTAAGATATGATATCACTAATTATTTGTAATATTTTTCATCAATTTAATTATTGCTTACAATTTAAAAACTAGTTATCTATATTATTTAATTAAAAGCGGGCATAGCTCAGTGGTAGAGCGTCTCGTTGCCAACGAGAAGGTCGAGGGTTCGACCCCCTTTGCCCGCTCCAAAAAATAGTGATTAAATCAGATTATTTAACTTTCATTTTTCAAAAATATTTAAAAAAAAAAGATATTAGAGAGTTAAAAAATAATTTTTTTTATTATTTCATTTTTAGAATTGTTAGAAATTTTTTATCTAGAGATTTAATTATTCAAATATATGATTTTAAAGTCTATGGAAGTATTAAAAAAAATAAAACTTCACATTTTTTACTAAAAAAATGTGAGTTTGGTGATTATCATGAATTAAGTATAATCAAGAAATTCTCCAAGAATAAAAAAATATTATTTATTGATTGTGGATGCAATTATGGATTTTATTCTCTTTATACAGCTTCTTTATCTGAAAAAAATAAAATCATATCTATTGAAGCATCAAAAAATACTTCAGGTGAATTTTTTAAAAACTTAAATTTAAACAACTTTAAAAATGTTGATTTTTATAATAATGCAGTATCAAATTCTAGTGGTGAAAATATTTCATTCAATGAAAGTACAAACGATTGGGAGAGCTCTCAAACACACAGTAGTTTTAAATTAAGCAGTAAATTAAAAATTAAATCAATTAGAATTGATAGTTTATTAGAGAATTATTTTTTAAAAGAATATCTTGTAATTATTAAGTTAGATATAGAAGGCAATGAAGTTAATGCTATTAAAGGTGCCTTAGAAACAATAAACAAATCAAAACCTCTTATTATAATAGAGTTTTCAAAATATATTTTTGAAAATATGGACAATATTTACTATTTAAAAGAATTTTTAATTAAATATGATTATTCTATTTATGATACTAATTATAAAAAAAAAAATATTGAAGATATTTTAAGTATGTTAAAAAACTTAAAAAAAAGATACAAAACAATTGGCAATTTTTATTTAATTAAAAATAATTCAAATAACTTAAAAATTTTTCTTTCTAATGAGTGATCTAGTAAATAAAAAGTGTGTTCCTTGTGAAGGCAATATTCCTCCATTTAATGCGGAGGAGATACATAAATATCTTAAAAAAGTTGATGGTTGGGAAGTTTTAGAAGATAAAATTGATGGTTTTCATTTAATAAAAAGTTTTAAATTTGATAACTTTTTAAAAAGTCAGGAATTTGTAAATAAAGTTGGAGAAATAGCTGAGTCCGAAGGTCATCACCCTGACCTATGGTTTGGATGGGGTTATGCTAGAATTAAAATATTCACACATGCAATTAAAGGTCTAGCAGAAAGTGATTTTATTCTTGCCGCAAAAATAGATCAAATACCTAATGCCTAAAGTGTCTTGTATTTGAGAAAAGAAGCACGGTATCTGTTTCATTTGCAAAGTTAATTATTTCTTTATCTCTTATTGATCCAGAGGGCTGAACTACTGCTCTAACACCAGATTGGACTAATTTTTCAATACCATCTACAAAAGGAAAGAATGCATCAGAGGCAGCAACTAAATTATCATTCTGAAGATTAAATTTTTTCATTTTATTTATTGCTATTCGACAACTATCTAATCTGCTTGGTTGACCAGAACCAATACCAACAGTTGTTTCGTTTGATGCTAAGACTATTGCGTTTGATTTGACATACCTGCATACATTGAAAGCAAAAATAAGATCTTTAAGTTGTTTTGATGTTGGTTTTCGTTTTGAAACAATTTTAAAATTTTTAGTTGAAAATAAATTTAAGTCCTCTGATTGTATCATTATATTTTGGTTGAATGATACAAATTTAAGAAGTTCTTCAGATGAGTAATTTGTTCCATCAATTAGTCTTAAGTTTTTTTTAGCTTTTAATATTTTGATAGCACTACTTTCAAATCCATTTGCGATAATCACTTCTAAAAATAATTTATTTAGTTCTAAAGCTAAATTTTTAGTAATTTTAAAATTACAAGAAACTATTCCACCAAAAGCACTTATGGGATCACAAGAAAGAGCAGATTTATAGCTTTCTAAATGATCATTTTTAGTAGAAACACCACATGGGTTTGCATGTTTAACTATGACTGTTCCTTTACCTTTTGGTAAAGATCTTGAAATAGTTAAAGCGCTAAATATATCATTATAATTGTTGTAACTAAGTTGTTTTCCATGAATTTGTTTTAAATTTGTATTCAAATTACTCGAATAAATTGCACTTAGTTGATGAGGATTTTCTCCATATCTAAGTTGTTCTTTAAGATTTCCATGCAAAATTTTTTTCTTAGGGAAAATAGTATTTGTTTTTTTATTAAAATAGTCAGAAATAACGGAGTCATAATAAGCTGTTTCAGTAAAAGCTATCCTTGATAGCTTTTCCCTAAAACTTAAGGAAGTAGATCCTTTGAACTTTTTTAATTCTTCAATTAATTCCTCATACTGATCTGAAGAAGTTATTACAGTCACATCATTATAGTTTTTAGCTGCAGACCTAACCATTGTGGGACCACCTACATCAATATTTTCTATAATTTTTTTATGGTCTTTTGTTTTTTTAAGAGTGTTCTCAAATGGATAAAAATTAACTATGACTAAATCAATATTCTCAAAACCATTATCTTTTAAATCTTTTAAGTGAGATTTTTTCTCTCTCTTATTTAAAATTCCCGCATGGATTTTTGGATGAAGAGTTTTTACTCTACCCTCCAAAATCTCAGGTGAATTGGTAAAATCAGACACTTCTAAACAATTAAATTTTAATCTTTTAATTTCTTTATAAGTACCACCCGAGCTAATGATTTTAATTTTGTTTTTTTTTAAAATATTTAATAATGGTTTTAAGTTATTTTTATCAGATACAGAAATGAGAGCTGTTTTGATTTTTTTCTTCATTATAATTTACTTATCTCCCACTTAATTATCTGTTCTTTTTCATTATTTATACCTGAGATAAAAATATTTTGGTTTTCTTTATATGAATTTTTATTACCGAAATATAAACCATTATCAATATCAATTTCAAAGTTATCACAACTAAATTTCCAACCTTCATCATCTAATTCAATTAGTATAGATTTATTATCTTGTGTTTTCATCACTTTTGAGTTTGGATCTAGATGAAATCTAATATCAAATTTAATTTCTCTATTTGAATTTTTTCTAAATAACTTATCATAGCCAATAAATTTCATTTGTTCTGGGTAGAACTCAATTTCTCTCTCATAAATGGTTCCAAATTTAATTAAATATCCATCATGTGTACCTGATATTTTCCAATAATTATTTTCAAAAACTACATTTTTTTTTGATATTTTTAGTCCTTTATCAGTAATCAAATTTTGTTGATGCTTAACAAAATTACAAGAAGAATAATCCTCAATTGTTAAAGCACAATGAAGAGATGTGCTTCTTGATAATTTATTAAATTTATTATTTCTATCTGAGTAATAACCAGCATTTGAAATTAATTTTTTATCATTTGAAAAAATTTCAAATGATAAAGCTCCTGCTTGATAGTCGTTGGAAAAAGTTTTATTAGGACTAGAACCTATGTCAGCAGCGAGAATTATTTTTTTATTTTTAAGAATTGCATATCCACCAAGTTCATTAATTTGGTTTTTGAAAGTATAACCAAACCTTTTTAAATATTGATCAAATTCTTTATTTTCAGAGGAAAAATTACCATTAAAAAAAATATCTTGCTTTATATTTTGCCAAACAAAAGCATAACTTGATCCTAAATAATAAATGGTCTCATCAATATACTCAGGAATTAAACTTTGAGATTCTTTAAACCACTCCCTAATAATTATAAAATATTTTAAATAAAATATAAGTTGTCGAATATTTCTTGATTTTGGAAAGCCTTGATTATCAATTGAGGATTTAATAATATTTTTTAATAAATTCAATCCATTTAAAAGATATTGTTTTTCATTTTTGTAAGCTAATCCAGTTAAAATTATTGCAGCGCACCCAATCAACTTATTTTCTACTTCTTTTGAGTTTTTGATTTCATTTAATAAATGATTAGTTTGTTTTTGAATCATATGATCAAAAGTAGATCTGTATGCTTGGTCGCTGTCCTCGTAAGTAAGTTGATGATTTGATAACCATGAAATAATTCTTTTTGCTGTCAAATCAAACTCCCAGCTTTTTTTTTGAAATTTATTGTTATTTGAAATCCAATTTTTAATGACAGTTTGTGTAGTTTTTTTTGAGGATTTTAAATCTAAGCTGAAAAACCAAAAAAAATTATTTAATTTTTCGTAATCTTTAGGATTTAAATTATTTTGCCAAATTGACTCAATAGCAAAATCTTCAATTTTATATTTTTTATTTTGATATTTAATTATAGATGAAAGTAAGTGAGGACTAGGTTTGTATTCAAAACTATTTTCAAAAGTTTTTGATATTTTTTTTTCGTAAAAATTTGAATTTTGATAAATTGATTTAAAGCTATCTTTTACATTAAAATAAAATTGACCTAAAATGCCTAAGGAACTTGTGTTAATCATTAACTTATTTTAATTTTAATAAATTAATATTTTTTTTAATATCTCCATCATTACTTTTGAATACCGTAGTACCAGATACAAGAATGTTAGCGCCGGCATCAATTGCACTTTTGCAGTTATCAAAATTGATTCCACCATCAATTTCAATGTCAAAATCTAACTTCTTTTGCTCTCTTATTTTTATTAATTCTTTAATTTTATCTAAAACTTCTGGCATAAATTTTTGCCCTCCAAATCCAGGATTTACACTCATAATTAGGACTAAATCTATTTGATCTAATAAATCTAATATTAAATCAATTTTAGATTCAGGATTAAGCGAAACTCCAACTTTTTTATTTTTTTCTTTTATTTTTTTAATTGAATTTTCTAAATTATCGGTTGCCTCAGGATGAATAGTAATAATATCTGCTCCTGCATCAGCATAAGCATCTATATATTTATGCACTGGTGATATCATCAAGTGTACATCAAATTTTAATGAACAATGCTTTCTAAGAGCTTTAATTACAGGAGGACCTATTGTTAAGTTAGGAACAAAATGACCATCCATTACATCTACATGAATCATATCAGCCCCACCTGCTTCAAGTCTTTTTATTTCTGAGCCTAACTGACTGAAGTCAGCTGATAAAATTGATGGAGAAATTTGTATATTTTTCATTGATTACTAGATTAACTAGTATCAATTTTTAAAATCTAAATGAATTAAAAAATTGATAAATTTGTCTAGAAATTTCACTCTCGAGAGGAAATGATAACATTCCCATGACTGAATAACCTAAGATCCAAGGCATCAGATAAAATCTGATCATGTAGAAAAACCAAGCAACATATAAAGGCACTAATGGCCCAATAATAAAAGATGGAGTTATTGGTTTAAATAATTTTATTAAAGGATTGGTGTATTTTACAAATACTCTCATGAAAAAGAATTGAGAATCTTCTCTTTGAAAAATATTCATTGCCACCCTTCCAATCAGAGTCCACATTATTACTCCAAGTACATAATCTATAAAATAAACTAAAGGATGAAAATTTGCTGACATTCAAAATTTATATTGGAAAATGTATTGAAATAAAAGGGGCGAAATTAATCGCCCCTTTAAAAGATTATTTAGTGTGATTTACCAAGAATTGTTTTACCACTTGGTACACGTACTTCATCAACCATTTTTTGAGTAGCTTTATCTGGTTCTGCAGTCATTAAACTAACTACTACCATTAAAACTAAACTAACAGCTGATCCGAAGATACCAAATGTTAACTGAGTAATTCCTAAGAATCCACTTCCACCAGTTCGTACCCAAACTAAGTACCAAGCACCGGCGATTAGACCTCCTAGCATACCAGCAATCGCACCTTGTCTATTAGCTCTCTTCCACCATACACCAAGTACAAGTGGGAAGAACAATCCAGACATCGCAAAATCAAAAGCCCATATAACCGAACCTAAGATTCCTTGAATCTCCATTGCTGCAATAGTTGCTCCAGCAAAACCAATTACTACAAGTAATACCCTTGCAACAAGTAGTCGTTTTGCAGTTTCCGCTTTTGGATCAATGATCTTATAGTAAACATCATGTGATATAGCGTTTGCAATCGCTAGAATCAAACCATCTGCAGTAGACATGGCAGCTGCCATACCTCCAGCAGCAACTAGACCTGAAATTACATAAGGTAATCCAGCTATCTCTGGTGTTGCTAATACAACGGCTTTACCACCCATGAAGAACTCATTTAATTCAACAGTTCCATTTCCGTTAAAGTCGCTGATAAACAATAGGTTTGCTTGGTTCCAGTTTTGGTACCAATCTATCGCTTCCACTTCTGCAAATGTCTTACCGATAATACCAGTTGGTAAATTCGGGTCGATCAATGATAACTTAGATAATGTAGCTAACATTGGAGCAGAAGAGTAAAGTAGGAAGATAAAGAATAATGACCAACCTACTGATTTTCTAGCTGCTTTTACACTTGGAGTAGTAAAGTATCTCATCATCACGTGCGGTAATGAAGCTGTTCCCATCATCATCGCTAATGCTAATGAAATAAATGCCCAAGGTGTAGCGTTAACTGCAGAGTGAGCTTTAGTTATTCCTGCTAAGCCTTTAGGTACGTTTGCTAGATCCGCAGCAGAATTTTTAACAAATCCATACTGTTGTTCTAACTCAGCAATTCTAGCTACTTCATCAGCTAACATAAAGTGAGGAAAGAAACCTGCGCCTATTTTGTTACTGATCCAGAATACTGGAAGTAAGTAAGCTATAATTAGTACGATATATTGTGCAACCTGTGTCCAAGTTACCCCTCTCATACCACCTAACATCGAACATAATAAGATACTTATTAGTCCAATATAAACTGCGTATTGGAATGGGATATCTAGTGCAACAGATGCAATAGTACCTGTAGCGTTAATTTGTGCAGTCACATAAGTAAATGAAGCAACAGTTAAAACTACCACTGCGCTAAATCTAGCTAAATTACCACCGTATCTAGTACCTATAAAATCTGGAACTGTATAACAGCCAAATTTTCTTAAGTATGGTGCTAATAAAGATGCAACAAGCACGTAACCACCAGTCCAACCTACAAGTAGCGCCATATATCCGTAACCTTTAAAGTAAATACCACCTGCCATTGCAACGAATGAAGCACCAGACATCCAGTCTGCTGCAGTCGCCATTCCGTTGAAGACTGTTGGTACTTGCCTTCCAGCTACGTAATACGCATCTGCTTGGGCTGTACGTGATAGGTAACCAATTAATGCATAGATGAATACAGTAAATGCAACGAAAGCAATACCTATTGCTTTTGCAGACATACCCATCTGTTCAGCAATTGCCATGATGATTATGAAACCTATAAATCCTCCTGTATAGATCCCGTAAACTCTAGGCAAGTTGTCTATAAAATTACCTTTAATCATTAGTCGTCCTCTCTTTCGCTAAAGCCGAACTCTTCATCGATTTTTTCTTGCCTATTCGCAAACCAGAAAATTAGGATTACGAAAGCGCCAAGAGATCCCTGACATGTAAACCAATATGTCCATGGATAACCGAAAGGTCCTGTGACCTCGTTCATTTCAGCTCCAAAGAGAAAGATGCCAATTGAGAAAACAAACCAAATTGCCAATGTTATAAATAACAATGACCTAGTTTTTTCCCAGTGTTTTTGTTGATTTGACATTTATACCTCTCTATTTAGTTATAACTGGGTAAAACCATAACCATTATGAGAGGTTTGAAAACCCTTAAAATTGATCATATTAGGTACTTATTTACTTACTTTTTTAAGATATAATTGGCGCAGTCAATAAAAATCATGGCAAAATACAAATTAACTTGGAGAGATTTAAAACTTGAAGATTTAAAAACATATTTGTTCGCTATGTTTAAGGTGTTCATTCCAAAGAAAAAAATTAAAAATTTAGATGAATTAGAACGCTTTATTCAAACTAAATCTGCTTGGGTCACTCAAGTTACTTTATATAATTATTTAAAAACTCGTATGGGAACAAGATATGTTCTTCATTTTGATAATGATGTGTTTATGTCCTCTGTTAATCTTGCGAAATGGAATATCTATTCCGTCTCATTACAAGATTTAACATTTTATACATTTTCAAATTTAAAAGTAAATTTTAATTTTCAAGATATAGAAAAAGCAAGAGAGATTTTTAATAAAATATTAGATGATGAGATCTCAAATAAGATGCCTTTAGATATTATAGAGGAAGCTAGAAAAAATTTTGATGAAAGATTAGAGAAAATTAATTGGGATATTTATTATCAAGACTTGCCTTTTAATCCTAGTGCACTTTCATTATATAAGTGGGCTCCTATAGCTGAAGAATTAAAAACTTTAGATCGGAAGATTGTTTTAAACTCTATGATTTTAAAGTGGGATGTTATTAAACAAGAGTTTAATGATTTAATTCAGTTTTAAATATTTTTTCTATTTTCAACTAAACTATCTACAACACTTGGGTCAGCTAGAGTTGTGGTATCACCTAATTGACCATGTTCATTTGCTGCAATTTTTCTTAAAATTCTTCTCATTATTTTTCCAGATCTTGTTTTTGGAAGTCCTGGAGTGAAATGAATTAGATCTGGAGTTGCTAGAGGTCCTATTTGTTTTCTTACCCAAAGCTTAAGATCTCTCT
Organism: uncultured Pelagibacteraceae bacterium; assembly: GCA_902538885.1. Classification (GTDB taxonomy): domain Bacteria; phylum Pseudomonadota; class Alphaproteobacteria; order Pelagibacterales; family Pelagibacteraceae; genus Pelagibacter. The sequence goes on from CACBGU010000003.1 coordinate 86,554, forward strand.
CGAGTTCTCCAGTTTCGGTTTCTCCAGCATTTAAAGTAACATAACAATATAAACCATTACCTTTAATATCATGAGGGTAACCAACTACAGCGGCCTCAGCTACTTTTGGATGAGCAACAAATGCACTCTCGATTTCAGCTGTTCCAAGATTATGTCCTGAAACAATAATTACATCATCTACACGACCTGTGATCCAGTAATAACCATCTTTATCTCTTTTACATCCATCACCGGTAAAATATTTTCCGTTGAATTGAGAAAAATATGTATCGATAAATCTTTGATGATCTCCATATACTGTTCTCATCTGGCCAGGCCAAGATTGAGCTATACAAAGTCTTCCTTCACCAGCACCTTTTATCTCTTTGCCGTTTTTATCAACAAGGACAGGCTTAATTCCGTAGAAAGGTTTTGTTGCAGAACCAGGTTTTAGAGGAATAGCCCCTGTTTGAGGAGCAATCATTATTCCTCCAGTTTCTGTCTGCCACCAAGTATCTACAATTGGGCATTTAGAATTACCTACAGTTTTGTAATACCACATCCAAGCCTCTGGATTTATGGGTTCTCCCACCGTTCCTAAAAGCTTAAGTGATTTTCTAGAAGTTTTTTTAACAGGCTTATCTCCTTCACGCATCAAAGCTCTTATCGCAGTCGGAGCTGTATAGAAAGTATTTACTTTATATTTGTCAACTATCTGCCACCATCTAGAACTATCAGGATAATTTGGAATTCCTTCAAACATGATAGTAGTAGCACCATTCGCTAGGGGTCCATAAATAATATAACTATGTCCAGTTACCCATCCAATATCTGCTGTACACCAATAAATATCTTTTGGTTTGTAGTTGAAAATATATTGATGGGTCATTGATGCGTAAACCATATAACCACCAGTCGTGTGAAGAACTCCTTTTGGTTTACCTGTAGAACCTGATGTATATAAAATAAACAAAGGATCTTCAGCGTTCATTTCCTCTGGTTCACAGTGACTAGGAACATCATTAATTAAATCATGGTACCAAACATCTCTACTTTGATCCCAGTTGATATAATTACCTGTTCGTTTAACAACTATACATTTTTTGACGTTTGGACAACTCATAAGAGCTTCATCAACAGTATCTTTAAGAGGAATCATTTTTCCACCTCTAACGCCTTCATCAGCGGTTATGATGTATTCAGACTCGCAATCATTAACTCTTCCAGAAATAGAGTCTGCTGAAAAACCTCCAAAAATAATTGAATGCACCGCACCAATTCTTACACAAGCTAACATTAAAATTGCTAACTCTGGTATCATTGTTAAATAAATTGTTACTCGATCTCCTTTTTTAATTCCTAATTTTTTTAAACCATTTGCTGCTTTTGAAACTTTTTGGTGAAGTTGTTTATAAGAAATTTTTTGACTATCTTTTGGATCATCTCCTACCCAAATAATTGCAGTTTTATCTTTTTTATCTTTTAAATGTCTATCAATACAATTTGCTGAAGCATTTAAAGTACCATCTTCAAACCATTTAATTTTGACTTCTTTAGTACTGTATTTTACATCTTTAATTTTTTTATAAGGTTTGATCCAAGTAATTCTTTTTCCTTCTTTTCTCCAAAACTCATCATTACTCTTTATAGATTGAGAATATTTTTGTTGGTACTTACTTTTGTTTGCTAAGCTGCTTTTAATCCATTCTGGTTTTGTTTTAATAACAATTTCAGGAGGCGTATTTCCATTTTCTTTTATTGCTTTAGATCTTTTTTTTACCTTTTTAGAGGACTTTTTTCTGACTTTAGATCTTTTCTTAACTTTTTTTGAGGTTTTTTTTCTAACCTTTGTTCTTTTTTTTCTTACTTTGCTTTTTTTCTTTTTTTTCTTTGGCATGAGATAATTTTTTTTTTAAATCTTACTCATGTTATTTATAATTTTCCAGCTTTTATAATCAACTGGCATTACAGAAAGCCTACTTTGCTTTATCAGAGCTAAATGGCTTAAATCCTTATTTTTTTTAATATTTTCGAGCGTTATAGGCTTTGAAAATTTAGACTTAAATTGAACAGTAACCGCAACAAATCTCCCTGTCTTGTCTGTTTTATCTATATAAGATTCTTTAATAACTTTTACTATTCCAACTATCTCTTTTCCTATGTTTGAATGATAAAAAAAACATAAATCTCCTTTCCTCATACTTTTTAAATTTTTTGCAGCTTGATAATTTCTGACACCATCCCAAGGTGCACCTTTAATCCCAGCTTTTTTTTGCTGATCAATCGACCAAACATCTGGTTCAGATTTCATTAACCAATATTGCATTATAATTGAACTCCAGCACCTTTGAGAAAAGCTGCATCTTCATCTAAAGGCCATCTAGGTTTTGCTGGATAATCTAAATTATTAAATTGATTTATTTTAAATTTTTCCAAACCTACCATTGCAATCATTGCTGCATTATCTCCACAAAACTCTATAGGAGGAAAAATACTTTTATAATTATTTTCTTCACATAGATTAATTAACATTGACCTAATTTTTTTATTTGCCGCAACCCCTCCAGCAACAACGAAAATTTTTTCATTTAATTTATTTATTTTTTCAAATTCAGTAAAGGCAATCTTAGTTTTTTTATATAAAATTTCCTCAATTGTTTTTTGAAAAGATGCTGCAAGATCATATTTATCTTGATCTGATTTAATTGTTTTGCTTATTTTCAATACAGCAGTTTTTAAACCTGCAAAAGAAAGATTGCATCCTCCTTTACTGAAAATTGGTTTTGGTAAATCATATTTTTCTGGATCACCTTTTTTAGCTAAAATTTCAATTTGAGGTCCACCTGGAAATTCTACTCCTAAAAGTTTTGCTGTTTTGTCAAATGCCTCACCTAATGCATCGTCAATAGTTGTTCCTAATCTTTTATATTTTCCAAGATTTTGAACACTTAAATATTGTGAGTGCCCACCTGAAATCAAAAGAAGCAAATATGGATAATTTAAATTTGAATTTAGTTTTGGACTTAAAGCATGTCCCTCTAAATGATTAATAGCAATAAAAGGTTTATTCATTGCTGTTGCAAAAGCTTTACCAAAACTTAATCCAACTGATAGACAAACAATTAATCCAGGACCAGCGGTAGAAGCAACCGCATCTATTTCTTCAATTTTTCTTCCACTCTCATCAATAGCTTTTTTGACAATCCAATCAATTTTTTCAATGTGTGAACGAGCTGCTAGTTCTGGAACTACACCACCAAACTCCTTATGAACCTCCACTTGACTAGAAACAATATTAGACAAAACTACTGGGAATCCTTCTTCATTTTCAGTTATTAAAGAAGCTGCAGTTTCATCACAGCTAGATTCTATTCCAAGAATTAAGGGTTTTTTGCTCATTAAAATAGTTTTTAATAATTGTACAATCTTAATACAAGTAAGAAATAAATTTTTATGAATAAAAAAATAATAATTGGATCTAGAGGTAGCAAGCTTGCCTTACTTTATGCTCAACAAGCTAAAGATAAAATTATCAAAAATACCGACCTTGGTAATGATGATATTTTAATTAAATCAATTACAACTAAAGGTGATGAGGTGCAGAATATAAGATTATCTGAGGTTGGTGGTAAAGGTTTGTTTTCAAGCAATATTGAAAAGGAACTTCAGTTAAAAAATATTGATATTGCAGTTCATGCACTGAAAGATATGCCCGCTAACGAGACAGAAGGATTAAGGACAGATTCTTTTCTTGAAAGAAATGACCCTAGGGAAATTTTAATTACAAAGGATAAAAAGAAACTTAAAGACTTAGATGAAAAGTCAATTGTTGGAACCTCATCATACAGAAGAGAATTTCAAATAAAAAAAATTAGACAAGATTTAAACTGCAAATTAATTAGAGGAAATGTAGATACTAGAATTAGAAAATTAAATGAAGGAATGTATGATGCAATTATACTATCTTATGCAGGTATTAAATTTTTAAGTTTTGAAAATGAAATCTCTGAAATTTTTTCTGCTGAAGAAATAATTCCTAGCGCAGGACAGGGTGTAATTGCTCTTCAGTGCAGAGAGAATGATGAGGAGACGATTTCTATTTTAAATAAAATTAACCATGAGGAAACATATAAAAGAGCTCACCTTGAGAGAAATATTTTAAAAGTTTTAGATGGAGATTGTGAAACAGCAATTGGTGCTCATTCAGTGGTTGATGGAGAGAAGATTATAGTAGAGGCTGAACTTTTTTCTTTAGATGGTAAACAAAGGTTTTATGAAAAAAAAGTTGGTAATTTGAATGAATTTAAAGAACTTGGTAAAGAAGTTGGGATACTTTTAAAAACAAAATCAAATAATTCATATAAAAGATAGTATGCATATTTTATTAACTAGACCATTGGAAGATTGTTCAGAAATGATATTGAAATTTCAATCGTTAGGACATCAGATATCTCATCTTCCATTAATAAGAATTGAAAAAGTTAATTATGAAGAAATTAACTTTTCTGAATATGATGGAATTGTTTTTACTAGTGCAAATGCAGTAAAATTTTTAAGCACAGAAAGATTAGATAAAAATATTAAATGCTTTTGTGTTGGTAACGCTACAGAAAAAAAAGTAAGAAGTGTTGGCTTTCAAAATACAATTGCAGCTGAAGGAAATGTTGCAAACTTAAAGGAGTTAATAATACAAAGTTATGATTCTAAAAATAAAGAATTACTTTACGTTAGTGGTGAAACAATATCAGTTGATTTAGATCAAAAGTTATTAAGTGAAGGTTTTAACGTAAAAAGAATTATTAATTATAGAGTAGATCATAACCAAAAGTTTGATGACAAATTTGTTAATGAATTAAAATTAAATATGCCTGATATTGTCTATGTTTACTCTCAAAATAGTGCATCAAGTTTCTTAAATTTCATAAAGATTTACCAAACTGAAAATTTATGGATGAATACAAATTTGATGTGTATAGGCGAAAAAACCTCGTCAATATTGAACGAAATCAAATGGAAAAAGATTTTTCTTTTTAATCCTGGAGAAGAAGAGTTTTTGTTATATAAAATTTAAAAAATGGAATTAATTAATAATTTTTCTGAGATATTTTTATCAGTATGGAATAAAGGAATTCTTGGTGTTGATATTTTTCAAATATTAATTGGTATTGGAATATTTTTACTATTCTTAATTTTTAGAGGTCTAATAAGCAAATTAGTTATTAAAAAATTAGAAATCATCTCGAAAAGAACAACTAATAAATTAGATGATACTTTTGTTCAATCACTTGTAGGCCCAGCAAGATTTTTACCTATTGTATTAGGATTTTTTATTGCAAGCTACTACATGACTTTCTCAATAGAAGGAAGAGAAGTGGTAGATACAATTAATAGAACTTTGATCACTATATTGATTTTTTGGGTAATTCACCAAATCATAGAACCAATCTCATACATACTTAGTGGTTTAGATAAATTATTAACAAGAGAACTTATTGGCTGGATAATTAAATCATTAAAAATTTTAATTTTTATTTTAGGTTTAGCAGCAGTTTTAGAATTGTGGGGAATTAAAATAGGTCCAATTATTGCAGGTCTTGGACTGTTTGGTGTTGCTGTTGCATTAGGCGCACAAGATTTATTTAAAAATCTAATTTCAGGAATTTTAGTTTTAGTTGAAAAGAGATTTAAAATTGGAGACTGGATTGCAGTTGAGGGGATTATTGAAGGTATAGTAGAAAAGATTGGATTTAGATCAACAACGATTAGAAAGTTTGATAAGTCTCTTGCAATTATCCCAAATTTTCAGTTTGCAGAAAATGCAGTAGTAAACGTAAGTGAAACTTCCAATTGGTTGATTAGTTGGATTATCACACTTCAATATGACACTACAGTAGATCAATTGAAAAAGATTAGAGATGAAATAGAAAATCACATTAACTCAAGTGAAGATTATAATACTTCAATTGGAGTTGCGGTAAGAGTTGATAAATTTTCTGATAGTTCGATAGATATGTATGTTAGGTGTTTCACAAAATCAGGAAGTTGGAATAATTGGCTAGATGTTAAAGAAAGGTTAGCAATTGCGATTAAAGAAATCGTAGAAAAAAATGGTGCTTCATTTGCGTTCCCAAGTCAGTCGATTTATGTTGAGAAAAAATGATAGCTATTTTTTATTTAGTTTTACAAATTTTAAAATTGTATTCTTACGTAGTGATTGCCAATGTTATTGTAAGTTGGCTAATTGCATTTAATGTTCTTAATACTCAAAATAGATTTGTTTATGCAATTTTAGAGTTGAGTTACAAATTAACTGAACCTTTCCTGAATAAAATAAGACATTTTTTGCCAAATTTAGGCTCACTAGATATTTCTCCAATCATTCTTCTTTTATTGATTTGGTTTATCGAAATGTGTATGAAGCTGTACATTGCACCAATGATTTTTTAGAAAAGAAATATGATTTTAATTGATGGAAAAAAAGCAGCTGCAGAATTAAGAGCAGAGTTAAAGGAAGAAGTCGCAGGGTTAAAATCAAAACATAATAAAGTACCAGGTTTAACAGTTATACTTATTGGTGATTTAACACCTAGTCAGATTTATGTGAGAAACAAAGAGAAATCAGCAAATGAGGTAGGATTAAAATCTGAAGTTATAAAATATCCAGATTCAGTTGAAGAAAAGACGGTTCTAGAAAAAATTAAAGAACTTAACAGTGATGAAACCGTTTCAGGAATTTTAGTTCAACTTCCTTTACCTAAGCATATTGATAAACAGAAAGTTATTGAAGCTATTAATCCTTCAAAAGATGTGGATGGATTTCATCCAATGAATGTAGGCAATCTTTCATCTGGTTATGAAAGTTCAATACCTTGTACGCCACTTGGTTGTTATTTATTAATAAAAAAAATTGAACCTAATTTAAGTGGCAAAAAAGCTGTAGTTGTGGGTAGATCGAATTTAAATGGTAAACCAATGACACAACTTCTTTTAAAAGAAAATTGCACTGTAACTATAACTCATTCAAAAACTAAAGATTTAAAAGCTGAATGTTTAGAGGCAGATATAATTGTTGCAGCTGTAGGTATACCCGAACTTGTTAGAGGAGACTGGGTAAAGAAAGATGCTATTGTTATTGACGTTGGTATAAATAAAACTGATAACGGTATAGTTGGTGATGTTCATTTTGATGAAGTTTCAAAAAATGCAAAAGCACTTACCCCAGTTCCTGGCGGTGTAGGTCCAATGACAATTGCTTGTTTATTAAAAAATACTATTGAGTGTTTTAAAAGATCACAAAAATAAACACTTTTTCTTATAAGTTTAATTGTCTCAAGGTTATTTAAATCAATTTAATTTTAATTGTATTTGATAAGCTTAACTAATGAAAAAACCGAAATATGAATACAGGATTGCAATAATAATGATTTTGTTAACTGCAATACCAATTGGTGCGACCCAATTAGGGTGGTATTTATATGGTAAACAAGTTGGTTTTGATTATGGTATGATTGCAGGAATTTTTTCTGTTATCCTAGCAGGGTATTTAATGTACAGAAAAGGTTGGAGAAACGAAGAAGAGGACGAGGACGAGGATTAATATGGAAAAAGTAATTTTTTTTGCACTTGCTGTACCAATACTAGGTTTTGTATTTTACTTAGGTGGCACAGCTATAATGAAAGGTTTCAAAGCAAAAGTTGAAAACAAACCATCCAAACCAGAAGAAAAAGAAGAAGAAAATGAAACTCAAGTTTCTTCATCAAGCAGTAATGATCTTAGCAGCGAAATTACAAAATTAAACGAACTACACAAAAGTGGAGTTTTAACCCAAGAAGAGTTCGAAAAGGCAAAAAATAAACTATTAAATAATTAATAGTTTAATCATGTTCAGTGGATTTAAAAAAAAATTTATAAAAGTAAATAAAGGGAAAATTTTTTGTAGATTTAAAGGGAATGGTCCTCCCTTATTGCTTCTTCATGGATACCCTCAAACCCATGTAATGTGGCACAAAACTGCCCCAGAGCTTAGTAAATATTTTACTGTAGTTGTCGCTGATCTAAGGGGGTATGGAGATAGTTTTGTTTTACCTGGTGGAATTAATCATAAAAATTATTCTAAAAAAGAAATGGCCAAAGATATGGTTCAGCTAATGAGTAAACTGAAATTTAAAAAGTTTTGTGTTGCAGGTCATGATAGGGGTGGGAGAGTAGCTCACCGAATGGCAAGAGATTATAGAAATAAAATTATGGCTTTAAGTGTATTAGATATTTGTCCAACTCTGGATATGTACGAGCATACAGATATGAAATTTGCAAAAGGCTATTTTCATTGGTTTTATTTAATACAGCCAGCACCTCTTCCAGAGAAAATGATAATGTCAGATCCTAAAAGATGGTTAAAAAGCCGTTTTAACAGGTCATCCAAACTTGCGGTTGGAAGAGTTGAGGAAGAGTATTTTAGAGCCTTTAAACAAAAAAAAAGAATTCATGCAACCTGTGAAGATTATAGGGCTGCGGCTACCATAGATTTAAAGCACGATAAAAAAGATCGGAAAAAAAAATTAAATATTCCAATACAAGTTTTGTGGGGAAAAAGAGGAGTTGTTGGAACGCAATTTAAATCAGTTAAAATTTGGCAAAAATACACAAACAAAAAAGTTTATGGAGCAGAAATTAATTCAGATCATTTCATTCCGGAGGAAAGTCCAAAACAAACGATAAATCACTTAAAAAAATTTTTTTTAAAAAATGCTAAAAATAATACCAAATAAAAAAAATATTGGCGCAGAAATAAATGTAAATTTAAAAGAAATTACAAATAAAGATATTTTTAAAATTAAAAAAGCACTTAATAAATATGGAATGCTATATTTTAAAAAACAAAAATTAACTCCTAAACTTTATATAAAGTTTGCAAAGTATTTTGGAAAATTAGCCAACTATCCAAGATTGAAAGGTTTAAATAAAAAATTTCCTCAAATTACTGTAGTGCAAAGAAAATCAACTGATAAAGGACCAAGTTTTGGTGAGCAATTTCATACCGACTCAATTTATACAAAAAAGCCACCAAGATTTACAATGTTGCTTTCAAAACTTGTACCAAAAAAAGGAAAGGCTAACACAGAATTTTGTTCTCAATACCTTGCTTATAAAGAATTACCAAATTCAATAAAAAGAAAATTTAGAAATATTAAAGCTAAATATTCTTCTGAGGGTCCAATTTCGGTTACAACAAAAGAAAGAGTAAAAGAAAAAGGAAAAAATATTAAAGAACTTAAATCTTCACATAAAATAATTAGAAAAATTAGTACAAATTATTCGATTTATTGTAGCCCAGGACATTTTGTTGGTCTTAGTTCAAAAATAAAAAATGAGGAAAAATTAAAAAAATTTTTATTTAACCATCAAATTAAGAAGAAGTTTAAATTTTCATTGCCTTGGGAAAAAAACCAATTGGCTATATGGGATAACAGATCTATGCTTCATCAGGCAACACCTTTCAAAGGAAATAGAATTATGCATAGAATAACAATTAAATAATTTATGTTCACAATTTTTTTAGGACTTACTCCATTTATATTTATTACTTTTTTAGGGTTTGTATTTGGTAAGTTGAAAGTCTTAGACCTTAGTCATGCTAAAATTTTAAATCTTTTCTTGTTCTATATCGCAGTCCCAGCATTGATAATTAAGCTAATAGCACAAAATGAAATTGGACAAGTGGATTTCAAACAAATTTTCTCTTATTTAATTATGCAATCGATATGTGGAATTATTGCTTACTTAATTACTTCAAAATATTTTAAAAGATCAATCCCAGAGTCAATTATTTGGGCTTTAACAGTCGCATTATCAAACCACGTGACTTTGCTTTTGCCAATAACAGAAATTTATTTTCAACAAAATGTAATTACACAAGTTGCAAGTATTATATTAATGGATGGGATAATTTTATTATCTGTAATCGCTTTTTTTCTCGAATTATCTACAAAAAAAAATGTAAATTTATTTAATTTTATTAAAAATTTATTTTTAAACCCATTTATTCTTTCAATAATTATAGGTCTATTATTTTTATTATTAAATTTTAATATTGATCAAACTCCGATCGAATACACTTTGTCTAAACTTGCGGCATGTGTTTCGCCAGTTGGATTGTTTGCAATTGGTATAACTCTTTCATTTTATACTAAAAATGTAATTAACAAATTATCCGTATCTATTTCAGTTTTAAAATTAGTTATTTCCCCGATAATTTTATTGTTAATTGGATTAGTGTTTTTTAATGCAGGATTGCCAGCAGAAATACCAGGTGCTTTCTTTGTGAGTGTTGCACCTTGCGGAGTTACTTCTATAGTTTTATGTGCTGCTTATAATGTAAGTCCCGAAAATATAATTAAAGCAATTTTTGTTTCTACATTTGCATCAATAGGGACTATATTTTTTGCAATTAAGTATTTAACTCTATAACAATTTATCTAGAGGACTAATTTCTCCAATTTTAAAAATAATTGCATCTTCTTTATCAAATCCATATTTCTCAGCACTATCTTTAAATCTAACTGGAGGTTCCATAATCGGCTCTAATGACAAAACAAATGTTCCCCAATGCATTCCTAATACTTTTTTACTTTTTAGGTCTTGTGCAACATTCAAGGCTTCTTCTGGTGTAGTATGATAAATAGTTTTATCAAACATTGGTTTGAAATTATAAGCCCCAATATTAATCATCGTCAGATCTATAGGACCATATTTTTCACCTAGTTCTTTGTAGACTTTCCCATATCCAGTGTCACATGCGAATAAAATTTTTTTATTCTTATATTCTATAAGAAAATTACCCCACAAAGTTTTATTAGTGTCTGTTAAACTTCTCTTTGACCAATGAACTGCAGGAAGTAAAGAAATTTTCAAATCATCATTTATAATTATTTGATCATACCAATCCATTTCGTTTACATCTTTATATCCTTTAAAATATTTACCAAGGTTTAGTGGTGTTAATACTTTTGCACTCTTAAAAGGAAAATTTCTAATTGTTGACATGTCCTGATGATCGTAATGATTATGAGTGAGTAAAAATATATCCGTTTTAGGTATCTCATTTAATTTTATTGCAGGATTAGTAAATCTTTTTGGACCAAAGATTAGTGGTCCAGCGTTCTTTGAAAATACAGGATCTGTTATAATTGTAGTTTCACCTAATTTTATAAGATATGTCGCGTGACCTATCCAAGCAATATAATCATTATCTTTATATTTTTCTAAATCAGCTAATACTTTTTGTTTTTCAATAACATGTTCTTTTGGATAAGATAAATCAACTTTTTTTCTCAATTTACTAAAAGTTCTATAAGAAAATTTTCCTGACTTAGATATTATTACTGGAGATCCTTTTGGATTTCTGAAAGTGCCATCAGGCAAATGATGATAAGGTCTTTCTTTCATATTATTTTTTTTTCTCCATTAACCATAAGCTATTTCCTGCAAGAAAATATATTTTTCCATTAATAGGGTGAACTTGTATATCTCTTATTCTTCCAATTTTATCTTTGAAAATAATTGTTTCTTCTATCTTGGATAAATTTTGAAATTTTAATTTTCTCATTGATTTATCTTTTAAAGAAGTAATTAGCGCCTCGCCGTTCCACTCTTTAAATTCATTTCCCTTATAAATAGTTATGGCACTTGCAGCTATTGAAGGTACCCAGTATTGGATTGCCTTTGTAAAACTTGGTTTCCATTTAGGTCCGATCTTTGAGCCTGAATAATTTGTTCCACCCCAACCTAAAATTTTCCAACCATAATTTTCTCCCTTTTTAATCTCACCAAACCAATCACCACCTTTTGCACCATGGTTGCTAGCATAAATTTTTCCATCAAAAGAGGAATAGGTTAGACCTTGCGGATTACGAACACCAATTTGATAAATTTCTGGTAACCAATTTGATTTTCCTTTAAACTTAGGGTTATCTTCTGGAATACTACCGTCTAAATAAATTCTGATAATACTTCCAGGATGGTTTGTTGGATCTTGAGCAATCATACCACCACCTCTTTCACCAGCAGATGCAAAAAGATAATTGTCTTTTATAGCCAGTCTTGAACCGAAATGATAACCAGATTCTATTGGTGGTTCAGCTTGAAATATATTTTCGAAATTTAAATTTTTTTTATTCAATTTAGCTTTTGCAATCGAGGTGCTTGTTTTCCAATTCCCT
>CACBGU010000004.1 GCA_902538885.1 uncultured Pelagibacteraceae bacterium
CACACTTTTCGTTTATTTGTTCCAGGCTCAAATTAATCTTAAAAAATTAAAACCATTCATGATTGGATTTATATTCTTTTTCTTTTTATCACCTGTGCTTTACGCTTATGTTTCAATTTCAAAAGACGATAAGAGAACTGATTATCCGGGTAAAGAAATTGCAATAAAAACTCAATATGCCTGGGAACAACAATTCGACTCTAAAATAAATGTAGTATTGGGAGATGAATGGAATGCTGGAAATCTTTCTTATCATTTAAAATCTAGACCAGTTTGGGAAGGTTTTGTTGAAAGAGAAAAACTTGATCAATTGAAAGATTATATGTGTCTTGATAGTATTTGCGTAGGATCAAGATAGATGAAATATGTAATTTTAATTCCAATTTATAACGACAGAGAGTCTTTAAAAATACTGATTGAGAATATTAATATTGAAATTAAAGATTTGGATCATGAGATATCTTTAGTTGTGATAAATGATGCTTCTTCTCAACAGATTATTGATAATTATCCAAATATTGAGAATATCAATTCAATTGAGATAGTTAATATGAAAGAGAACAGGGGTCATGCAAGATGTATAGCATCTGGCTTGAAATATATCTTTGAAAAAAAAGAATTTGATTTTGTAATTCCTATGGATGGTGATGGTGAAGATAGACCAGAAGAAATCAAAAATTTTATTGAACTTTCTAAACAATCTGATGAAAAATCTTTAGTAGGCGAAAGAGTAAAAAGATCTGAGGGTTTAATTTTTAAAACTTGTTATCAATTTCATAAATTTTTAACCTTAGCATTTACGGGACAATCAATTAAATTTGGTAATTTTACGTGTTTATCAAAAACAACGGTAAAAAAAATGTTAGATGAAAAAGCTACCTGGAATAGTTTTTCTGGATCTTTAAAAAAAATAGAGAAAGATTTAATAAGCATGCCCTCCATTAGAGGTAAAAGGTATTTTGGTCCATCTCAGATGAGTTTTTTTAATTTATTAAAGCATTCTCTTTCAATTATTAGTGTGTTTAGAAAAACTGTTTTAATTAGATCAGCTTTATTTATTATTTTTTATATATTACTGATCAAAAGCTATGCATCAGTAATTACTTCATTACCATTAGTTTTGTTATTGATAATGATTTATTCAATTTCTAGTTTAGCTTTAAGAGAAAATATTGAAGAATTTAATAATTCCTTAACAAATATTCACGATATTGATAAAATAAAATAGTTTATGAAAAACTTTTTTAGAAAAGTTGCATTTGGCTTAAAGCCTGATGAAAAAGCTCCTTCTGATCCATTAGTTTGGGCTCAAAAACAGGTCGAGTCAATTCCCGAATTTAATTGGAAGGGGAAACATATCTATTCTGAAAAAGAAATGAGAAAGTATTGGATAACGCAAAGGGTTGAAGAAAATACCACATTAAGAAAAAAATATAAAAATGATCCAGAAGGTTTTAGGAGAGCTGAACGTAAATTAGAGGCTGATACTGGAAAAAAACTTTGGCCTGCTAACGAACTGTGCATCAGACACGCAGAAGGTATAAGAAGCGACCATCCAGTTTTAGCTAAGCTTTGGTATTTTTGGGGAAATCATTTTACGATAAGTGACACACAAACATTAGGCTCATATTCTACTGGAGCTTATCAGAGAGATTTTATTAGAGCCAATATGGATAAAAATTTTGAAACTATGGCAACTGAAGCAACTCTAGCTTGGCCAATGATTATGCATCTTGATAATAAAGAAAATGTGGGCCCTAAGTCCGAAAGTGCAAAGCAAGAATGGAGAAGAAGAGAAAAAAGACCGGCAACACTAAATGAAAATCACGCAAGAGAATTAATGGAGCTTCACACAATTTCTCCAAAAGCAGGTTATACGCAAGAAGATGTCATAGAGTTAGCAAAAATTATGACTGGATGGAGACCTAAGTGGAGTAAATCAAAAGATAATGGAAGTGATGTGAGATTTGATCCAGAAAGGCACGAACCTGGTAAAAAAATAGTTTTAGGAAAAGAATATAAAAAAGGAAGAAAAGCTATAAAGCTAGCTATTAAGGATTTAGTTAACCATCCTTCTTGTAGAGAGTTTATCGCAACAAAGCTTTGTAGATATTTAATTACAGATGAGCCAACGCCTCAAATGATTGCGCCAGTTATAAAAGCGTGGGAACAATCAGATGGATTTTTACCAGAAGTTCACAAGGCCGCAATTAAAGTTGCTTTTGAATACAATGACAAATATCGAAAATTTCAAAATCCAGAAAATTGGTGGCTTACAACGATAAATATGTCAGGATCAACATACTCATATCCAACTAAAGAGAAGGAAATTGATAGTCTCCCACTAGGAATTAAACCTTTCGGACAAATCAGTTGGCAAGGTTGGTTTTTAGAGGATTTAGGTTGTCATCCTTATAGACAAAAACAACCTAATGGATTTTCAGATCTTGAAAAAGATTGGCTATCAACAGAATTAATCATAAGAAGAATAATGTTTGCTAAAACTGCTTTCCATAAATTCAACACACAAGATATGTTAGATGACAATATTCATGAAAAAATAATTCGTAATAACTTTGATAACCCAGATAAAATTTTAAAAATTGTATCAAAAGCAAAGACTAACGAGGAAAAACATATATTATTATTTAACTTACCGGAGGTATTAAAAGCATGAAGATATCAAGAAGAGATTTTTTAAAAGGAACTGCAACTTCTTTGTTTTTAGCTGGATTTAATTTTCCGGTTTTAGCCTCAACTTCTAAAAAGAAAAACTTAATAGTTATAATGCTTAGAGGAGGAATGGACGGTCTTTGTGCCGTTCCCGTTATAGGAGACAAAAGTTTTGAAAAAATCAGAAAAGGTATTTTAATTGAAAATCCTATGAAACTTGATACTGACTTTGCTTTGCATCCTAAGTTAAAGGGATTTAGTGAATGTTGGCATGACAATACGGGTGCCATTGTTCATGCAACAAGCATTCCATACACAGCTCGATCACATTTTGAAGGACAAAATTTAATGGAGTCAGGTGGAAGAGTTCCTTATCAAGAAAAAACAGGATGGCTTGGACGGGGAATGAAACTTGCTAACCTTAAGGGCGAAGGTTTGGCTTTATCTTTACCAATGCCATTATTATTAAGAGGTGTTCCTAAAAATGACAATTATTTTCCAGCTGATGGAAGACTTCCAAGAGAAGAAACGCTTGAGCTTTTAAAATCAGTTTACGCAGATAGTTCAGAAGAAGAATTATTAGACATGATGAATTTTATTAAAAAGCGTAAAAATGAAGAGATGGGCACTGGCGCAAGTTACAATAAAAGAAATAATAAAAATCTTGCAATGAAAGCAGGACAACTTATGTCAAATCCAAATGGCCCAAGAGTTGCAGTGTTCGAAGTGAATGGTTTTGATACTCATGCAGCACAAGGCGGAATTAATGGTACGCATACAAGATGTTTAGTTGAGATGGATACGATTATTCAAAATTTAAAAATATCTCGAACAACTTATGCAAATTCAATTATCTTAACTGTTACAGAATTTGGCAGAACAATTAAGAAAAATGGTGGAAATGGAACAGAGCACGGTTACGGAACTGCAGTATTTTTAGCCGGAGGTTTAGTGAAAAAAAGCCAAGTTCATACTGATTGGCCAGGTTTAAAACGAAAAGAACTTTTTGATGGTAGAGATTTAAATGCTACGATTGATGCACGATCTGTTTATGCATCTGCTATGTCCACAGTATTTGATCTAGATTTTAAAAGAATTCAAAAAGAAGTTTTCTTTGGAGACAAATTACAAAATTTATCAGATAAACTATTTAAAGCTTAATTCATGAAAAAACTCATGCTTATTATTTTTAGCTTTGTATTTTTGTCCAGCAACGTACTTGCAAATGATAAATATCTTAACGAGTTTAACAAGTGGTTATTAGACAATGGTCATACTAAGTATGTAAGTATTGAACAAAAAGCAGGATGCAAAAAATTAATTCAAAAACATGGTTTAAAAGTACCAAAGGTCGGTCTTGTTGATGAACCAAAGGTTAAAACTAACGAGTGGTTCTGGCTTGAATGTCATAAACCTCAAATTACAAATAATCTAAAAATCAAATTTTTTAAAAAAAAAGATGGTAAAATTCGTGACTCAATTCCATGGAATGCAAAAAAAATTAATGATGACACTTTATTATATTATGGATTTGTAAGAAGTAAAAAAGCAGATTTGATGGGTGGAAAATGGTTAACGGAGCCTTCATCAAATCCATATGAATTTGAATTCGATTTACGTGAGGATAAAAAAGTAGACAAAGAGCTCAAGAAATCAGCTATGATGAGTTATCTATTATTTGAAAATGGTAAAATAACAGTAGACAAGAAAAGTCCCGAAGATCGATTTGGTATTCTATTAAATGAAGATGCTAAACTTTTTTCATCATCAGTCGGCAAAACAATTGTATCGTATGTTTTAGGAAATGCAGTCTGCGAAGGGTATATTGATGGAGTAAATTCTAAAATCGACGATTGGCCACTAATAAAAAATACGCTTTATGATGGCCAAAAAATAATCGATGTGATCAATATGTCTGCTGGAGATCAAGAATATATAAATGTTAATGAGAGAGTTAAAAAAACTGGAAAAACAGCAGGCAATTATACAATTAAATATCTTATGGAAGAAGTTTTTAAAAATTCTACAAAAAAGAAACAAAAATGGAATTATAGTGGATTACCTCCACATTTGATAAATAACTATATATGGTTCAAGTCTAATGGAGATTATCAAAAAATATTAGATAAAACTTTTAAAGAAAAAGCTAAAATTAAACATAGTGTTCAATTTAGAACAAAGGATAATGAAAAAAATTATGAAGATAGAATTGCAACTTATGAAGATGGAATATTGGATAGTCATTTTTGGGCTACAAGATATGATTATTTAAGAATTGCAAAAGCAATGTTAGATGATTGGCAAAATGATACTTGTGTTGGAAAATATCTTAAAACAGTTTTTAATAATAGAGTGAATAAAAATTACCAAGGAAATGTGGATAATAATAGTAATTGGTTCAACCCTAAACAGTATGCAGGCTTTTTTCACACAGGATATACAGGAATGAAAGACAGAGCTGTAATGGGTATGGATGGAAATGGTGGTCAATCAATAATGATTGATTTTGATCGTGGACGGATAATTGTAATAAAGTCGATACACAATAATTATAATTGGAAAAAAATGGCACATTCTGTAATTAAAAAAGGTAAATAAATTAAGCCCTAATCGTTGGTAAACAAAAGAAATCAGCGGTATCTATTTTAGAAGAATATTGCCTTCTCATATTCCATTTTTTATGAACTCCAGCACTTGCAACACTTAAAGTAGATCTTCCATATCGATGATTGGTATTATCAATTGATCTCATTAAGCTATTTATTTTTTCATCTTTTTCAGACGTAAATAAATTTGTTTTATCACTTGCATTCGATAATCCTGTTAGCATCACGCCTGCTTTTTGATAACGGTAACCATTTTTAAAAATACTTTCCAAAATTGAAACTGCTGTCTTAACTGTTTCAATACTGTTGTTTGTTGCAATTGGAAAATCAACAGTCTTTGCATTTGAATAGTAACCAAAGTTCCTTTGAAAAGGACTGGTTCTAACAAATACAGTAATTGCTTTTGCAACTAAAGACTCTGATCTAATTTTTTCAGATGCATTTAAACAATAATTTGCAACTGCTTCTTTTAACTCTTGGAAAGTTTCAATTCTTTTTCCAAATGATCTTGAAACCACACAGCTCTTTCTTTTTGTTGTAGTTGTCTCCAAACCTATGCAAGAAATTCCTCTAAGCTCCATTGCAGTTCTTGAACTTAGAACGTTTGATGATTTTTTGATCCAGGTGTTAGACTTATTTTTTAATTGTTTAGCATTATAAATTCCATGCTTTTGATAAAACTTAGTTAGTTGTCTTCCAACACCCCAGACATCATTAATTTCAACTTTTTCTAAAATAGGATCTAAGTTTTCAATTCCGATTAAACTTGTCACCCCTGATTGTTTTTTCTTAGCAATGTGGTTTGCAACTTTACTTAAAGTTTTTGTATTTGCTATTCCAATACTGGTTGGAATTCCTGTCCATTGTAAAACTGTTTCTCTAATTTCTTTTCCAACTTTTTCTACTTCACTGTCAGGAAAGTTTGATAGATCCAAAAAAGCTTCATCAATGGAGTAAACTTCTATTTCTGAATTAAATCTTTTAAGAGTTCGCATCACTCTTCTTGATAAATCTCCGTATAAAGAATAATTAGATGAGAAAACTTCAACTTTATTTTTAAGAATAATATCTTTTGCTTTAAAATAGGGTTCACCCATTTTAATTCCTAAAGCTTTTGCTTCATTTGATCTTGAAATGATACAGCCATCATTATTAGATAAAACAACAACAGGCTTTCTTCTTATTTTTGGATTGAACAATCTTTCACATGAGACGTAAAAAGAATTACAATCAATTAATGCTATTTTTTTAGTATGTTGAATGGATGACATAAGTAACAACCCCCCAAATAAAAATATCTTGTTCTTCGTTAATTAAAATTCTGTCAGAAAACTCTTTAGATCCAGAAGTTAAAAATTTTTTATCTCGTTCTTGAACTAAAGTTTTAACCACAAGCTCATCATGAACATTTGCAATCACCGTTGAAAAGTTTTTTGGTTTTAAACTTTTATCGACAACTAATAAATCACCATCATTAATCCCAACATCGACCATGGATTTACCTTGAACTCTAATGATAAAAGTTGCTGGAACATTTCTTATTAAATGCATGTTCAGATCTATATCTTCTTCGATATAATCAGTAGCGGGGGAAGGAAAACCAGCGCCTGCTTTATGTAGATAATAAGGGATTGTTAGTTTCATGTTCTTGTTTTGTTCTACTTTATAAACCATTTATACAATACACTCAAGAGGTTGTATTTTGAGTCCGTAATTGAATCAAAAGTGAATCAAAACGTGAACATCGAAACTACATTTTGTATGCTTGTGGATAACTTCAACCACTAGTAGTTTAAGTTGGTTATTAAGTTATATAAATTTTATTTTGATTATGAATATTTTAGATTTTGTGATGGTTGGTTCTGATGATCATGAAAAATCAGGTGATTTTTATGATGCTGTATTTGAACCTTTGAAATTAAAAAGAGTTTTGAAAACACAAAAATATCTTGGTTACGCTCATTCAAGTGATTCAGAGAAAGTTCAATTTTATGTAACACATCCTGTAAATGGAAAAAATGCAACGTTTGGGAATGGAACCCAAATCACTTTATTAGCAGATAATAAAGAAGCAGTTGAAAAATTTTATGAGATTGCAATTTCTAAAGGAGCAACAGATGAGGGGGCCCCAGGAGTTAGAAAAGATGGAAATTATTACGGGTATATTCGTGATTTAGATGGAAATAAGATTGCAGCAAAAAGTGTTTTAAAATAGAAAAGGAGATATATGAAACTAAATTGTCATTGTGGAGCTGTTGAAGCAGAAATTAATGCTACAGTTAACGAATTAGCAAAAATTGTAAGATGTAATTGCTCTATTTGTAAAAGAAAAAATGCAACAATGGGAATGGTTAAAAATGAAGATTTTAAAGTTACAAAAGGAGAGGATAAATTAACTTTATATAAATATCATACTAAAGTTGCTAATCATTACTTCTGCAAAGAGTGTGGAATTTATACCCATCACAATCCTAGAAGTGCACCAACTATGACTGGATTTAATATGGGATGTGTAGATGAAGTTAAAGTAGAAGATTTAAAAGAAATCGCTTTCTTTGATGGTCTGAACCATCCAATGGATCAAGAAAAATAAAAGTTTAATGCAATCTACTGCTGAGTGTTTTAAAAAAGTTAAAAGTGATTGTTATAAATTTATAAAATCACAAGAAACTTCAAAAGAAAAATTTAGTAACAAAGACAAGATGTTAAAGTCTTTCTTGATACCTGTAAGTTTTTGGATTGCAAAAAAAGCAGATAATAAAAAACCTTATTTTGTTGGATTAGCAGGAGGACAAGGAACGGGTAAAACAACTATCAGCTCCATAATAAAGATAATATTGGAAAAGTATTTTAAATTGAAAGTATTTAAGATCTCTATTGATGATTTTTATAAAACTAGAAAAGAAAGAATAGCTTTATCAAAAAAAGTACACCCAATGTTACTAACTAGAGGAGTTCCCGGAACTCATGACATCAATATGATGTTAGATTTCTTTAAAAAATCAAAAAGTAAAAAATTCAAAAAATTAAAATTACCAAATTTTAATAAGGCAATTGATGATAGATTTCCTAAAAATAAATGGAACACAATTAACAAAAGACCAGAGGTTATTATTTTTGAAGGATGGTGTGTTGGAGCAAGAGCAGAAAACAATAAGACATTAAAAAAATCAATTAATTCGATGGAAAAAGCTAATGATAGTAAATTAGTTTGGAGAAAATACGTAAATCAACAACTAAAAACTAAGTATAAAAAGTTATATTTTCAGTTAAATTGCATGATTTACTTAAAAGCAAAAAACTTTAGTTTATTACAAAAGTGGAGATTAAAGCAGGAACACAAACTATGGTTAAAAACAAAGAAAAAAGGTGGTCACAAAATAATGAGTAAAGGAGATGTGATTAATTTCATGCAAACTTATCAAAGAATTACTCAAAATATGTTCAAAAATATGCCTAAATATGCATCTATAATCTTAAATTTAAACAGTAACCATCAAATTAAAACTGCTGTATATAAATCGAAATGAAAAAAATATTTATAATAATAATCGCATCAATATTCTATTTTAGTAATGCTTTAGCAGTTACGCTTCTTGATGCGTTAAATCAAACATATAAAAATAATATTCAATTAAATGCTGAAAGAGAAAATATTAAAGTTTCAGAGGAAGATGTAAATATTGCAAAAGCTGATTATAGACCCTCTATAACTGTAAAAGGATCAAAAAATATTGAAGAAACAAATAAACTTACAAATCAAAGTGGGGGTAATGCAAGTGTAACTGATGTAGATCCATTCACTACTTCAATTAAATTAGAACAAACTTTGTTAGATTTTGGTAGAGGTTTAACTCTTGAAAAAAATATAACTGCTTTAGATTTAGCAAAAGCTCAATTAGTTAAAAAAGAACAGGATATTTTACATAAAGCAATTGACGCATTCACAAACTTAATTCTTGCTAGAGAAACGCTAGATATTAACGCTAAAAATTTAAATCTTTTAATCAGACAAGTTGAAAATGATAAAATTAGAAGAGACAGAGGTCAAATTACAAATACTGATTTGGCACAATCGGAGTCATCTCTTGCAGGTGCCCAAGCACAATTTGCTAAAGCAAAAAGTGACTTATTAATCAGTAAACTAAATTATGAGAATATAATTGGTAAAATTAGTGATCCAAATCAATTACAAAAAAATTCAAATGCGATAGTTAGTATTCCAAGTACTTTAGACGAGGCAATTAATCTTTCAAAACAAAGTAATCCTGATATTCAAATAGCAAAATTTGATTTAGCTAAAGCAGAGAAAGAACTAGCAATTTCAGAGTCAGATTTGAAGCCAACTGCTTCTTTATCTTTAGAAAGATCTTATACAGAAGACCTTAGTTCAACTTATGATGAGAGAGAAAAAGATATTTTAAAAGCAGAAATTAGTTGGCCTTTTTATTCAGGTGGAAAAAAGAGATCAACTATTAATAAAAATTCAAATTTAACTACAAGAAAAAGATTATTGTTGGATGATGCTGTAAGAACAAATGAAACAAATGTTGCAAGCGCTTGGTCTAGTCTAGAATCTTCTGAAAGCTTTTTAAATTCTGTTAGGGTTCAAGTAAATGCAGCTGAAATAGCTAATGAGGGAATAACAGCAGAATACGAAAGAGGATCTAGAACTACTTTAGATGTTATCCAATCAAACTCTTTATTACTTTCTGCTCAAATTTCTTTAGCAAATTCTGAGAAAAACTATCTAATGGCCCAATATAATCTGCTCAAAGCAGTAGGCCTGCTTAATAGCCAATATCTAAAACTTAAGTAATTATTTGATTTTTAGGAGCAAAAAATAAATATATTGCTAATGAGAACAAAATGTGTACATTTATTTCATGATTCGAGTGTTAAAAAATTTAAAAAAAGAGGCAAAAAATGACGAAAAATAACCTAAAAGTAGTTAAATCTACTAAAGATCAAGAAATGGATGTTAAAGAAAAGAACAAAGCGTTAGACGCTGCGATAGCTCAAATTACAGATAATTTTGGAAAAGGCTCTGTAATGAAGCTGGGTGAAAAGAGAGCGATGGATATCGAGTCTGTTTCAACAGGTTCTTTAAGTCTTGACTTAGCTTTAGGTATTGGTGGATTACCAAAAGGAAGAATTATTGAAGTTTACGGACCAGAGTCATCTGGAAAAACAACGCTAGCATTACAAGTTGTTGCTGAAGCTCAAAAATCTGGTGGAATTTGTGCATTCGTTGATGCAGAACACGCATTAGATCCAGTTTATGCAAAAAAATTAGGTGTAAATACTGAAGAACTTTTAATTTCACAGCCAGATACAGGTGAACAAGCATTAGAAATCGCTGATACACTAGTAAAATCAGGCTCTATTTCAGTAATTGTTATCGACTCTGTTGCAGCTTTAACTCCAAAAGCTGAAATTGAAGGCGAGATGGGAGATCATCATGTTGGGCTTCAATCAAGATTAATGAGTCAGGCTTTAAGAAAATTAACAGGTTCAATTTCAAATACAAATACAATGATGATTTTTATTAACCAAATCAGAATGAAAATTGGAGTTATGTTTGGAAGTCCAGAGACAACATCAGGTGGTAATGCACTTAAGTTTTACTCATCTGTGAGAATGGATATTAGAAGAATTGGTGCTATCAAAGATAAAGATGAAATTATTGGTAACTCTACAAGAGTGAAGGTAGTTAAGAATAAAGTAGCACCCCCATTTAAAGTTGTTGAATTTGACTTGATGTATGGAAGAGGAATTAGCAAGATGGGTGAATTAGTCGATCTTGGTTCTAAAGCAGATATAATTGAAAAATCAGGTGCATGGTATGCTTACAAAGGTGAGAAGATTGGTCAAGGTAGAGAGAAT
Organism: uncultured Pelagibacteraceae bacterium; assembly: GCA_902538885.1. Lineage (GTDB taxonomy): Bacteria > Pseudomonadota > Alphaproteobacteria > Pelagibacterales > Pelagibacteraceae > Pelagibacter. Next base: position 11,166 of record CACBGU010000004.1, read on the forward strand.
GCTAAGACTTATCTAGCTCAAAATCCTAAAGTTGCTGCAGAAATTGAAATGGCAATTAGAGAAAAAGCAGGTGTGATTTCTAAGAAAATAGAAGGAAATCCAATCGATCCTGAAAAATTGGAAAAAGAAAAGAAAGTAGCTGAAAAAGAAGAAGCTGATAAAGCAGAAGCTACTCCTCCATCTAAAAAGAATTAATAGGTCATCTTTATTAATAAAAGGCGCTTAATTTAAGCGCCTTTTTTCCCTTCGATATCTAGACATAGAATAAAAAAGCTGTATTTTAAAAATATGGCAGACAAAACACTCAATGAAATAAGAAATACTTTCTTAAAGTATTTTGAAAAGAACGATCACAAGATAGTAGAATCTAGTAATTTGGTTCCAAACAATGATCCTACATTGATGTTTGCCAACTCTGGAATGGTTCAGTTTAAGAATGTTTTCACAGGATTAGAAAAAAGAGATTATGTAAGAGCAACTACATCACAAAAATGTGTAAGGGCAGGTGGTAAGCATAACGATTTAGAGAATGTTGGTTACACACCAAGACACCATACATTTTTTGAAATGTTGGGAAACTTTTCTTTTGGTGATTACTTCAAAGAACAAGCAATCCATTATGCATGGAACTTAATTACAAAAGATTTTGGAATAGATAAAAATAAACTTTATGTAACTGTATTTCATGAAGATGATGAGGCCTTTAATTTTTGGAAGAAAATAGCGGGTTTTAGCGATGATAGAATAATTAGAATTGCTACATCAGATAATTTTTGGTCAATGGGTGAGACAGGTCCTTGTGGACCGTGCTCTGAAATATTCTTTGATCATGGTGATCATTTACCTGGAGGATTACCAGGCTCTAAAGATGAAGATGGAGATAGGTTTATAGAAATTTGGAACTTAGTATTCATGCAATTTGAACAAGTTACAAAAGATAAAAGAATAAATCTTCCAAAACCATCTGTTGATACTGGAATGGGACTTGAGAGAATTGCTGCTTTACTACAAGGCACTCATGATAATTATGAAACAGATCATTTTAAAAAAATAATTAACTCAGCATCTGAAATTGTAAAAGTTAAATCAGATAAATTTAATCTTTCAAGTTTTAGAGTTATAGCTGATCACTTAAGAGCAAGTTCATTTTTAATTGCTGAAGGAGTATTGCCATCTAATGAAGGAAGAGGGTATGTGCTTCGAAGAATTATGAGAAGAGGTATGAGACATTCTCATTTATTAGGAGCTAAGGATCCAGTATTTTCAAAATTGTTTGATACCCTATTAAATGAAATGTCAGGAAATTATCCTGAACTAAAAAGAGCAGAATCTTTAATTAAAGAAACTTTAAAGATGGAAGAAGAAAAATTTTTAGTTCTTTTAGATAGAGGAATTAAAATTTTAAATGATGAAATTTCTAAAATAGATAAAGTTTTACCAGGTGACATTGCCTTTAAACTTTATGAAACTTATGGTTTTCCAATTGATCTTACAGAAGATATTCTAAAATCGAAATCTTTAGAATTTGATAAAGAAAGATTTGGTGAGCTGATGAGAGAGAGTATTGAGCTTGCAAGAAAAAATTGGAAAGGATCTGGAGATAGTGCAGTCGAGCAAGTTTGGTATGGAGTTAAAGAAAAACATGGAGCTACAGAATTTTTAGGATATGAAAATGATCAAGCACAAGGAGTGATAAAATCACTTCTTAAAAACCACAAAGAGGTTGATACTTTAAATGCTGGAGATGAAGGTATCATTGTTGTTAACCAAACCCCATTTTATGCTGAATCTGGAGGTCAAGTAGGGGATACAGGATTGATCTCTAAGGATGAATTTGAATTTGAAGTAACCGATGTTCAAAAAAAATTGGGAGATTTATTTGTTCATTACGGAAAAGTTAAAAAAGGCTCAATAAAGCTTGAACAAGATGTTGAAATGAAAATCAATATTGAGAAAAGAAATGATACAAGAGCTTATCATTCAGCAACTCATTTATTACACGAATCTCTAAGACGAGTATTAGGTCCGCACGTTACTCAAAAAGGATCTCTTGTTGAGCCAGAAAGGTTAAGATTTGATTTTAGCCATATGAAGCCAATTTCAGATGATGAGATGGTAAAAATAGAAAGTCATGTAAATGATATGATTTCTAAACAATCAGATGTAACTACAAGAATAATGACACCTAAAGAGGCAGTTGATAATGGAGCTTTAGCACTATTTGGTGAAAAATATGGAGACGAAGTAAGAGTGTTATCAATGGGAGATGAAGGAGAAAAATATTTTTCAACTGAATTATGCGGTGGAACCCATGTAAAAAATACTGGTGATATTGGTAAATTTAAGATTATTAGCCAATCCTCAATTGCTGCAGGAGTTAGAAGAGTAGAGGCTTTAAGAGATAAGCAACTAGAGGACTACCTTAAAAATAAAGAGAAAATGTTAAATTTATCATCTGAAAAAGATGATGAACAAATTAATGAATTGAGCAAACAAATTTCAGCACTTGGTGGAAAGCCTAATTTAGATGAAACTGATAAAAAAGTTTTAATAAAAAATTTAAACAAACAGTTAGAAACATTATCTGTTAATTCAATATTACAAGATCAATCCAAAAATAAAGTTAACGATCAAGATATTAATGGGGTGAAAGTAAGGTTTCAAAATGTTGAAGATCTTCCACCTAAAGAATTAAGAAAACTTGTAGACAAAGGTAAAAAAGAATTGAGTGAAGGTATTGTAATAGTTTTTGCAAGTAAAGATGACAAAGTTGGTATAGCTGTAGGTGTCACAGAAAAACTAACTGAAAAATTTGATGCTGTAAAATTTGTAAAAGCAGGTTCAGAAGTAATCGGTGGCAAAGGAGGCGGTGGAAGAAAAGACTTTGCTCAAGCTGGTGGTCAAGATCAATCCAAAATCAATGATGCTTTTGAAAAAATAAAATCTTTAATTTAATTTCTTTTTAAGATTACCATCAATTTCATCTAAAAACTGATTGGTAGTTAAAAACTTACTGTTCGGTCCAACAAGAATTGCTAAATCTTTTGTCATAGATCCACTTTCAACACATTCAATACAAACTTTTTCTAAAGTTTGTGCAAATTTGATTAGTTCTTCATTACCATCTAATTTACCTCTATGAGCCAATCCTCTAGTCCAAGCAAAAATTGATGCGATAGGGTTGGTTGAAGTTTCTTTTCCTTGTTGATGCATTCTATAATGTCTAGTTACTGTTCCGTGAGCAGCTTCTGCTTCCATTACTTTTCCATCTGGAGTTAATAATGTACTTGTCATTAATCCTAAAGATCCATAACCTTGTGCCATAGTATCTGATTGCACATCTCCATCATAATTTTTGCAAGCCCAAATATATTTTCCACTCCACTTCATTGCACATGCAACCATGTCATCAATTAGTCTGTGTTCGTAAGTTAAATTATTTTTTTCAAATTCACTTTTATATTCTTTGTCAAAAATTTCTTGGAAAATATCTTTAAATCTTCCATCATATTGTTTTAGAATTGTATTTTTAGTAGACATATAAACAGGCCATTTTTTAATTAACCCGTAACTGAAACAAGATCTTGCAAAGTCTTCAATAGACTTATCTAAATTGTACATTGATAAAGCCACACCAGGACCTGTAAAATTAAATACTTCATATTTAATTTCATCTTTCCCATCTTCTGATGTCCACTTCACTTCCATTTTTCCTTTTCCAGGAACTTTAAAATCTGTTGCTCTATATTGATCGCCAAATGCATGTCTTCCAATAATCACTGGATCGGTCCAAGAGGGAACAAGTTTTGGAATATTTTTACAAATAATTGGTTCTCTAAATACTGTTCCTCCAATAATATTTCTTATGGTTCCGTTTGGAGATCTCCACATTTTTTTTAGATCAAATTCTTCTACTCTCGCTTCATCAGGGGTAATTGTTGCACACTTTATTCCAACACCAATTTTTTTAATAGCGTTCGCAGAGTCGATCGTAATCTGATCACCAGTATTATCTCTGCTTTTCATGCCTAAATCGTAATATTCAATACCAAGATCTAAATATGGGAGGATTAGTTTGTTTTTAATAAACTCCCATATAATACGAGTCATTTCATCGCCATCCAGCTCTGCAACTGGGTTTTTTACCTTGATTTTGCTCATTAAATAAAAATTATCTTATTAATTGAATTTGATCGTTTTATATACATATTAATCGAAAATTAGCAAATAGAAGAATATGTTTAGTAAGATATTTCCAAAGATTCACACAGAAGGATACAAGTTTATAGTCATAGCTGTATTCATAACTATCATTTTACTAATTATTAATAATTTTTTAGGATTAATAGGAATATTGCTGACTGTTTGGGTTTATTATTTTTTTAGAGATCCAGAAAGAACAATTATAGGAGATGATAGTTACCTAGTAAGCCCTGCAGATGGAGAAGTGATTAAAGTTGAAGAGGTAGATGGTCCAAAAGAACTTGGACTAGAAAATAAAAAATTTAAAAAAATAAGTATTTTTATGAATGTCTTTGATTGTCATGTTAACAGAACACCATGCTCAGGTATTGTTGAAGATATTTTATATAAACCAGGAAAGTTTTTAAATGCATCTTTAGATAAAGCAAGCGAAGACAACGAGAGAAATTATTATAAAATTAAAGATAAGCATGGGAATGATATTGTAGTCGTTCAAATCGCAGGATTAGTTGCAAGAAGAATAGTGTGCGAAACAAATAAAAATCAGGAATTAAATCAAGGTGATAGAATTGGGATGATTAGATTTGGTAGTAGAGCAGACGTTTATTATGAAAATTATGAACCACTAGTTAAAGTTGGTCAAACAGCAATTTCAGGAGAGACACTGCTGGCTAAAAATTAATTTATGGAACAGCCAAAAAACAATTTAAAAATTGTTACAGATAAAAAAACTAACGCAAGAGTGATTTTACCTAACATGCTAACTCTTATTGGAGTTTGTATAGGTTTGTCATCAATAAGATTTGCATTAGATGGAAAATTTGAATTTGCAATTATTGCAATTATGTTTGCTGCTCTTATAGATGGATTAGATGGAAGAATAGCAAGATTAATTAAAGGGACATCAAAAGTTGGTAAAGAGCTAGATTCTTTAACAGACATGATAAGTTTTGGAGTAGCCCCAGCATTTATTATGTATTTCTGGAAACTAAATACATTAGGAAGATTTGGTTGGTTGCTATGTTTAATATATGTAATTTGTGTTGCATTGCGTTTAGCTCGTTTCAACGTAAATACAGGTCAAGCACCTTCTTGGAGAGATAATTTTTTTGAAGGAGTTCCATCACCTGCAGGAGGTATTTTAGTTCTAACTCCATTAATTTTTAGTCTTACAAGCTTCGATTTTATAAATATAAATTATGACATTGTTGTTCCAGTTTTTTTTATTGCAACATCTCTATTATTGATCAGTAAATTTCCAAGTTATTCATTTAAAAAAATCGTAATTCAAAGAAAAGCAACCATTTTTCTTTTATTTGGAATAGTTTTATTTTTTGGATTACTTTTAATATATCCATTTAACGTTATATCTATTAGTGCAATTATATACTTAGGTATGCTTCCAATTAGTTTTTTTCATTATCAAAAATTAAAAAAACAAAACGAAGATCAGAATTATAAAGATGAAGATGATGATCTTGAAGATATTTTGTGATGAAAAAAAATGTTATTGTATCATTAGCTGATTCAAATTATTTCCCTTTATTAAATGAGTTAATAGATTCTATAAAAAGATTTAAAGAGAGCTCTGAAGTTGCAATATGTATTTTGGATGCTGGTCTATCAGAGGATCAAAAGACTGAATTATCATTAAAAGTAGATGAAATAAAATCAGCAGAGTGGGATATAAAAGTTCCAGATAGTAAGATTAAAGGGCGTGAATGGTTGAAGAGTCAAGTATCCAGGGCCTTTTTACCCAAATATTTTCCAAGCTATGAAAAATATTTATGGATTGATTGTGATGCTTGGGTCAATGATTGGCAATCAGTTGTGCTTTATTTTAAAGCGTGTGAGAATGGTAAATTAGGAATTACACAAACTATTGGACCAGGTTACAAGATTACATCTAGAGTAAATTGGGTTTTTGGAAAACTAGCAATTATTAAATCTCAAAATTTTAAACACGCAATAAAATCCAATATTAGTTTAGAAAAAGCTAGAAAGTTAGCCTTTGCTCCTCATATTAATATTGGTGTTTTTTCATTAGAAAAAAATTCAATGTGTTGGAATTCATGGCAGGAAAACTTAAAGCAAACACTTAAAGGCGGAGAAATATTTGGCTCTGAACAATTAGCGATGAATATGTCTGTTTATGTTGATAACGTCGAAACTGAATTTCTTCCTTTAAACTGTAATTGGATTACTAGTAATCTTTTGCCGAAGTTTGATGAGGATAAAGATACATGGGTAGAGCCTTATTTACCTAACTATAAAATTGGAATCATGCATTTAGCGGCTGGTATCTGGAAAGATAACGAAGATATGAGATTAAACAAGAATATTAAAATAGATATTCAAACTCTTACAGGTAAAATTTTAAATAAAAGTTTAAGATTTAATAATTAATTGAAAAAAAATAAAATTTCCAAGAACTGGGTTAATAAGCAGCGCAGGGATATCTATGTAAGACAATCTAAAGTAGATGGGTATCGCGCCAGATCAGCTTACAAATTAATTGAAATTGATGAAAAATTTAAAATTTTTAAAGGTGGATTATCAGTAATTGATATTGGTGCAGCTCCAGGAAGCTGGTCACAATATGCTCTCAAAACAGCTAAAAGTGGAAAATTGATATCTATAGACTTAAAAAAAATGGAACCCATAGGTAATAGTGTTCAAATCCAAGGAGATTTTACTGAAGAAAAAACTCAAGAAGTAATTAAAAAACATATAAATGGCAAAGTTGATGTCGTAATGTCAGACATGGCCGTAGATACAACTGGTATTAAAAATATTGATTCAATACAAACTGGAGAGCTGTGTAAAGAGGCAATGTTTTTTGCAAAAGATTTAATGAAAGAAAATGGATATTTTATTTCAAAAATTTTTATGGGAGGAACATTTAACGAAATCGTCGCAGAGGGAAAAAAATATTTTAAAGAAGTTAAGGTTTTTAAACCAAAATCAAGCAGAAAAGATTCAAAAGAAAGTTTTATAATTTGTAGAAAAATCCGATAGAGACTTTTAATTTAAAAGGAATCGTATATAAAAGATTATGGTTCCTATAAAAGAAGCACTTACCTTTGATGATGTTACATTAGCTCCAAAGTATTCAGAAATATTACCTTCTGATGCAGACACTACTGTATCTTTAACAAAGCATTTGAAACTTAAAATTCCACTTTTATCATCTGCAATGGATACTGTCACTGAGAGTAGAATGGCAATAGCTATAGCTAAAGCTGGAGGTATTGGAGTAATTCATAGAAACCTTGATATAAAAAAACAACTATCAGAGATAAAAAAAGTAAAAAAACAAAAATTAATTGTTGGAGCAGCTGTAGGTGCAGCACCAAATGAATTTACCAGAGCTAAAGAAATAATTAAAGAAGGTGTAGATTTAATCGTAGTAGACACAGCACATGGCCATACAAAGAAAGTTGCCGAAATAATTAAATATATAAAAAAAATAAAAACTAACAAAATTGCTTTGTGCGCAGGAAATATTGCAACACCAGAAGCTGCAAAATTCCTAATAAAGTTAGGAGTAGATATAATTAAAATTGGTATAGGTCCAGGTTCTATTTGTACAACAAGACTGGTTGCTGGAATAGGAGTTCCTCAATTAAGCGCAATTTTAGCTGTAAGAAGTGGTTTAAAAAACAAAAATGTTAAAATAATTTCAGATGGTGGAATAAAATATTCTGGTGATTTAGCAAAAGCTTTTGCTGCAGGAGCAGATGCTGTAATGATCGGTTCGTTATTTGCAGGTACAAACGAAACTCCAGGGAAATTAATTAAAAAAAATGGACAGCTTTTCAAGAGCTTTAGAGGAATGGGTTCTGTTGGAGCTATGAATAAAGGGTCAGCCGATAGATACTTTCAAAAAAAACAAAAAGACTCCTCAAAATATGTGCCTGAAGGTGTTGAAGGTTTTGTAAAATATAAAGGAGATGTTGGGAGTATTATTTATAAATTAATTGGTGGATTGAAATCTTCTATGGGCTATCTTGGATCAAAAACAATCATTAAATTAAGAAATAAACCACAATTTGTGAAAATTACAAAAGCTGGATTTTATGAAAGTATGGTTCATAATGTAGATGTGGTAAAAAACGATAGTAAATATTAATGAATAAATTTTTAAAATTAATAGGATTAATACTTTTAACAGCTTCTTTTAACAGCACGTCTTTTAGTAAAGAAAATTTTTTTAATGAAGCTTTAGAACTGTTTAAAAAAGAAAAATATGAAGATGCGCGTTTTCTATTTGAGAGAAATATTGTTTTTAATCCAAAAGATGCAAACTCATATTTATATTTAGCAAAAATTTATAACCAAGAAGAAAATCAAAGAAAAGAAGAATACAATTTAGAAACAACACTTTTAATTGAGCCAGACAATGAAGAAGCTTTATTAATGTTAATGAAAATTGCTTTAGAAAAATCTAATTATGAAAAAGTCAAAGATCTTTCAGATAAGTTTGTAAAAGTTTGTAAAAATTTATGTGATGAAAACAAAGATATTCAAGAGTCATTAAAAAATATAGAACCTGAAAATAATGAGTCTTGATCAAAATCTTAATAAAATCTTAATAATAGATTTTGGTTCACAATTTACTCAATTAATTGCAAGAAGAGTAAGAGAATTAGGTGTGTTTTCAGAAATAGTTAGTCACAAAAAAATCAAACTAAAAGACATAAATAACAGTATTAAAGGAATAGTATTATCTGGCGGTCCATTAAATGTTTATCAAATAAATAAATATTCATTTGATAAAAAAATTTTACAACTTGATGTACCAGTTCTTGGAATATGTTTTGGTCATCAAATTTTATCAAAACTTAATGGCGGAAGGGTAAAACAATCTAAACATAGAGAATTTGGTTTAGCTAATGTTTATAAAAAGAATAACAGTATTTTAACAACTAATTTTTTTGGAAACAAAAAATCCAAACAAGTTTGGATGAGCCATGCTGATCAAGTTTCAAAATTGCCTAAGAATTTTAAAGTTGTAGCATCAAGCACTAATTCAAAATTTGCAATTGTTGAAAATAAAATAAAAAAATATTATGGCGTACAATTTCACCCAGAGGTAACTCATACCGAGAATGGAAGGAAATTAATAAGTAATTTCATTTTTTTAATTTGTAAAATCAAAGAAAATTGGTCTTCTAAGGATCAAAAAAATCAGCTTGTTAAAGATGTTAGAAAACAAGTTGGAAACAATAAAGTTATTTGCGCTTTATCAGGAGGTGTAGATAGTAGTGTAGTTGCTCAATTACTTAATAAAGCTATTGGTAAAAAACTTTATTGTATTTTTGTAAACACAGGCCTTTTAAGAAAAAATGAAGAAGTACAGGTAGTTCAAACTTTTAAGAAGCGTTTAAAAATGAATTTAATTTATGTAAATGCTGAAAAGGAATTCTTAAAAAAATTAAAAAATGTTTCTGATCCAGAAAAAAAAAGAAAAATAATTGGTAATTTATTTATCAAAATATTTGAGCGATACGCTAAGAAAATTAAAAATGTTAAATTTTTAGCTCAGGGCACTCTTTATCCAGACTTGATTGAAAGTAAATCAGTTACTGGAAGTCAAACTTCTAAAATTAAATCACATCATAATGTTGGTGGCTTACCAAAAAAAATGAATTTAAAATTAGTAGAACCACTAAAATTCTTATTTAAGGATGAGGTAAGAAAATTAGGATTAGAGTTAAATTTAAGTAAAGAAATTATTTCAAGACATCCTTTTCCTGGACCAGGTTTAGCTATTCGAATGCCAGGCATTATAACTAATGAAAAAATTAAAATTTTAAAAGAAGCTGATTATTACTTTATTCAAGCTTTAAAAGATCAAGGTCTTTATCATAAGATTTGGCAAGCTTATGCAGCATTACTTCCAGTAAAAACAGTGGGTGTTATGGGAGATAATCGAACCTATGAATATTTATGTTTATTAAGAGCAATTACTTCTGAAGATGGAATGACAGCGGACTATTATGAGTTTAAAAAGTCTTTTATGCAAACTATATCAAATAAAATAGTTAACAGCATAAGGGGTATAAACAGAGTAGTGTATGATGTTACTTCTAAACCACCTAGCACTATTGAATTAGAGTAGTTTTTAATTATAAATTAACATTATGAAATATTTACACACAATGATTAGAGTTAAAGACGTGGATGAGTCTTTAAGATTTTTCTGCGAAGGGCTTGGTTTAAAAGAAACTAGAAGAATGGAAAATGAAAAAGGAAGATTTACATTAATTTTTCTTGCAGCACCAAATGATGAAAAAGCAGAAATAGAATTAACATATAATTGGGATGGTGATGAGCTTGGAGAAGGTTCAAGAAATTTTGGTCATCTTGCCTATAGAGTAGATAACATTTATGAAACTTGTCAAAGATTAATGGACATGGGCTACACGATTAATAGACCTCCAAGAGATGGTCATATGGCTTTTGTTAGATCACCAGACAAAATCTCAATTGAAATACTTCAAGAAGGAAATTTAGAACCCAAAGAGCCTTGGGCCTCAATGGAGAATACTGGTATCTGGTAATATTTTTCTAATGTGGATTGCTAAGTTTAACAAACCATACAAGGAAAAAATTAAAAAATTAACTTTTAATTTTGCAGATATTAAGAAAGGTGAAACGATGCTAGTTTCATCTCCAAGTTCAATAGCAAAATATATTCATAAAATTCCTAAAGGTAAAAAAAAGACAGTTATTGAAATGAGAGAAGCTTTAGCCAAAAAAGCCAAAGCTAACAAAACGTGCCCAGTATCTACAGGGATTTTTTTAAGAATTGCTATAGAGGCATCATTAGAGGAACAAATTAAAAAAAAAACTAAAAAACCAAAACTTCCTTTTTGGAGAATTATTGACGAAAAATCTCCTATTGCAAAGAAACTATCTATATCTAAAAAGCTTCTGAAAGCTTATAAGAACCAAGAATTTATAAATGAGTAAAATTAAAAAATTTATTGCAAAAAAAAATAAGTCAAAAATAGTTAGTCTAACTGCCTATTCAAAAAATATTGCTTCTATATTGGATAATTATTGTGATTTAATTTTAGTAGGAGACTCCCTTGGTTCGGTTTTATACAATTATAAATCTACAAGAGAAGTAAATTTGAGCACTATGATTGAACACTCTAAAAGTGTGAGAATGGGTATAAAAAAAAGTTTAATGATTGTTGATATGCCACATAACACTTATCGAACTCCTAAAGAGGCAGTGAAAAATGCAAAACTAATAATGAAAAAAACAAAGTGTGACGGTGTAAAATTAGAAGGTGGAAAAAAAATTTATGAAATAATCAAATCTTTAGTTAAAAATAAAATTCCGGTCATGGGCCATCTTGGGTTGCTTCCTCAGTCAGATAAAACTTTCAAATTTAAAGGAAAAAAAAAGTTAGAGAGAAACAACATTATAAGAGACTCACAATTGTTAGAAAAAGCTGGAGTGTTTTCAATTGTTTTAGAATGTGTTGAAACTTCTTTAGCTAAGCTCGTCACACAAAATTTAAAGATACCAACAATAGGGATTGGAGCTTCTAAATATTGTGATGGTCAAATATTAGTTTTTGATGATTTAATTGGCTTAAATCCAACGAATTATAAGTTTGTAAAAAAATATGCCAATATAAGAAATAATATTTCTAAAGCTGTTTCAAATTATTCAAAAGAAGTAAGAAAAATTAAATTTCCTAATAAAAAAAATTCTTTTTAATTAAAAGTATTTTTTAAATTCTTCATTAATATTTAATATTTCAAGATCAACCAATCCACCTATTACCAATTGTAGACCAACAATTAAGATAAATACTAATCCGATATAAGCTATCCAAATATGTCTTTGTATATAATTAGCCATATATGTCGCTAAAGCACCAGTTAAAACAACTGATAACATCAGTCCAAATATCATAAATCCAAAATATCCTTTTGCTGCCGCAACTACACCAATGACATTATCAAAACTAATCATGATATCTGCAAATAATACTTTTCCAATGCTGCTAATGTATGAAGGCTCTTTTCCTTTTTTAGTAGTAGGTTTTACTTTTTTAATGTCTAGTAAATCTTTCCTTAAATCATTTACAATCCAAATTAATAATAAACCACCTAAAATTTTTATAAAATAAAATTCAAATAAAAAAGTCGCAAAAATTGCAAAAAAGATTTTAAATACAAATGCTCCAATTACACCCCAAAGAATTATTTGTTTTCTATTTTTTGGAACAAAATTTGAAGCTATAGATCCGACTATAACCGCGTTATCTGCCGTTAATATAATTGTGATAAAAATTATATTGGTTAAAATTATGAGCTCTTCAATCAAGATAACATTATAATAGTATAATCTGACAATTTTTCAATGAGACCATAAAGATAATTTTATTGATTTAATCTCTGAGAGATAATTAAATGTTTATTTTAAAAAGGAGGATAGATGAAATTATTTAAATTGTTTATATCTATAGTTACTTCAGTATTGTTATTTGCAAACGTTTCTTTAGCTGAAAAATGGGATATGGCACTGGCTTATGGTGCTGGAAACTTTCATTCTGCTAATGCAACAGAATTTGCAAAGAATGTAACTGAAAAAAGTGGTGGAAAACTTACAATCGTTACCCATCCAGGTGGCTCATTATTTAAAGGTGGTGAAATTTTCAGAGCTGTAAGAACAGGTCAAGCACCTATTGGTGAAAGATTTATGTCTGCTCTTGGAAAAGAAGATCCTTTATATGAAATTGACTCATTACCTTTCTTAGCAACTACTTATGATGATGCTATGAAATTATATGAAGCTTCAAAGCCATATATTGTTAAGAGTCTTGACGAAAAAGGATTGGTATTTCTTTATGCAGTACCATGGCCTGCTCAAGGACTTTACAGTAAAAAGCAAATTAAAAAAGTTGGTGATCTAAATGGATTAAAATTTAGAGCATACAACTCTGCAACAATTAGAATTGCGGAGTTAACAGGAATGGCGCCAACTAAAATTGAAGCAGCTGAAATTAGCCAAGCATTTTCTACAGGTGCCGTTGAAAGTATGATTACTTCTCCTACAACTGGAAAAAATAGCAAGATTTGGGAAAATGGTGTTAAATATTTTTATGATATAGCAGCATGGTTTCCAAAAAATATGATCATAGCTAATAAAGCCGCTTGGAATAAACTTGATAAAGCAACTCAAGATCTTGTCATGAACCAAGCAGCAATTGCTGAAGAAAAGGGTTGGGAATTATCTAAACAAGGTAATACTGGAGACAAGAAAGCTTTAGCAGATGCTGGAATGGAAGTAGGCGAAGTTAATTCAGCTTTGAAAAAACATTTTGAAAAAGTTGGAGCAACAATGTCTGAAGAATGGAAAGCAAAAGCTGGAGACAGAGGTGCTGCAGTTTTATCAGCTTACAAATAAATAGTCTTAAAAAAAAGGCCAACTTGTAGTAGGTTGGCCTTTTTACTAAATGTTTCAATCAATAAATAATAATTTAAATAAACTTTATAAATTTTCAGGATATTTAGCTGCTTTTTTTTTAATACTTGTTGCAGTTTTTATTTTAATTGGAATTTCCTCAAGGATTTTTGGTTTTTACATTAGGGGTTTAGCTGAGTACTCAGGTTATTGCATGGCTGCAGCCTCTTTTTATGCGCTAGCATTTACATTTGTTGAGGGTGGTCATATTCGAATTACTCTTTTTTTAGAAAAAGCTTCCTCATCTTATAAAAGATTTTTAGAAATATGGTGTCTGATCGTAGCAACAATTTTTTCAGGCTATTTGTCTTTTTACTTATGGAAAATGTTATTAATCTCCTATGATTTTCAAGAGAGAAGTGAAGGTGCAGATGAGATCTTAATATGGATTCCTCAAACTAGTGTTGCTATCGGATCTTTAATTCTTTTTATAGCTGTTTTACATAAATTTATTTTAACAATTTTAGGTAAGAATGACTGAAATATTCCTCATTATATTTTTCATAAGCGTACTTTTATTTTTTCTTGGATCTGGCATCTGGGTAGCAATAAGCATGATAGGAGTTTCAACAATTGGGATGATGTTATTTACTTCAAGACCAGTTGGGGATGCCATGGCAACTACGATATGGGGAACCTCATCATCATGGACATTAACAGCTTTACCATTGTTTGTTTGGATGGGTGAAATATTATTTAGGACCAAGTTATCTGAAAATTTATTTGCTGGACTATCACCATGGATGCAAAAATTACCTGGTGGATTAATTCATGTAAATGTTGTTGGTTGTGCACTTTTTGCTGCAATTTCTGGTTCTTCTGCTGCAACCGTTGCAACAGTAGGTAAGATGTCTATCCCAGAACTAAGAAAAAGAAAATATCCAGAAAAAATTTTGTTAGGCAGTCTAGCAGGTTCGGGAACTTTAGGACTTCTTATCCCTCCTTCAATAATTTTAATAATTTATGGAGTAACTGTTCAAGAGTCTATAGCAAAACTATTTATTGCAGGAATTATTCCAGGGATAATGATTGCACTTATATTTATGTCTTACGTGATGATCTGGTCTTTAATAAATAAAAAAAGCATGCCAAAATATGTAGAAAATTTTTCCTTTCTAGAAAAAATAAGAAAATCAAAACAATTATTACCAGTAATTATTTTAATATCAGCTGTGATTGGATCAATATACACTGGAGTAGCAACAGCAACTGAGGCTGCTTCTTTAGGTGTAGTAGGGGCTTTAATTTTATCTTACTTTCAAAAGAGCTTAACCATTGAAACATTTAAACAATCATTGTTAGGAGCAACTAAAACATCTTGTATGATTGCTTTTATTTTAGCTGGCTCTACATTTTTATCATTAGCAATGGGATTTACGGGTCTTCCAAGAAATCTAGCTATCTGGATACAAAATATGGAGTTATCACCTTATGTATTAATTTTTGTATTAATGATTTTTTATATTATTCTTGGAATGTTTCTTGATGGAATTTCAGCAGTAGTATTAACAATGGCAATCATTGAACCAATGATAAGACAGGCTGGTTTTGACATGATTTGGTTTGGAATATTTTTAGTTATTGTAGTTGAGATGGCTCAAATCACACCACCTGTAGGATTTAATTTATTTGTCTTACAAGGAATGGCAAATAGAGATATGGGATTTATTGCAAGAAGTGCTTTTCCATTATTTTTATTAATGATACTTGCAGTAATACTTGTTGTTATTTTCCCTGAAATTGCATTATGGATGCCTCAACAAATGGTTCAAAATATAAATTAATATTTTGATTGTTTTGTTCCATCAATAATTTCTTTTAACTCCGTATACTCTTCGCAATTACAACTTTCTAATACTTTTAATCTTTCTTTAGCTAAATCTAATCTATTTGTGACAACATATAATTCACCCAAATATTCATTTATACCAACGTGGTTTGGATCAATTTCTAAACCTAAAAGATAATACTTTTCTCCATTTTCAAAATCTCCAAGTTTCCTAGTTGTAAAACCAAGATAGTTTAAAGTATCTGCTTGGAGTGGTTTTTTTTTGTTTGATTTGATTAATAAGGCCTGAGCTTTTTCATATCTTTTATTGGCTTTTTCTGTTTTTCCTTTTTTTTCATATTTCTTAGCTGCTTTAATTAAAGTAACAGCCTGAGTGTAATCTGATTTTACTTTACTAGTACTGTCTGATCCTGCAGAATACGAATTTGTAGACAGTAAAACTAAAAACAAAAGTGAATAAAAAGTTTTTTTGATCATATAAATTTTTTCATTTGGTTAAGTGGTTTTAATTGCAGCCCATTTTTTATTAAATTTTCTCTAATCGATTTTGCAGTTGACAATGAACTTTCATTATCTCCATGTATGCATACAGAGTCTATTTCACAAGGTATCTGCTTTCCACTGTGACAATTAAGTGACTGATTTTTAACCATATTTAATACGTGTTTTTTAGCTTCTTCTGGATCAGTAATAAGAGCGTGTGGTTTTTTTCTAGAAACTAAATTGCCATCATCCTCATAATTTCTATCTGCAAAAATTTCACAAGCTATTTGCATGTTTAGTTTTTTGGCTGCTTCTTCCATTTTAGACCCTGTAGGAACCAAATAAATTAAATCTTTACTAATGTCGTTTATAGCTTTTGCTAAAGTAGTAGCTAAATCTATATCCTCACAAGCCATATTATTTAAAGCGCCGTGTGGTTTTATGTGAGTAACATTCTCTCCATGATCTTGAGCAATTTTTTGAAGAATTTCATATTGATCAATAATTAACTGCCTTACCTCATTAGGTGGAAGATTCATTCTTTGCCTTCCAAAATTTTCAGGGTCATTAAATGACGGATGCGCTCCAATACTAACACCATTTTTTTTTGAAATTTGAACTACTTGATTCATCGACTCATCATCACCTGCATGATAACCGCATGCGACATTTGCAGAATTAACTATTTCTAGTAAATCTGGATCGTGTTTATTTGAATGATGTTTTGATTTTTCACCTAAATCGCAATTTATATTAATTTCCATAGTCTCTAATGTTAAGTATAACATGACATGATAAAAAATATATCAAATCTTGGTGACGCAGCTTTGTACTGTGATTTTGGTAATGAAGTAAATAAATCAATTAATTCACAAGTAATAAAATATTTTAAAACTATTAAAGAAAAAAAATTTGAAGGGATAAATAATTTAACACCTTCTTATAATAAACTAATTATTTCTTATGATCTAAAAAAAACAAATTTTAAAGAAGTAAAAAATTATGTTGAAAACATTAATGCTCAAGACTCAAAAGATATAAATTCAAAAAAATTAGAAATACCAGTTTGTTGTCATGAAAATTTTTCAATGGACATTAAAAGATTAGAAGAAATATTAAAATTAAGTAGAGAAAAAATTTTAGAAAATTTTTTAAATAAGGAATATTTTTGTTACATGACAGGGTTTATTGCAGGCATGCCTTTTCTTGGTGACCTAGATGAGAATATGAGAGCTCAACGTTTGGAAACTCCAAGAGTAAAAGTACCTAAAGGATCTGTTGCATTAACTGAACAATTTGCAAACATTTATACATTTGAAAGCCCAGGTGGATGGAATATTTTAGGAAACACACCTTTGGATGTCTTTGATAGTTCTAAAGAAGATAAACCAAATCTAATTAACCCAGGAGATACAGTAATTTTCAAGGAAATTACTTTAGATCAGTATAAAAATTATAATGAGCAATAATTATTTAGATATAATTAGACCTGGGATTAACACTACCTTTCAAGATAAAGGTAGGGATCATCTTTATCATATTGGCATACCATTTAGTGGTGCTATGGATAATCGAAATTATCTTATAGCTAATAAACTTGTTAATAATAATTTAGACTCTGCAGTGATAGAGTTTGCTTATCAAGGTCCTCATATAAAATATTCAGGAGAAAAAGTTAATTGTGCCATCACTGGGGATGTAATTTTTTCAATTAAAAAAAAAGATACTGAAATTGAGGGCAAATGTTACGAAAGTTATCAAATTGAAAATGGAGATGAGATAAATATCATATCTACAAATAAATCAGTTTATGGATATTTAGCATTAGGTGTAGAGTTCGATTTAAAATTTCAATGGAACAGTTGTTCTATAAATACGAAAGCAAATATTGGATCTAATGATGGAAAAAAATTAGATGCAGGACAAAGAATTAATTTAAAAAAAATAAATTCAAACAAGGATATTAAAAAAACTAATTACATTAATACCAAAATAGAAAACATAAGGGTGATCAAAGGCACTAATTTTGATTACTTTTCTGAAGAAGGTAAAAAAATATTTTATGAAAAGGAATTCATAGTATCTAAACTTTCAGACAGAATGGGTATGAGACTAGAGGGGCCTAAAATTGATAATATTGTGAATACCAACATAAAATCAGAGGGTTTGATTAAAGGTGTAATCCAAGTACCGGCAGACGGAAATCCAATTATAATGCTTTCAGATCATGGTACTATTGGCGGCTATCCAAAAATTGGAGTTGTGGCTAGTGTCGATTATGACCGATTAGTACAGATGTCTCCTGGTTCAAAAATAAAATTTAAAGAGATTAATTTATCTGATGCAGAGACTTTATTTAAGTTATATGAAATGGAAACTCAAAATTTAATATCACAAATTTAATGAATTTTTTATCAAAAATACCAGGCCCTTTTTTAGTTTTTTTAGGAGCTTGTGCATTAAGTTTTGGAGGTTTAATTGTTAAGTCTTTTGACGGATCTACACTTTGGCAAATATTATTTTGGAGATCACTTTTTTTTATTGGAGTAATTACAATTTTTTTAATCTTTACTTACAAAGGAAAAATTTTCAGTGCTCTTTATAAATCTGGAATTCCAGGTTTATTCGGAGGTATAATTTTATCCATTGGATTTGCTAGCTATGTATTTGCTATGTACGAAACAACAGTAGCTAATGCAAACTTTATAATTCAAACTCAAGCTTTATTTTTAGCAATTTTTGGTTATGTGTTTTTAAAAGAAAAAATTTCAAAAATTACATTAACTTGTATTATTACAGCAGTACTCGGCATCATTTTAATGTTAGGAAGCTCACTAACACCAGGTCAAATGATTGGAAACTTAGTTGCATTTATTATGCCGATATCGTTTGCGATCTTAATTTTAATTGTCAGAAAATATCCAAAAGTAGACATGATACCTTTACAATTGGTTGCTGGAATTTTTGCAACACTAATAGGTTTGTTTATGTCACCGAGTATTTTGGTTTCAACAAATGATATTTTTTTAGGTTTTATTGCAGGATTTTTTCAAGTTGGACTTGGATTTATACTTATAACAATTGGAGCAAGATCAACTCCTTCAGCATTTGTTGGAATCATTATGTTAACTGAAGCTGTTTTAGGACCCATGTGGGCATGGATGTTTGCAAACGAAAACCCGCCACTTACTGTACTTTTTGGGGGAGCCATAGTTATAACAGCAGTAGTTATACAGTTTTTGTCTCCATTACTTGTTAAAAAACTAGCCAAATAAATTTCACATAAACATTCTAAATGTGTTATAAATTTATATACGGGAGAGACTACTTTTGTAGCGCCGAAGGAGCAACCACCCCGGAAACTCTCAGGCAAAAGGACCGTACATATTAACTCTGGAAAGAGAATTATTCTCGCCGACGGAGCAAATCTCTCAGGCACCAAGACAGAGGGGGCAAAAAAGAGTTAATATGGAAATAAAAAAAACATCACTTAATAAACTTCATCAAAGTAACAACGCGAAGTTTGTTGAATTTGCTGGGTATGAAATGCCTATTCAGTATAGCAAAGGTATTATTGAAGAGCATAAATTCACAAGATCCCACTCCGGAATATTTGATGTATCACATATGGGTCAGTTATTCATATATGGCGATGAAACTTTAACAGATGAATTAGAAAAAATTTTTCCATTAGATTTAAAAAATCTAAAACAAAACTGCTCTAAGTATAGCTTTTTAATGAATGAGGATGCGGGAATTTATGATGATTTAATCATCACCAAAATAGAGGAAGGGTATTTAATTATCTTAAATGCTGCATGCAAAGATAAAGATTTTGAGATTTTATCTAATTTACTAGGTTCGAAATTTAAAATGAATTTAGATAACAATAGATCTTTGATAGCAATTCAAGGACCCAAGTCTGTTGAAATTTTAAACTCAATTATCAGTGGTGTAGATCAACTTAATTTTATGACAGGAAATTGGTTCGATTCTGATAATCAAAAATTATTTGTTACAAGATCAGGTTATACAGGGGAAGATGGATTTGAAATTTCAATATCTAACGATAAAGCCGAAAAATTTGTTGAAAATTTAATAGAAAAGGGAGCACAACTTATAGGACTTGGGGCAAGAGATACCTTGAGATTGGAAGCTGGATTGTGTTTATATGGTCACGAATTAGATATTAATAAAACACCAGTTGAGGCAAACCTTAGATGGGCAATCTCAAAATCTAGATTATCAAATGGAGGTTTTATTGGATCAAAAAAAATTATGAACCAAATGCAAGATGGAGCAAGCCAAATAAGAGTTGGGATTAAACCCGAAGGTAGATTGATTGCTAGAGAAAAAACTAAAATATTTGATGATACAGATACACAAATCGGTGAGATAACTAGTGGCACATTTGGACCAAGTGTAAATGGTCCTATAGCGATGGGTTATGTTAATAAAGAGTTTTCAAAAGTTGATACTAAAATTTTGCTTGAGGTAAGAGGGAAAAAACATCCAGCAAATGTTTGTGCATTACCATTTTATAAAAAAAATTATGTGAAAGGAGTATATTAATGAGTGAAGTAAAATTTTCAAAAGAACATGAGTGGATTACTTTAGAGGGAGATGTAGCCACAATAGGAATTACAAAACATGCAACAGAAATGCTCGGCGACATCGTTTTTGCAGAACTTCCTGAAAAAGGATCTAATGTTGAAAAAGATGGTACTGCAGGAGTAGTAGAATCTACGAAAGCTGCTAGTGATGTTTATACTCCAGTTAGTGGTGAAGTAGTAGATACTAATCAAGCTATTGTAGATGATCCATCTAAAATTAATGAAGATCCAGAGGGTTCAGCATGGTTTTTTAAACTTAAAATGAAAGATCAATCTGAAATGGATAGTCTTATGAATAAAGAAGAATACGATAAATTTGCAAAGGAGAGTGCTAGCTAATGTTACATAATTCTCAAAAAGATTTTTTAAAAAGGCACATTGGACCTTCAAATGAAGATCAAAATAAAATGCTTAAGGAGCTTAATTACAAATCACTTGATGATTTAATCAAAAGTACAGTTCCAGAAAAAATCCAATTGAAAGATGAATTAAATATTGGTGAATCTAACTCAGAATATGAAGCATTAAGAAAATTAAAAGCGATTTCGAAAAAAAATCAAATTTACTCTAACTTTATAGGGATGGGTTATTATGGCACTTATACGCCGTATGTAATTCTAAGAAATATTTTAGAAAATCCAGGTTGGTACACTTCTTATACACCTTATCAACCCGAGGTAGCTCAAGGAAGATTGGAAATGCTGCTTAATTTCCAACAAATGATAGTTGATTTTACAGGAATGGATATTGCAAATGCATCTTTATTAGATGAAGGAACAGCAGCTGCAGAAGCAATGGGATTAAGTCATAGATTAAATAAAAAAGATAGTAATTTAGTTTTTGTCTCAGAAAATTGTCACCCACAAACAATTGATGTAATCCAAACAAGAGCAGAACCAATGGGATTAAAAGTACTTGTTGGAAATGAAGATGAAGTATTAGATCAATTAAAGGAAGATTTAGTTTGTGGTATATTACAATATCCGGGAACTTTAGGAGATATAAAAGATCCTAGTGAAGCAATTAGTAAAATTCATAAAAAAAATGGTAAAGCAATATTAGCTTGTGATTTATTAGCACTTGCTAAATTAAAAACCCCAAGAGAACTAGGAGCAGACATTGCTGTAGGAAGTTCTCAAAGATTTGGAATTCCAATGGGTTATGGTGGACCTCATGCAGCCTTCTTTGCAACTAAAGACGAATATAAAAGATCTATGCCAGGAAGAATAGTGGGAGTCTCTGTTGATAGACATGGAAACAAAGCTTACAGATTATCATTACAAACTAGGGAGCAACATATAAGAAGAGATAAAGCTACAAGTAATATTTGTACTGCCCAAGCTTTATTAGCAATTGTTTCAGCTGCATATGCCATTTACCACGGACCAGATGGAATAAAAACTATTGCTGAGAGAGTTTCTCAATTAGCTAAAAATTTTGCAGATAAATTGAAACAATCTGGATATGAAATTTATTCAGATCATTTCTTTGACACAGTTACAATTGTAACAAAAGATAAAACGGATCAAATTTATAAAAATGCTTTAGATCAAAAGGTAAACATTAGAAGAGTAAATTCTGAAATGTTGGCAGTTTCTTTTGATGAAAAGAAAAATGTTTATAGAGTAAATCAATTGTTGAAAATTTTTAATGCAGCTGAATCAATTAAAAAAGAAGACCCAACAGTAAGTTTACCTAATTTACCAAAAAATTTATTAAGAACTTCAAAATATTTAGAGCACCCAGTTTTTAATTCTTATCATTCAGAAACTGAGATGCTTAGATATTTAAAAAAGTTAGAAGATAAAGATATAGCTTTAAATAGAACTATGATTGCACTTGGTTCATGTACTATGAAATTAAACGCTACTGCAGAAATGATACCTATTTCGTGGAGAGAATTAGCAGAGCCTCATCCATTTGTACCTATTGAGCAGATGGAAGGATATAGAGATTTATTCACTGATCTTAAAAATTGGCTAAGATCAATTACAGGTTTTTCTGGTGTTTCGCTTCAACCAAATGCAGGCGCCCAAGGCGAATATGCAGGATTAATGGTTATTAGAAAATATCATTTAGATAGAGGAGAAGAAAATAGAAACATATGTTTAATACCTAGCTCAGCACATGGAACTAATCCTGCTAGCGCACAAATGGTAGGAATGAAAGTTGTCGTTGTTGATTGTGACAAAGAAGGAAATGTTGATTTTGAGGATTTAAAGAAAAAAGCAGAAATGCATTCTGAAAATCTTGGAGCATTAATGGTTACTTATCCGTCTACTCACGGAGTATTTGAGGAAAAAATTACAGATATATGTGAGTTAATTCATAAACACGGTGGCCAAGTTTATATGGATGGTGCAAATTTAAATGCGCTTGTTGGTATAGCAAGACCTGGAAATTTTGGTCCAGATGTTTGTCACATAAATTTACACAAAACATTCTGTATTCCACATGGTGGTGGAGGACCAGGAATGGGACCAATTGCATGTAAAAGACATTTACAAGTTTATTTGCCTAATCATCCTGTTGTTAAGGACTGTGGACCTGCTACAGGAATAGGAGCAGTTTCAGCAGCACCTTGGGGAAGTTCAAGTATTTTATCAATTTCCTGGATGTATATTAAAATGATGGGTTCTGAAGGTTTAAAATTAGCTACTCAAATTGCAATACTAAATGCAAACTATATAGCTCATAGACTTAAAGATCATTACCCAATTCTTTATAAAGGTTCAAACGGTAATGTAGCCCATGAATGTATTATTGATATTCGATCAATTAAAACTGAAACAGGGATTACCGAAGAAGACATAGCTAAAAGATTGATCGATTATGGTTTTCATGCACCAACAATGTCATGGCCAGTAGCAGGCACAATGATGATTGAACCAACTGAAAGTGAAAGCTTGTCTGAACTAGATAGATTTTGTGATACTTTGATTAATATTAAATCAGAAATAGATATGATCAAATCAGGAAAATTTGATAAAGTTGATAATCCAATTAAAAATGCACCTCATACAGATATTGAATTAGCTTCAGATGAATGGAATCATAAATATTCAAGAGAGCAAGCTGCGTATCCTGCAAAATTCTTAAAAGCAAATAAATTTTGGCCTCCGGTTGCAAGGGTTGATAACGTATACGGAGATAAAAATATTTTTTGTACTTGTCCAAGTATGGATGAGTTTAAAGAAGATGCAGCATAATAATTAATGAAAATTGCTGTTGTTGGTTCAGGTATTTCCGGATTAAGTGCTGCTTATTATTTATCTAAAAAACATCATGTAGATCTTTTTGAGCGAGAAGATCATTTTGGTGGACACTCTCATACAATAGATATTTTTTTTGATGAAAAAAAAGTTTCAGTAGATATTGGTTTCATTGTTTTTAATTTTCAAACTTATCCAAATTTAATTAATTTTTTTAAGGAAAATGATATTCAAATTGAAAAAAGTAATATGTCTTTTTCAGTTTCAGTAGATAATACAAACTTTGAATATTGCGGAAAAGGATTGAGTGGAATTTTCTCTAATAAATCAAATTTGTTTAACACAGAATTCTTAAAAATGTTTTTTGATATCATTAAATTTTATAAAAAAAGTGATCAAGTACATGTATCAAATGATAAAATTACTTTAGGTGAATATTTAAAAATAAATAAACTATCAAAAACATTTGTTGATTATCATATAATACCAATGGTATCTGCAATTTGGTCTATGCCTCCTTATGAAGCGAGTGAGATGCCAATTAGTTTCTTTCTTAGATTTTTCCAAAATCATGGATTGTTTAAATTGAAAAATAGACCGCAGTGGTACACAGTAACCAATAGAAGCAGAACTTATGTTAGTAAAATACTTTCTCAAATAAGTGGTGAACACTACAAAAATTACAAAGTTACAAGAGTTAAAAGAAAATCATCTGGATTAGACCTATACTATGGCGGAGAAAGCGAATTTTTTGATTATGATAAAGTAGTTTTAGCAACACATGCTGATGAAGCCTTAAAGTTAATTGAAAATCCAACTGAGAATGAGAGAAATATTCTTTCGAATTTTAGTTACAAAGAAAATATAGCTTACATACATACAGATCAGCGGGCCATGCCAAAAAATAAAAAAGCTTGGTCTTCTTGGAATTCATCAATAGATGACAAGAATTTAGAGAAAAATTCAATAACCTACTGGTTAAATTTATTACAAAATTTAAAGTGTGATGAAAATATTTTCTTAACACTAAATCCTTACTTCGATATTGATGAGAAAAAAATATTGAGAAAAGTAAAATTTACACATCCATATTACGATCAAAAAGCGTTAGATGCTCAATCAGAGCTTATTAAAATACAAAATCAAAAAGATTTACTTTTTTGTGGCAGTTATTTTGGTTACGGATTTCATGAAGATGGAATAAAATCATCTATTGAAATGCTGAAAAACCTTAATGATTAGTTCTTGTATATATAATGGAAATGTAATCCATAAGAGATTTAAGCCAAAAGAACATTTTTTTAAATATAAAGTATTTTCATTATTTATAGATCTATCAGAGCTAAATGAGCTTAATGATAAATTAAAATTTTTTTCATTAAATAAATTTAATCTTATTAGTTTTTATGAGAAAGATCATGGTGATCGTGATGGGACATCTCTTTTTGAATGGGTAAAAAAAAATCTAATTAATAACGAAATCAGTGCAGAGAATATAAAAGTTAAACTTTTATGCTATCCAAGAATATTTGGTTATGTTTTTAATCCACTAAGTATTTTTTTTGTATATGATAGAAATGATAATTTAATTTCTATTTTATATGAAGTTAAGAATACATTTGGTGAGCAACACACATATGTCTTTAAAGTAGAGGGACAAAATAAATTAATTCAAAATAATTGCTCAAAGAAATTTCATGTTTCACCATTTATTGAAATGGATTGTAATTATTTTTTTAGGATATTAAATCCAGAGCAGAAGTTATCAGTTGTGATTGATCAATATGATCAAGAAGGAAAAATTCTTTTTGCATCTCAAGATGGTGAAAGATCTGATTTGACAAGTAAAAACTTAATGAATTCTTATCTTAAACACCCTTTAATGACATTTAAAATTATCTCTGCGATACATTTTGAAGCGTTTAAATTGTGGATTAAAGGAATTAAATTTATAAAGAAAAAATTTAAAATTAAAAATAATATAACAGTAGAAAATTAATGTTTTTAAATAACACTGCAGATAAATTAGTTTTTAAATTTCTTAATAAAATAAGTTATGGTTATCTAGAGCTCACTACACATGATGGAAAAGTTTTAAAGTTTGGAAATCCAAATGAAAAATTGCATGCAAATATTTTAATCAAAAAACCAGATTTTAATTATAATTTAATTAGAGGCGGCAGTATTGGATTTGCTGAGAGCTACATGAGAGGTGAATTTGAAACTGATAATTTATCAAATTTAATTGAATTAACTGCAAGAAATATAGAAGTCATATATAAATTTTCTGGCCTTCTTGATTTTCCTATAATTAATTTTGTAAAAAATAAAATAATTAAAAATACAAAAAGTAGAAGCAAAGAAAATATTGCTAAACACTATGATCTTGGAAATGACTTTTTTTCTCTTTGGTTAGATGACACCCTTACTTACTCTAGTGCTATATTTGATGATAAATCAAAAAATCTTTCTGATGCTCAAAATAACAAATATCAAAAATTAATTGATTTAATTAAACCAAATAATGGCGACAAAGTTTTAGAAATAGGATGTGGTTGGGGAGGTTTTGCTGAATACTTAGGTAAAAAATATGATGTTAAACTTGACTGTATCACAATATCAAAAAAACAATTTGAATACGCAAAAGAAAGAATTTTTAATTGTGGTTTAAACGAAAAAGTGAATATTGAAATAAAAGATTACAGAGATCTTAAAGGCAAATATAATTCAATTGCCTCTATAGAGATGATTGAGGCAGTTGGTCAAAATTATTTAGAGGGTTATTTTAAAACTATTAAAACCAACTTATCTGATGGTGGTAAAGCAGCTATTCAAGCAATTACTATCGATGATAGGTTGTTTGACAGATACAAAAACAAACAAGATTTTATTCAAAAATATATTTTTCCTGGTGGTTTTTTACCAAATAAAAATAGCATTAATCGTTATGTTTCTGATAATGGTTTAAATATAAATTCATATATTTCTTATGCTGACCATTATGCAAATACATTGGCTATATGGAGAAATGAGTTTTTAAAAAAATGGGATTTAATAAAAAATCAAGGTTTTGACTTAACATTTAAAAGAATGTGGGAGTTTTACCTTTCTTATTGTGAAGCTGGATTTAAGTCAAAAAATATTGATCTGATACAATTTTCAATGCAAAACAAATAAAAATAATGGAGATATTTATGCGACATATAAAAATAATTAAGTCAATTTCATTGATAATTTCATTATTCTTAATTACAAGTTGCTCAAATAATAGCGCTATGAAACCAGAAGACTTTAAAAACAAAGAACCAAGATTAATTATTGAGGAATACTTATCTGGAAATGTTAAGGCTTGGGGCGTTCTGCAAAATAGATCAGGAAAAGTTACAAGACAATTTTCTGCAGATTTAAATGGAACCTGGGATGGAAAGCAATTAATTCTTAAAGAAAAATTTAATTGGGATGATGGTGAAGTTCAAGACCGAGAATGGACAATAAATAAAATTGATGAGCATAATTACGAAGGAACAGCAGGAGATGTTGTAGGTAAAGCAATAGGATATTCGTACGGACCAGCGTTTAAATTTGAATATGTTTTATTAGTTCCTGTTAAAGGTAAAGAATTAAAAATAACTTTCGATGATTGGATTTTTAAACAAGATGATAGAGTTGCAATTAATAGAGCAACAATGACTAAATTTGGTTTTAAAGTAGCTGAATTGACAGTTGTATTTGTAAAAGATTAACTATTTTTTTTGATATTTCGTTAGTTTTCCAACTAAACCAAAATAAATTTTACTCGGTAAAAAACTCAATAGTTTTAATGTAATTGTAAGTGATTTTGGAAAATGTATTTCAAATATATTTTTGTTAACTAAACCTTCATAAATTTGATCTGCAGCATACTCAGGAGTTTTTAAAAAAGGCATTTTAAAATCATTTTTATCTGTCATTGGTGTTTTAATAAATCCAGGAGATACTAAACAAACACGTACATTGTACCTTT
This sequence comes from uncultured Pelagibacteraceae bacterium, assembly GCA_902538885.1. GTDB lineage: Bacteria > Pseudomonadota > Alphaproteobacteria > Pelagibacterales > Pelagibacteraceae > Pelagibacter. The sequence continues at coordinate 38,962 of CACBGU010000004.1, forward strand.
TAAAATCAAAGTACAAACTTTCAGCTAAGTTATTTAATGCCGATTTAGATGGTCCATAGCCAGTTGAATTAGGTAACCCCCTATATCCTGCAATTGACGAAACAATAGTAATTATACCTTTTTTTTTATCTCTAAAGTATTGTTCAACTGCTTTAATACTATTTACAGTTCCAAAAAAATTTACTTTAAAGACATCTTCCATTTGTTCTACATCAATATCTTTCTCTTTTTTAGGATCCCATGTTCCAGTTGAAAAAAAACAAATATCTATATTTTCATATTTGTTTTTAATATCGTTAAATACATCTTTGCACTTTTCTTTATCTGTTACATCTAAAGGAAAACTTGATATATTTTCATAAGAATTTGAAAGCTCATTTAGTAATTCAGCTCTTCTTGCAGATATAGCAACGTTCCATCCCTTACTTGCAAACTTAATTGCTAAAGCTTTGCCAATCCCTGTACTACCGCCAGTAATCCAAATAGTTTTTTTACTCATTTTTTGTTATGTATATATCTAGCATGTTTAAAAATAAATTTTTAACATTTATATTGTTTCTTGCTATTACATTCTCTGCTTCATTAATTGGCGGTTTAGCTACCCTTACATTTAAAGAGCCATGGTACTCATTACTAAATAAACCATCATTTAATCCACCAGATTGGATATTCGGACCTGTTTGGACCACCTTGTATACATTAATGACAATTTCAATATGGCTTTATTGGCATACGAAACATAGAGATATAAATACTGTTTATATATATTTTATTCATTTAGCATTTAATACAACTTGGAGTATAGTTTTCTTTGTTTTCCATAATATGGTTTTGGCTCTTTTAATATTAATCATATTAATTGCATTGATAATCAATCTTATTTTAAAGTTTAAACGCGTCAAGATATTGAGTGCCTACCTAATGATTCCATATTTACTTTGGTGTAGCTTTGCACTAATTCTAAATACAAGCTTAATTATGTTAAATTAAATATGGATGATGTTGTAGTAATTGGTGGTGGAATAATAGGTGCGGCAACTGCTTATTTTTTATCCAAAGAAGGCAGAAAAGTAAAAGTTATTGAAAGAGACCCTACTTATAAAACAGCTTCATTCCCATTATCTCTAGGTGGTTTTAGAAGACAATTTTTCCAAAAAGAAAATATTTTATTAGGAAAATTTGCAAGAGAATTTATTTTCCAATTACCTGAATTATTAAAAACAGAAAAAAATCCTAATCCAACAGCTAGCATGGTAACCAATGGATATCTTTTAATGTTTGGTCCTGAACATGCTGAAGAGCAATATAGAGCATTAGAAAATCATAAAGAATGTGATGCAGGAACAAAAAATATTAAAGGATCAGAATTATCTAAGGTTTTCCCTTATGTGAATAGTGAAGGGATAGAGACAGCAACTTATACGGATAATCAAAGTGAAGGATGGATTGATCCATTTATGTTTCATAGCGCTCTTAAAAGTAAAGCAATAGATCTTGGAGCAGAATTTATTAAAGGTGAAGTTAAAAGTATTTCTGAAATAAATGCTAAAACAATTGTTTCTGCAGCTGGTTGTTGGACAAAGGAATTGTTAGAAGATATTCCTGTTGTTCCTCAAAAGCACACTGTGTTTAGAGTAAAATGCCCAACATATATAAAAGAGATGCCACTGAGTGGAGACTTAACAACCGGTGTTTATTGGAGGCCAGAAGGAGGAGAATATTTAGCAGGATCACCTATTTCTGTATTTGATGCAGATGATTTAGAACCAGCTTGGAATGATTTTGAGGAATTAGTTTGGCCAGCTCTTGCTAAGAGAATACCTGCCTTTGAAGAATTAAAGTTAACTGGTGGATGGGCAGGTTACTATGATTGTAATAGATTAGATAATAATGCAGTTGTTGGTAAGCATCCAAAATATGAGAATGTTTATATGGCCTCTGGATTTACAGGCCGAGGATTGATGCAGGCACCTGGCATTGGCAGAGCCTTAACTGAGTTAATTACAACTGGATCTTATCAAACAATTGATATCAGCGATTTTGCTGTTGAGAGAGTATTAGGAAAAACAGCTAGACCAGAGCCATATGTTCTTTAATAAAATATTTTTATGGAATATCAAATTCTAAACTTATTTCCATTATCTGTATATAAATCTAATTTAGGACTAACTCAAAAATATAAAGAAGAACTTATAAAAGAAATTCTCAATATGACAAAAAATTCTTATCAACCAGATTATAAGAAAAATAATAATTCTTGGACAGGTGACACACAAGGACATGATGAGCTACATAAAAACAAAAAATTCGATCTATTTTTTATTGAAATATCAAAACATGTAAAAAAATATATTGATTATTTTGATATTGATCCAACCAAACTTGACTTTTATTTTCAAAGATCTTGGGCAACTTTATCTGATGGCCAGGAAAATATTAAACATCATCGACATATGCAGTCGCATTTATCATTTGCTTATTATTTAAAAAAATCATCAACAGATTCAAATATTCAGTTTGTTAATATGGACCATCCAAATGAATTTATACCCTCTTTATTTTTGTCAAAAACAGTAAGCTTGTCAAAAATTTTTAAAAATAGAAATGTTAAAAATTCAAGCTTAATAGATTTAAATTGTTCTGAGGATGATATTATAATTTTCCCATCGAAATCAAGGCATGGTACTCAGCCATTTGTTGAAAATAATAACAGAATATCAATTTCAGCAGATATTTTGCTTACTGCAAAAGACTCAAAAAATATTGAGCATATGATGCCACCTCTAAATCAGTGGAAAAAATTTAGCAACTAAGTACCACAAAAAGTTTGATATTTTTCATTGCTCGATGGAGAAGGCTTTTGATATTCTTCAATATTACTCTGATTTTCGTAAGGATTTTTTAAAATAGCTAATAATTTTTTCATCTTATCTAAACTTCCTTTTTCCGCTTCAGCTAAAGCCTCTTCTACTTTATGATTTCTAGGAATAACTATTGGATTATTTTCTCTCATTAGTTTAATTTGTTTTTCTTTAGTTAAATTATTTAACTCAGATCTTTTTTTCCAATCATTTTTCCAATCGATAAAATCATTATTTTTGTAAATTTCATCAGAATTGATATCCATTAGATTACAAAAAGTATTTGTGTAATCTGCTTTATTTTTTTCCATCCAATTAAACAAATCATTAATTAATTTTTTATCATTTTTATCCTCACCAAATAGACCAAGCTTATCTTTCATCATATTTAACCATTTATCTTCATAAATATTTTGGAAATTATCTATTAAATCTGTTGCTAATTTAATTGCAGTATCTTCATTTTTATCAATTAGAGGGATTAAACATTCTGCAAATCTTGCTAAATTCCACTTTGTAATTGGTGGTTGATTAGAAAAGGCATATCTTCCAAATTTATCGATTGAGCTAAATACAGTTTTTGGATCATAATGATCCATAAATGCACAAGGACCATAATCTATTGTTTCACCTGAAATTGCCATGTTGTCAGTGTTCATAACCCCATGAATAAATCCAACTCTCATCCAATTGATTACTAGCTTGCATTGTTTTTCCATTACAAGATTTAACAGATCTAATGCTTTTGAATTTGATGTTTTGATTTCTGGATAATGTCTGTTTATTGTATAGTCGACTAAAGTATTTAAGTTTTCAATTTTTTGAGTTGCAGCTATATATTGAAATGTTCCAACCCGAAGATGACTTGATGCAACTCTTGTTAATATAGCACCCTGTAATAGATTTTCTCTTACAACTTTTTCTCCTGTTTTAACAACAGCAAGACTTTTAGTAGTTGGAATATTTAATGAATGTATCGCTTCACTGATAATATATTCTCTAAGCATAGGTCCTAGCGCTGCTCTTCCGTCACCACCTCTAGAAAAAGAAGTTCTTCCTGAACCTTTAAACTGAATGTCAAAGCGATTATCATTGTTAACTAAATGCTCACCCAATAAAACTGCTCTACCATCTCCCAATATAGTAAAGTGTCCAAATTGATGACCTGCATATGCTTGTGCAATGGTATTTGTTTCTTCTGGTATAGAGTTTCCAGAAAATATTTCTGCTAATTTTTTTTTGTCTGTTTTTGAAAAATCTAAATTTAAAGTAGATGCTAGTTCTTCATTTAAAATTACCAATTCAGGATCATGAACAGGAGTCGGTTTAATATTTTCTTTAAAAATATTTGGTAACTTTGAATAGGTATTATCAAAATGCCAACCAATGGTCATTTTAATTAACTAACTTCAGCTTGATTTTCTTTTGGTTTAACTTCTGTTTTAAATTGATTAGAGATTTTTTGTACTTCAACAGAAGATACTTTGTATTCTGCACACATTGTTTCTTCATCTTTACCATGACCTGTAACCATATTAACCATATGTTCTGGGAAATGGAACGTAGTAAACACAATTCCTTCTTTAACTTTGTCTGTAACCTCAACTTTAAGTGCAACCTCACCTCTACCTGAATAAAGTCTTCCAATATCACCAGTATTTAGATCTCTAAGAGCCGCATCTTTAGGATGAATTAATAAAACATCTTCATCAACAATATTTATATTTTTTGTTCTTCTAGTCATTGTTGCTGCATTGTAATGTTGTAAAACTCTACTAGTTGTTAAAATTAAAGGATAGTCTTTTTGATTAGCTTCTATTTCTGATGATTCTTTCCAATCAAAGTTTTTTAATCTGCCTTTACCTAATTTAAATGTTTCCGTATGTAAAATTTTTGTATCAGTTCCATCTTCTTGAACTGGCCATTGTAATCCAAATTTTCCAAGTCTCTCTCTAGTAACACCCTTAAAGAAAGGAACGATATCAGAAATTTCTGCTAGAACTTGATCTGCATCATAAGTGGGCTGATCAAAACCTAATTTCTGCATCATCTCAGTTACAATTAATCCATCAGGTTTAGTTCCAGGTAGAGGAGGTACAGCTCTGTTCACTCTTTGAATTCTTCTCTCAGTGTTTGTAAAAGTTCCATCTTTTTCTAAGAAAGTAGTACCTGGCAGAACAACAGTCGCTAATTTTGCTGTTTCACTCATAAATATTTCTTGAACGACTAAAAGTTCTAAAGAATTCATAGCTTCAATAACATGAGCACTATTAGGATCTGTTTGAACAATATCTTCTCCAATGATCCATAAACCTTTTAATTCCTTGTTTATTGCAGCTTCAAACATTTGAGGAATTTTTAATCCTGGCTTAGTTGGGTGAGTTACTCCATATTTTTCTGTGTAGAATTCTTGATGCTTTTCATCAGCTACAGGAAAATAACCAGCACCTTGGTGTGGTTGACATCCCATATCTGCTGCACCCTGAACATTGTTTTGACCTCTTAAAGGATTAACCCCGACACCTTTTCGTCCAATGTTTCCAGTAATCATTGCTAGATCTGCAATTAACATTACAGTTTTAGATCCTTGTTCGTGTTCAGTAACTCCTAAGCCATGGAACTCCATTGAATTTCTTGCAGTAGCATATGCAATTGCTGCTTCTTTAACTAATTGTTTATCTACACCAGCTACTTTTGCTAAATGATCAACATCTTGTCTTTCAATTTCTTTTAAGAAATTATCAAAACCTTCAGTTCTATCTCTAACAAAATCTGCATTATAAAGTTTTGATTTAATAATAAAGTGCAACATCATATTTAGAACTGCAACATTAGTTCCTGGTCTTAGTTTAATATGATAATCAGCAAGTTTCGCAAGTTCAGTTGTAACTGGATCAAGCACAATTAATTTTTTACCTTTCATGACTTGCTGTTTTATTTTTGCACCTGTTACAGGATGAGCATTAGTTGGATTAGCTCCAATTACCAAAAATAAATCTGCATGATAGATATCTTCTGTAGAGTTAGTTGCTGCTCCAGTCCCAAAAGTTTGTTGCATTCCCCAAGCTGTTGGTGAATGACAAATTCTTGCACAACAATCTACACTGTTAGTTCCCACAGCCGCTCTAATCATTTTTTGAAAAACATAATTTTCTTCATTCGTACATCTTGCGGAAGAAATTCCAGCAAAGGCATCTGGACCGTTATCTTTTGTAATTCTGTTAATTTCTTTTTTAATAAAATCATAAGCTTCATCCCAAGAAGCTTCTTCAAACTTTCCATTTCTTTTAATTAAAGGTGTTTTTAATCTGTCTGGATGATCATAAAAACTAAATGCATATCTTCCTTTAATACAAGTATGACCAGCATTTACCTCTGTTTGTTTTGGAGTATCTATTGCAACAACTTTATCATCTTTTATTGATGCTTCTAAATTACATCCAACACCACAGTATGAACAAGTTGTTCTAACTTTTTTATCTACAGCTACAGATTTAGATTGAAAAACATCTGAGATAGCGTCTGTTGGACATGTATGTGCACATGCTCCACAAGATACACATGAACTATCTCCAAACATCATATCATTATCAGTTGTTATTCTAGATTCAAAACCTCTTCCGCTCATTGTTAGTACAAATGAACCTTGAATTTCATCACAAGCTCTGACACATCTTCCACAATTAATACAGTTGTCTAAGTTCATTCTCATATAATCATGAGAAGTATCTCTTGGTATACCTTTGTGCTGTTTAGGACTGTTGTATCTGTGATCAGCAACTCCTAGATCGTTTGCTACTGTTTGTAATTCACAATTATTGTTTACCTCACAAGTATCACATTCCATTGGATGGTCTGTTAAAACTAATTCAACAATATTTTTTCTTAGATTTGTTAAAGCTTCATTTGAAGTAAAGATATGTTGGTTTTCAGCAACTGGAGTATGACAAGATGCGACTACTCTTGTTGGACCATCTTTTTCTAAAGCAACTTCTACAGAGCAAACTCTGCAAGCACCATAAGGAGCAAGGTTTGGATCATCACATAAAGTAGGTACTTTTTTTTCACCCACATAACTTTTTACAAATTTTAAAATAGATGTGTGTTTAGGACCAATTTCGTATGGTTTTCCATCAATATAAGCAATTTTTCTTTTTTCTGAGCTCATTAATTATCTTTCACCATATCATTTTTCATTTCATCACCAAAGTATTTTAGGATGTTCTGAATTGGAGTTGGGATTGCTCCACAAAGAGCACATAGACATCCTTTTTGCATAGTAACCAACAATTCTTCAAGCAATTTTAAAGGAATTTTAGCTGTTTTCTTCTTAGCTTGGTCAAACATCTCCTTACCTCTGTAAGATCCAAGTCTTCCTGGGAAACATTTTCCACATGATTCTTCAGCTGAGAATTCAAACAAGTGATGAATGTATTCAGCCATTGGAAAATCTTTTGGAATACTAACTACACTTGCGTGACCTAACATAAAACCTTTTGCTGTGAATTCTTGAAAATCTAAATTTAAATTTTCTATTTCACTTAAAGGAACAACCCCACCTAATGGACCTCCTATTTGAAAAGCTTTAACAGGCTCTTTATATCCACCACCAATTTCATTAAATATTTTTTTCATTGGTGTACCCATATCAATTTCATAAACACCTGGGTTGTTAAAGAAACTATCTAAACAAACTAATTTTGTTCCGGCTGATTTTTTATTTCCAACTGAAGAGAATTTTTCTGATCCATTTAATAAAATTCCAGTTGCAGCAGCCAATGTTTCAACATTATTAACTACCGTTGGTTTTTTATATAAGCCTTCTGTTACAGGAAACGGAGGTCTTACGTCAACTTCTGCTCTTCTTCCTTCAATAGATGCAATCAAAGCTGTTTCTTCTCCACAAATATAAGCACCTTGTCCAATACAAATTCCAAGATCAAAAGAAAAATTGGTTCCTAAAATATTTTCACCTAGTAAATTTAATTTTTTAAGTTCATTAATGCAGCCATTTATTGCTTCAATAGATTTAGGATATTCACCTCTAATGTATAAAACTCCTTCATTACTTCCTATTACATAACCACAAATCACCATTCCAAAAATAACTTTTAAAGGTTGGTCCTCTAATAAATATCTATCTGAGAAAGCACCAGAGTCGCCCTCATCTGCATTACAGATAACATATTTTTTATCTCCTTTTGCTTTACTACAGAAATCCCATTTCATTCCTGTTGGAAAACCAGCACCGCCTCTTCCTGTTAAATTTGAATCTAATAATGATTTTACTATTTCTTTTTTATCTATTTTTAAAAATTTACTTAATTGCTCTTTGAACTGATCTGTTGAAGATAACTTGTCATCCATTAAAAAACTTGTTGTTGCATAACTTTTAGAGAAAAACTTATCTTGTTTAATTTCTTCACCTTTAATTATTTGGTCAATTTTTTCTATATCTTTACCAGCATAATTTTCTCCATCATAATGGAAAGCATAGTTTTCATAACAATGACCTAAGCAGAACATTTCTCCAACTTTGTCATCACCTAGTTTTTCTTTTAATTTATCTTTTAATTTGTCTTGAGTGCCTGCGCACATGCATGCACTACCGTTACAAACAAAAGCTTTCTTTTCTCTATGAGAGGGTCTTAAAAACTCATAAAAGGATTCTGCACCATGGAGAGTTGAAACACCTAGGTTATGCTTTTTGGCAATTTCTTTAATATCTTGTGGATTATCGCTTAAGGTATTTTCTGAGATTTGCTTAAATAGGTTGTCTTTTAAGCCTATTCTGCCTGATAAATTACTTATATTTTTTGACACAAATACCCTTTTATTAATTTAGCCCACAATAACTTTTTTGTTATTTGTGTAAATATTAAAACTGTCCCTCTTTACGAAACCAACAAGGGTAATGTCAAATTTATTCGCTAAATCAATAGCTAGACTAGTTGGCGCACCAACTCCTATCATTATACCTATATCCGTCATCAAGACCTTTTGAACCAATTCAAAATTTAGTCTGCCTGAGCATGTTATAAATTGGTTTTTCGGATCAATTTGATTGTTCTTTAATGCACAACCAATAAGTTTATCTAGAGCATTGTGTCTTCCCACATCCTCTCTGACAGCAACTAATTCTCCATTGCTATTAAAAAGACCACTTGCATGAATTCCACCTGTTTTACTGAATTCTGATTGGCCTTCTCTCAATATATTTGGTGATTTAACAATTACCTCTTTTTTGATTTTGGGTTCTGATGAATTTGTTTTATTTTTTTTAATTATTTCTAGAGCATCAAGAGAAGATTTTCCACATACACCACATGAGGAATTAGTTAAAAATTCTCTTTTTATTTTTGCAATATTTATATTTTTAGAATTATTTAAAGTTGCTAAAATTTTATTTTGAATATTGTATTGACCAACTTTATCTCCATAACTTTCTATTGAATCAATATCACCAATATTTGTTATAATTTGTTCATTATATAAAAATCCTCTTACAAGATCCTCATCATCACCTGGAGTTCTCATTGTTATAGATAAACTTTGATTTATCCACTTATCAGATTCTTTATATTTCAATGAAATTTCCAATGGTTCTTCAATTGAAATTAAATCATCTATATTTTCAAACTTATTAGATGAATATTTTAAAACTTTGTATTTTGAATTCATAAATCTATTTTAATGGATAGTTCTTTTTTAATAAATATTTGTTAATTATAATTGCTAATAGCAATATAATTATACAACCAAAAATTATTGGATTAATTAAATAATCATAAGAGGCACTGCCTATAATAACTATAATTGGATTTCCACCAGCAGGTGGATGGACAATATTAAATAAAATCATTAAAAAAACTCCAGCTCCAACAGCAATTGCAATACTGATATAAATAGGTAACGGAATATAGTTTACAAAAATTACTCCTATTAAAGCGGTTACCAAATGTCCAAAAAAAACATTCTTTGGTTGTGCAAATGGGCTTTCGGGAAAACCGAATAGTAAAACCATTGAGGAACCGAATGAAGCTGCAATAAAATATCCTAGTGTAGTTTTATAAGTAAGGACTGTTAGCACACCAATTGTGAATGCAGAAAAAAAACCTGCAAGTAATGCTTTTTGTAAAATTGGTTTAGTGATTTTAATCATTTAAATTTTTAAAGCTTTCAAAACAGTCTTCAAAGGTAGCAACAAACATTCTTTACGAGAAAGGTTTTTTTTATCTAAGATTTCTTTAAAATCTTTCCAATGTTTTTCTAAGTTTAGCTTAACATTTTCGAAAAGTTGTACTCCAGTTGTAATAAAATCTTTAACCTCCTTTATGTTTTTTCCCTTTATTTTTCTTGATAGTAAACTAACAGAGGCCTGGCAATAAACACACGATTTACATTGATATCCCATGTCTTTTACAACCTCATCTTTAACAATAAGGCTTATTTCCATCTCATCACCACATATTGGATTTTTGTTTTTTGATTTATGAGTATAGTTTTCAAGAACTTTATTGTTTTCTGTGCGTGAGGCGATTTCTAAAATTCTTAAATCCATTTAATTTCTTTAATTCAACTTTGAATGTTTTATATTTTACAGATGGATCATAACAATATTTTAGGCACTCTGCTAGCTGGCGGTAAGTCACAAAGGTTTGGAGAAGATAAATCCCAAGTAAAGTTAGCTGGTAAATTGTTAATTGATCATATGTTGACTGAAATTATTGATGAATTTAAGGAACTCTTAATAGTATCAAATAATAAAATTAATTTTCATAATTCAGAAAAAATTTCAATAATCGAAGATTTTGAAAAAGGCCTTGGTCCGTTAGGTGGAGTTTTATCAGCTATGAAATGGATAAAAGAAAATCAAAAAGACTACAAATGGATAGCAACTTTCCCTGTTGATACACCTTTTTTTAAGAGACAAATACTTAAATATTTTATTCAAAACATTAATTTTAATGAAAGTGAATTATTTTTCATTAAGTCAAACAACACACGACATAATATATTTGGCTTATGGTCTATTAATTTATTAGATAAGTTAGAGAAGGATTTAAACAATGGAGAAAGAAAAGTAGAGTTGTGGGCAAATAATACTGGGGTAAAAATAATTAATATGGAGTTTTCAAATAATGATCCTTTCTTTAATATAAATACAAAAGAAGATTTAAAAAAAGCTGAAGAAATACTCAAAAATGATTAGTTACGAAAAATCAAAAACAATTTTAAAAAAAGCCAAAATTAAAATTAAAGACGAAACTATAAAGAGTATAAATTCTTTAAATAGAGTAGTTTCTACCAATATTTATTCTAATATAAATTATCCAGCAGGAGATAACGCTGCATTTGATGGGTACGCGATTAATTCAAAAGATACTAATGGATTAAAAAAAAAATTACCAAAAAAATTTAAAATTATTGGATCAATTGCAGCAGGAATGAAACCGCTTAAAAAAAAAATAAAAAAATTTGATACTGCTGAAATAATGACTGGAGGAATTATTCCAAAGGGTTTTGATACAATTATTCCTATAGAACAAATAATTTTTGTGCCTAATAAAAAATATATTTTAATTGACCAAAAAATAAAAAAATTTAGTCACGTCAGGTTTGCGGGTTCAGATTATAAAAAAGGGGAGGCTGTAATAAAAAAAAATACAATTGTTCAACCAAACCATATTTTAGCTTTTAAAAGTTTAGGTATTAAAAAAATTAAAGTAAAAAAAAAGATTAATATATTATTTTTTTCAACTGGAAACGAAATATCAGACAAAGATAATATTCCAAATTGGATGGTAAGAAATTCCAACACACACTATATTAAAAACTTAAATCAAAATTTTTTATATAATTTTAAAAGCGGAGGTATATTAAGAGATAATCATCAAAATATTTTTAAACAAAAAATAAATAAATTAATTAAATCTAAAGATGATATTATTATCACGTCAGGTGCTGTATCTGCTGGTAAGTTTGATTTTATACCTGATGTTGTTAAAAAATTTAAGTTATCAAGCTATTTCAAAAGCGCTGCAATAAGGCCAGGAAAACCAATAATGTTTGCAAAAATCAAAGGAAAAGAAAAGGCAATATTCGGACTCCCTGGAAATCCAATTTCCTCTGCTGCATGTTTTAGATTTTTTGTAATTCCATATATTTTAAATGCTTTAGGATTATCAGAAGAAAAATCAATTAAAGCTATTTTGACAAATGGTTTTGATAAAAAAAAGAATTTCACAAGATTTGTTAAGAGCCAATTAAGCACAACTAAGAATGGAAAAATAAATGTTGAAATTTTAAAAGGGCAAGAATCTTTTAGAATTAAATCATTTGTAAAATCAAATATTTGGGTTTTGTTACCAGCGGGTAAATCAAAATTTAAAAAAGGAGATATCGTTGATTGCTTTTTCCCCAACCTTTCAAATCAAAATTTAGTTTAGAAACGTATTTTTGTTGTAGAAAATTCTATTTACAATTAGATTTCTGAATATGTTAGAGTTGAGAAATCCAAGAATTGCTATTCCTGTTGTACTTTTTGCTGGTCTCTTGTGGTCATTTGGCCCATTAGTAGTTCGATACATGGATAATCCGCAATTGGTACCTTGGCAGTACATTTTTGGCAGGGGTTTAACAATTTTCATTTTATTAAATCTTTATTTATTTTTCGAGGAAGGAAAAAATTTTTACAAAAACTATTATAAAATAGGTTTATCTGGAGTAATTGGTGGATCTGGATTGGGGATCGCTATGATTACATTCATTTATTCAATTACAAATACTAGTGCGGCAGTTACTTTGCTTTGTTTAGCAGCAATGCCTTTTTTTACAGCATTATTAGCATTTTTATTTTTAAGAGAAAAAATTTCTCTCAATGTCTGGATATCAATAATAATTGCAACAGTTGGTATCATTATTATGGCACTTGGAAACACTGGTGAAAAATCATTAATTGGTTTCGTATTTGGTTTAACTTCTTCAATTGGTTTCTCAGTTTTTTCTGTAACTCTAAGATGGAGAAAAGAAACACCAAAATTCACAACCGTAGCTTTTGCTGGTTTCTTTTGTTTTGTTTTTGCAACAATTATGATTTTATTAAAAGACCTAGTTTTCTTTTCATCTAGCTATAACGGAGCTTTATTTTCTTTGCATGGGACACTAGTTTGTTTTGGTTTAATTTTATATTCAATTGGATCTAAAGCGATACCAGCAGCAGAATTAACTTTATTATCTTTAACTGAAGTTGTAGGTGGAATTTTTTGGGTTTGGTTACCATTATTTGGAATTAATGAAGTTCCATCCACCAATACTATAATCGGTGGTTTTTTTCTTTTTGTATCTATATTTTATTACAGTTTAATAATGAGATGGAACAAAAGATATATAGCATTAAATTAATATGGAACGACCAGATTTCTTTGAACTTAAAAATGGTGAAAAAGTAAAATTACCTTTCTCAGACAAAGAATATAATGATCGAGTAAGCAAACTTAGATCAGTGATGGATCAAAATGGTCTTGATATGGTTATCTTAACCTCAATGCATAACGTTGCATATTACACAGGTTTTATTTATTGCTCTTTTGGGAGACCTTACGGATGCGTGATCACTCAAAATAAAATCTCAACAATTTCAGCTAACATTGATGCAAGTCAACCATGGCGTAGATCTCATTGTGATAACGTTATTTATACCGATTGGAAAAGGGATAATTTTTTAAGAGCCATTGTTTCAATTATTGGAAGAGATGAACCTCCAAAAAATATTGGAATAGAAAATGATCATGTAACATTAGATATGCGAGAAAAAATAGGATCTATTTTTACTTTCTCTGTGTTTAGTGATGTTTCAAAAGATCTAATGAAACTTAGAATGATTAAATCTAACGAAGAAATTGAGATCATTAGAAATGGTGCAAGAATTGCAGACATTGGTGGTGAAGAAATAGTTAAAAATATTAGAGAAGATAATACAGAAATTGAAGTAGCAATAGCAGCAAGAGATAGAATGGAAAGAGAGATTGTTAAAAGTTATCCAGGCGCTGAGTACATGGATACTTGGGTATGGTTTCAATCAGGTATCAATACAGATGGAGCTCACAATCCAAAGACTAATAGAAAATTAGTTAAAGGAGATATTTTATCTTTAAATACTTTTCCAATGATCTCAGGATACTACACTGCACTTGAGAGAACTTTATTTTTAGATCATGCCGATGATGCTTCTCTTAAAGCTTGGGAGGCAAATGTTAAAGTGCATAAGCGTGGATTAGAATTAATTAAACCAGGCGTAAAGTGTTCAGATATTTGTCATGAGCTAAATGAATTATTTGCCGAGCTTGGTTATCTTCAGTATCGAACATTTGGTTACGGACATTCATTTGGTATGCTTTCACACTTTTATGGAAGAGAAGCTGGTTTAGAATTAAGAGAAGATATTGATACTGTTCTTGAAGAAAATATGGTCGTGTCGATGGAGCCAATGATAATGATCCCAGAAGGTAATCCTGGCGCAGGCGGATATAGAGAACATGATATTTTGGTGATCGGCAAAGATGGAGCAGATAATATTACAAAATTTCCTTTTGGTCCTGAGCATAATATTATAAAAAACTAACCTTTATGAGTGAGAATAAAACTATTGTTAATAGTTGGAACGAGTGGGATCCATTAAAACATGTAATTGTTGGAAGAGCGGATGGAACTTGTATACCAGCACCAGAGCCTGCATTAGATGCAAAAGTTCCAGAAGACAGCGATATGCGAGGTCAGTTTGGACCAAGAACAAAAGATACTGTCGATAAAGCAAATGAATTATTAGATAACTTTTCAAACATGCTTGAAAAAAGAGGCATTAAAGTTGATCGACCCACACCAATAGATTTTAATCAAAAAACTTCTACACCTGACTGGGAAGCAGAAACCATGTTTGGCTGTATGCCTCCAAGAGATGTTTTGTTAACAGTAGGAAACGAAATTTTAGAAGCTACAATGAGTTACCGATGTCGTTGGTTTGAATATTTATGTTACCGACCACTTTTAAAAGATTATTATAATCAAGATCCTAATATGAGACACGAGTCTGCTCCAAAGCCAAGATTAACAGATGCAGATTATAGAAAAGATTATTTATCAGATAAAATAGGTGTTCAAAAAAGACTAGAGTGGACTGAAAAAAAATATTTTGTAACTACTGAAGAAGAACCATTATTTGATGCAGCAGATGTATTGAGATTTGGGAAAGACTTGGTTGTACAACATGGATTTACAACAAATTTAAAAGGAATTGATTGGCTAAAGAGACATTATAAAGATCACAGAGTTCATGCAGTTAATTTTCCAGGTGATCCTTATCCAATTCACATTGATGCAACTTTTACTCCAATTAAAGAAGGTTTAATTATCAATAACCCACAAAGAAGACTTCCTAAGGAACAAAGAAAATTATTTGAAGACAATGGTTGGGAAATTGTTGATAGTGCACAACCAGCACATAACGAACCACCACCATTATGTTATTCATCAACTTGGCTATCAATGAATGTTTTAGTTTTAGATCCTAAAACTGTATGTGTGGAAAAAAGTGAAAAATACCAAGCTGAACAATTAGATAAATTAGGAATGGAAGTTATACCAGTAGAACTTAGAGATGCCTATGCTTTTGGTGGAGGTTTACATTGTTGTACTGCAGATGTTTATCGAGAGGGTGAACTTAAAGATTACTTTCCAAAACAATAATTATGGCAAAAATTAAAATAAAAAGAGAGCGAGTTAAATTCGCTTCTGATAATGTTGCTGGTGCTTGTCCCGAGGTATTAGATGCAATTTTAAAAGCTAATGAAGGAGATAGTACTCCTTATGGAAATGACCCAATATCAAATGAATTACAAGATAAGTTTTCAGAAATATTTGAAAAAGATGTAATTGTTTTTCCAACTGCGTCAGGTACTGCAGCTAATGCTTTAGCATTATCTACAATGACACCCTCTTATGGAAACATTTATTGTCATAAGATGTCCCATATAAATACTGATGAATGTGGTGCACCTGAATTTTATACAGGAGGAGGAAAGCTAGTTCCTTTAAATGGAATAATGGGAAAAATAACTTCAGATGAGTTGGATCAATCGATAAGTGGAAAAGGAATTGTTCATCATACTCAACCTTCATCAGTTAGCATTACTCAAGTGTGTGAAACAGGTGAGGTTTATCAATTAGATGAAATTAAAAAAATTGCAGAAATTACTCATAAACATAATTTAAATTTACATATGGATGGAGCTAGATTTGCAAATGCATTGGTATCTTTAGATGTAACCCCTGCTGAAATGACTTGGAAATCAGGGGTTGATGTATTGTCATTTGGAGCAACGAAAAATGGATGTTTAGCTGCTGAAGCAATTATCTTTTTTAAGAAAGATTTAGTAGGAGATATTGCTTTTTTAATGAAAAGAGCAGGGCATTTATTATCTAAAATGCGATTTGTCTCTGCGCAGTTAGATGCATATATATCAAATGATGTTTGGTTAAGAAATGCAAAGCACGCTAATGCAATGGGAAAAAAATTAAGTGATGGATTAAGTAAACATAATGATATTGAAATTGCTTATCCAACAGAAGCAAATGAAGTGTTTGCTAAATTTCCAAGAGAAAAAATAGAACATCTAAATTCTCAAGGTTACAAAATGAACGAAGAAGAATTGGATGGAAAAGCGGTAAGATTAGTTGCTGCTTGGAATACTAAAGATAGCGATGTTGATGAATTGTTAAATACAATTAAAGCTAACTAGGATTTTCTTTTAAAAACTCAATATATTTTATTACCTCGTCGAACTGTTCATCAGGAATATCTTTATAGCTTGCATTGAATTTGCTTTTTACACAAATAGCAACATGAGCATAAGGGTTTCTTCCTTTAGGGTGATTTGGGTGGTCAGGTAATTGTCCCACCAAATAATCGCCAGCTTCCTGAATAATTTTCCAGAGTTTACTTGCGTTTTCTTTGTTCATACAGTTTAGTTTTATCTAAAAAATAAACTTTTTCTAATATCTATTATTTCTCTGATTTGTTTGTGTTTAATAGCACTCCAAGTAACGAATAAAGTGCACAATTGATACAAGCAAATATCTCCTTTTTGATTTTGAGACAAATTACTATTTATTTTTAATTAAAACTTTTTCAAAGTAATCAATCCTGATTTAGGATCAATTATTTTTTCATTTAAAGTTGCAACTTTGCCAACATCAAAACCAGCATCTTCAATTACTTTTTTAAAGTCATCCTCAGAAAAATTAGGGGTATTCTCAAAGTTTATGAACGCAACTCCTTCTGGCCAGGAAACTTCAACGTTACCTTCTCCTGTTGCGGCTTTAAGCTCTTTTTCGACTTTGGCTTGGCAGGCCATACAAACCATGCCGTTAACAACGCCTATCATAGCAACTTCAGCTTTAGCTAAATTTTGTATGAATAAAGTTATAACTAAAATAGTAAAAAATATTTTTTTCATAATTGATAATTTACAATAATCACAAAAATTTATCTTTAAAAGACCCCCATTTTGGGGCTTATGATTATTTAACTTTTTGGCATTAGTTGTAATTTCTAAGCTTTGTTAACAAATAATTAAGGAGAGAAATGAAAAAATTAAATACAAAAAAAGGTTTCTCATTAATTGAATTACTTGTTGTAATTGCAATTATTGGAATACTTTCTGCGGTAGGTATTACTGCTTATTCTGGTTATACTGCGAGTGCAAAAGAGCAAGCTGCTAGAACGCAGTTTTCTCAAACAGTTAGCATGATTAATGCTGAAATGGCAAAATGTTCTGTTGGTACTGGCGATTTTGCTTGGGGTTCAGGATCACCTTGGGTGGCTGATACTTGTGCAGCTGCTATCGATGCCGACTCTGATACAAATATAGCTGCATACCTAACAAGCGAAACTAATGGTTTAGGTTATAAAAATCCGTATGCTCAAGATGAAGCAGCTGCTACTTATGCCAAAGCTGTTGCGAATGCTACAACTGATCCTGATGCTGACGGTAGAATAACTATATTCTGTGCTGCGGCCGGCGCTTGTACTATTAAACAAGATGTTGGTGATACTGTACTTTCACAAACTATAAATTCAGCAACTTAATATAAATTTTTAATATAGGCGTATAAATGAAATTATACGCCTATTTAATCTTTTTTTTCAACATAAGATGATTAGTCCACTTATTTGACTTCAAATACTTAATTTCATCCATTATTTGATTTATAAAGAAAGTACCTAAGCCTCCTGGTTTTATATCATTCAGACTTCTAGGTTTAATTTTTTTCTTATTAATCTTAATACCGTTGTCATATAAGTGAATTAGAAATTTTTTATTTTTAAATTCTAATTCAATTTTGATGATATTATTTTCATTTTCTTCCTTGTAAGAGTGTTTAATAATATTTGTGACAGCTTCATCAACTGCAAGCTGGATATTTTTTATTATTTTTAAGTCTACTTCATAAATTTTGAGAAAATCTTTAATTGTAGCTCTTATTTTTTTAAGATTATTTAATGTTGCTGGATAAGATTTTTTCATTTGCTCAAGGTACTTAATTTTCATGATTATAAAAGAGTTTAAACTTAATGGTTACCCAAAATGGGGCTATTGCATAAATTTTTTTTAGATTTACACGTATGATCAAATTTAAATCATCATGAAAAATATTCAAATTAACAATTTTTACTTATTCGTTTTAATTTTTTTTTTTTATGTAGTTAGCGCCAATTCACAAATCTCATTTGAACAAATTTTAAAAAATCCCAATGATTTAAAATTAAACTTAAAATATGCAAAAGAACAGGAAGATTTAGGGAATTTTAAGTCTGTAATTTCCACACTTGAAAGATTAACAAGTTTATATCCAGAAAATGTTGATCTCAAAATGTATTATTTGTCTATTTCCTTGAGGATAGATTCTGTTGAGAGAACTATACAGATAATTGATGAAATAAAGAACAGTGAACAATTAACAGCAGAAATTAACACTGAGATAGACATTATTTTACAAAATATAAATAACACTGCAAATGCAAATGAAAACAAATGGAATGGATATATCGATATATCTTTAAACCACACTTATCACACCAATATCAACAATTTATCAGATTCAGGAACTTTTTATGTTAGTGATTCTATTAGTAATTACGCAACTAACGAAATTGAAAACGATACATTAGAAATACCAAGTATTAGAATTGGTGGTTTTAAAAAACTGAGTGATAATTCAAATATCAATCTTAATATTGGATTGTCAGATACATATCAAAATAAAGACAAGTCAGAAGAGAAAGATTTAAATTCAGTATTTTTGAACTATAATTATTTTAAAGATAAAAATTTAATTAGCACAACTTTTAGTTTTAATAAATCTAATTACAGAAACCAAGCTGACATTAATACTATTAATTTTGGAGTAAGAGATAAATATTCAATAAATAAAAACCATTTTTTAATTGGTGGGATAAATTATACAAAAAATACTTACAATCAGAACAATACCTTTTCCACAACTAAAGAAAAAAATAATTATTTTGTATCTGGTAACATTGGTTATGAGTTTATTTTTTCCAGAAACAAATTTTTATTTGATTATAAAGATGGTGAGTCAAAGGCAATTGCTGATCAGTATGGATATAAACAGGAAAAATATTTAATTAGTTATTTTAGATACTTTGATTTTGGAACACTCAATTTGAGCAAATCTTTTACAGAAAATGAATATGCAATAGCAGATACATTTGTACTGTCAAATACTGTCCGAGATGATGAATTAGATACAACTTCAATTAGTTTAAATGGAGAATTGGTTAATTTATACTTCTTTAATAAATTAAAATTTTTTGAGGATGTTTATTATAATCTTTCTTTTTCAAAAATTGATAGTACATCTAACATCTTAAATTATAATTATGAAAAAGAAATTCATAATATAGGTTTAACTAAAAGGATAAACTTTTGAAAAAAATATTTATAATAATTTTAATTTTACTTTTGCCTAGCAAACTTTTTGCTCAAAAACAGGTAATCGGTACTGTTACGTTAGCAATTGGAGAGGTTAAAACTAATGATAATAGAATCTTAAGTGCTGGGGATCCAATTTATTTTAACGATACTGTTATTGCAGGAGATAATTCAAAATCTCAAATTATATTATTAGATGAAACTGTCATGATGATAGGAGCAGGAACAGAACTGATAATTGATGAATTTGTATTTAACCCTGAAGACGTTGAAGGCAAAATTACAACCACAATCAAGCAAGGTAGTATCAAAGTTTTATCAGGTAAAATTAGTGAAACAAACCCTGAAGATTTAGTGGTAAAAACACCTGCTGGAACTATTGGAACTAGAGGAACTGAATTTCAAGCGTTAGTGGATGAGGAGGATGGAGATAGTAAAATACTTCTAATTGGGCCCGGCCCAAATAACACATTAGGATTAAGACCAGGAGAAGTTGAGGTTTTTAATCAATTTGGCAGCGTTATTTTAGATCAACCTTTTTTATTTACACAATTTACTCAAGATCAAGCTCCTCAAGAACCTATTATTATTTCAGAACAAGATTTTAACGATTTTGTAAGAATTCTTGAGGCAAGAAATGAAATTTCTGAAGATGAACAAATCCAAGAAGCTGTTAAAGAAGGACTTCTAATATCTGGAAAAGAAAGTGGTAGTGAATTAGTTGCTGAAGTAATTGATATCGTTTTAAAGAAGGAAGATGGGGGTGCAACAGCGGAAACTTTATCTGCAGCTTTAGGAGTAAGTGTAGAGGAGTTATTTGGTGAAGAATACAAAGAAGAATTTGAAAGCGAAAGTGAAGCAAATAAAATTGTAATTGCTAATGGTGAATTTGGTGATGCTGTTGCTATGATTACTAGATACGGTGGAACAGATCAGGGTAATTCTACTTATGCAGATCTTGCCGGTATAGCATCAGGAACTTATACTTATCAAGCAACAGGTATTAATGGAGCAGCTGCTACAGGCTCAGGCAGTGGAACTATCGACTCAACTGTAGTGATTGACTTTGCTGCTAAAACAATTACTCAAACAGTTTCTGGAACAGTTGCTTTAGGATCAGATTCAAGCAGAACTTTTTCAGATATTTCAAAAGAGCATAGTTACACAAGTTCATCATCAAATGTTGAAGCTGATCAAAATGTAATTATTGCAAGTAATGGGTCAGCATCTGCTGATAACACTAATTTTGCTGGAACTCCACAAGCAGCTGACTCTGATAATAAATCAGATTTTGTAGATAGTGGAACTAATTCATATTTTTTAAATAATGAATTTACTTCAAGCAATATTAAGCTTGGGTCAGGAATAAATAATGATCCAATTGCATATGCTGGACATATGAATTTAGTTGTTGAAAATATAGACAATACAAACTCAATGGTTAATCAGTTAAGTTTTTCCAGAACCGGAATTACACCAAAAAAAGATTAGATTTTTATTCTATCTGCCCCCCCCATTTTAGGTAGTATTATTGAAAACTTCAAACATTTAGATTGTAATATGAGCCATGTTTAAAAATATTAGTAGAAGACAGTTTTGTAAATGTTGTGGATCAATTTTTCTATCAACTTTTATTGTTAATTTTGCAAAAGCAAATTCAGATAAAAATCAATTAATGTATGGTAACATTGTTGTTAATGGTAAAAAAATAAATGAAAATTCACAAATTAATTTTGATGATTTAAGTGAAGTGGAGACTAAAAGTGAATTGGCGTTTATACAAAATAATCAAAATGGTTTTTTAGTTAGACCAAATTCCAAGTTAAAGTTTTTTAAAAATAAAATCCAAGAACTTTTAAAAGGTAGCGTCCATGGAGTGTTTGGAAAACAATCTTCAGAACTACAAATAAAAACACCTAGAGGAACTATTGGAATAAGAGGAACAGTAACATATATCGAATATGAGGAGAGTTACGATAGAACTTATGTTTGTAACTGCTATGGAAATACAGTGATTTATAATTCAAAAATGCAAGAATTAAAAAATCTTAATAGCAAGTATCATTCCCCTGTAGTAATAGATAAAAATCAAACAATAAAAGCATCACCATATGGTATTCCATTGAACCATTATGATGATAATATCAAATCTATTGAAAATAAATTAGGAAGAAAACCAAGATGGAAATTACCAGAAGGTAAAATGATATTTTTTGCACCTACAAATGAAAAAATAAAAATTTAGGTGAATAGAAAATTTCTAAGTTTAATAATCATCAGTATTTTAATTGTAGTTTATAATTTTGAAACCAATATAAAAAAAAGAATTGGATTTATTAACTATGATTATTTTCAAACTTTATTTGAGGAAAATTTTTCTACTAACAAGATTGTTATTATTGATATTGATGAGACAAGTATTGAGAATATTGGTCAATTTCCTTGGAGGAGAGATGTCTATTCTAAAATATTAAATAATCTAAATTTAGCAGAAACCTCGGTTATAGCATTTGATATTTTTTTCAGTGAAGAAGATACTCAAAACCCAACAAAAATTTTTCAGGAATTTAACTTAAATAGTGAAAACATTTTAAATAGTGATCAATTGTTTTTAGAGTCAATTAATAATAATAATGTAATCTTACCATTAGTAGGTGCCACTAAAGAGATAAAAAAAAATAAATTTTCCTCTAAAGCTAATATTATTACTAAAGGTGAAAATCCTTTAAACTACTTATATAATTATCAAGGATATATTTCATCTCTTGATAAATTTAATAATGCTGCAAAAGGCTTAGGCTCAATATCAATTATAGATAGTGAGGATGGTATATTAAGATACGTTCCATTAATTTTAAATATAGATGAGAAAATAATTCCCTCTTTATCATTAGAAACAGTTAGACTGCACAATAAAGAAAAAAGCTATCTAATCCAAACAGATCAAAGCGGTATTAAATCAATTCAAACAAGAACTACAAATTTTAATATAAATGAAAATGGATTAAATTTTGTAAAATTCAAAAAAATTCCTAAAAACACTTACATCTCAGCATCAGATATTTATCAAAATAATTTTGATCAAGAAGCATTAAAGGACAAAATAGTTTTGATAGGATCTTCTGCAGAAGGGGTTTTTGATTTAGTAAAGATCCCTACAGGCAAGATTGTTCCTGGGGTTCAAGTTCATGCAAATATAATTGAAAATATATTATCTAAAGATTTTTTAAAAATTAATTACTTAACTAAAATTACAGAAAATATTGTTTTATTAATAAGTTTGCTAGTAGTCTTGATTATAGCTAATTACTTTAAACCAATATATTCAATTTTGAATTATGCTATTTTATTACTACTATTATTTTTGATAAGTATTTTGTTTTATAAACAAAACTATTTTGTAGAAATTTATAACATTATTCTATTTAACTCATTATTATTTATATATCTCCTATATTCCAGATTTGTTGAAGAAAATAAATCTTCAATTGAAAATGAGAAAAAACAATTAGTTTTAAAAAAAGAGAGAGAAATTGCCGGAGAGGTACAAAAGAAATTATTTCCAACTGAAAAAAATATTGAGAATTTTGTTTATGCAAAAAACATACCAGCAAGAGATGTGTCAGGAGATTATTATGATTATATCAAAGTTTCTGATGATGAAATTTATTTTACTTTAGCTGATGTATCTGGCAAAGGTATTAAGGCTGGAATGTTGATGGCTAATGCGTCTTCAGTATTTAAATCTTTTTCAAAACTAAAGTTTCCAATTAATCAACTTGCTCAAAATATTAATAATCAAGTAAAAGAATCGTCTTATAAAGGCATGTTTATTACAGCAGTAATAGGTAAGTTAAATATAACTTCTAAGGAGGTTGAATTTGTTAACTTTGGTCATGAAAGCATCATGTGTTTTGAAAAAACATCTAATTCATTTTCTTATATAAAAGCTGAAAAACCGCCTTTAGGACTTCTGAACATTAAAGATGCAAACACAATAAACACTAATAAATTAAACTTAAATGACAAAAATATATTTATTTACACAGATGGTGTTACCGAAGGCTACATTGAAGACGAGAAGGAGTTTACTGTTAAAGGGATAGAAGATGAAATATTAAAAAATAAATCTTCTAATATTAAAGAAATTATTGAAATAATTACAAATAAGCTAAACAACAGAGAATATCTCAGAGATGATATCACAATGATGGGTTTACAATAAATGTATATAGTAAAATTAACCCAGTAATTGTAATAAATAATTTTTTTCTAAACAATTTTTTTTCTATTTTCTTTGAGTGCAAATTATTTAGTAGTCTATTGATATCCATTTTTTTTGATTGAGAACTAAAATTTTTATTAATAACAATCTCATGCCAATTTTTATTTTTAAGTAAGGATTTTTGTATATTATCCATTATTCCACCAAACCTTTTTGCTGAAGTCCCTCTAGATATTTTTCCATCGTAATCATTCCATCTTGTGCCGAGGTTTGGAGAGTTGAGGTGATTTGAGCCATTTTACCCTCTCGAATAAGATTTCTTATTGCTGTAGTTCCCGTCATAACCTCAAAACAGCCAATTCTTCCACCACCTTTTTTTTTTAAAAGTTGTTGAGACAAAACCATTCTAATTGATCCAGCTAGCATAGATTGTGCTAATGTTTTTTGTGAAGGAGGAAAAACGTCTAAAATTCTTGTAACAGTTGATGAGACGTTACTTGCATGCAGAGTACCAAAAACTAAATGACCAGTTTCTGCAGCTGTTAAGGCAAGAGAAATAGTTTCAAGATCTCTCATTTCTCCTACTAAAATTACATCTGGATCTTGTCTTAATGCCGACTTCAAAGCTCTTGCAAAGCTTCCAGTATCTTTTCCAACTTCTCTTTGTGAAATAATACTTTTTTTAGATGGATGAACAAATTCGATAGGGTCTTCAATTGTAATAATATTTTCTGCACGATTAGAATTTATTTGATCAATCATTGCTGCCAAAGAAGTAGATTTACCAGATCCTGTCTGACCTGTGACTAGTACTAATCCATTTTTATGCTTGATAGCGTCCATAACAGCAGGAGGTAGACCAAGTTTTTCCATTTGTGGTATCTCGCTAACAATTTTTCTTAG
The DNA here is from genome assembly GCA_902538885.1 of uncultured Pelagibacteraceae bacterium. Classification (GTDB taxonomy): domain Bacteria; phylum Pseudomonadota; class Alphaproteobacteria; order Pelagibacterales; family Pelagibacteraceae; genus Pelagibacter. The sequence goes on from CACBGU010000004.1 coordinate 63,963, forward strand.
AACCATACTTGGTCCGATAGCAGTATAATATCCGTTTGCCCTATATCGATAATCACCAACAATTACTGCAAAGTCTAAATCTCTACTATTTACAATTTCTTGAAGTTGAGATTTATTTAAATGGCTTTTCCAGAAATTTTCTAATTCTTGACGACTAATAATATCTTCCTCAAAAACTAAAATTGATCCATTTTCTCTAAGAGCTAAAGGTTGATTAGATCTAATATGAAAATCTGATAAATCATAGTTTGAAGCATAGTTAGATATTTTTTCATCTAAACTCATAAGTTTTAACTTTTTTTATCGATTTTTTTTGTTAAATCGTTACTCTTATCAATTAGATCTATTACTTCAGATAAAATCTTATCTATATTTGTTTTTATCCATTTTTCAGATACGAATATTCCATTGTCATTTCTTATTAAATCCTCTCCATCTACCAAGGTTAAAACATTTCTTCTAATAGTTTCTCTAGGAACATCTAAAGATCGGGAAATATAATTAATAGATGTAGGATTAAATTTTTTTTCTATACCCTTGTCATCAAGCTTTTTTAATTCTTTAATTTTAAAATGTTTAAGCTTTTCTAAATTTGCTTTGAATACGGCAACAGTAATATTCTTTGGACTGTGACTTTTGGCTGATAGTTTTACAAAATAATTTGCATATAACTCTATAATATCTACAAATTGATCTTGAAGATGTATATTTAAATCTGCTGATTGGGGCATAACTACACTTTACAGCTAAAATTTAAATTTAATTGATGGAACTACCTAAAATGGGGGGTTCTAGAGCTAAGAGGCCTTTAATTGGTTTTCGATTAAAGATTGCTTTTCTAAAGCTCTAGATAGCCTTTTAACTTTTTCCAATAGAGAGTTTATATTGGTATAATTAATTTCTCGCCATTTTTTTGTAACATATAGTTCGGAATTACATCTAAATACCCAATTTAATCTAATTAATTCTTCCACTTTTCTTCTAGTAGTTTCCCGAGGCAAGTTTAAACCTCTTGCTACAGCATTTATGTTTGTTCCTAACGCCGTATCACAAAAAGTTTTGTCATCGCAAATTATGTTTTCATCTTTAAATGATCTTAAATTAACGCTACTAATAATCTTTAAAATAGCTGGGTAATAAGATTTGTTACCAAAATTATCTATATCTGTTGAATAGATAGTAGCTACAAAATCTTCAATTATTTTATAGTTAATTGCATTAATCATACTCAATTTGAGGATACCCAATATGAGTTAAATTGATAATAAAATTTGTATATATGATTCAATATGATATAGAATAATTCTATATATAAAAAACATCATGAAAAGTGATTTTTTAAACCCAAGATTTTTAAGGTATTTTGTTAGAGTTGCTGATTTAGGAAGTATTATTTCAGCAAGTAAAGATTTAAATGTAAGTCAACCTTCAATTACTAGAGCAATTCAAATTTTAGAAACCAATTTTGGAAAAAGATTGTTTGAAAGAACAAAAAAGGGGGTCAATCTTACAAAAGAAGGACAAATATTTTACTTAAACTCAAAATCAATCATTTCTTATAATGATAAAGTTTTAGAGAATATAAAACAATCTGAGTTTAAAGAAAAAAACCAAAAAGATGAGTATATAAAATTTGGAATGCCAAAAAGCTTATCCACCTCTCATAAAGAAAATTTATTGTGGATTTTTAAAAGAAATTATGAGAATAAAAAAATAAGGATTGTTGAAGAAGAAAGTAATACTTTAAATAGATTGGTATTTGAAAAAAAATTAGATTTTGCAATTTCTTGTATTCCAGAGTTTAAAAAAGAGTTAAATAAAATTCATTTGCATAAAGACCCATTTTGTGTTGCTTTTTATAAAGGACATCATTTTCAAAATATGAAAGATGTAGCGATAGAAGAAGTAAGAAAGGAACCTAATTACATTTTTAGGAGAACTTGTGAATTTTTTTATTATAATTATAGATTAAGCAATAAAGGAAAGTTAGATTATAAAATTATCAATAACATAGTAGACGAAAGAATTAAAAAAGGTGTACATAGAGATGTAATATATACATCTAGTGAAACAACAGCATCTCATTGTATAAAAACAGGTTTAGGGGTTGCTATCATTCCAGAGTCAGTTGCTATTGATTATAAACTTTTATTTAGAAAATTAACTAAGCCAAGTATTGAAAGAGATATTTATTTTATTTATAGAGATGAAAATAAAGATAAAATTAACTTTGAAACCGCTGAACTTAAAAACGCTCTTTGGTTATAACTAGGGCCTATAATATCCTTCGATATTAATTGCTCTTGCTACATTTCCAGTAGCTCCATCTCCTCCAGCCGATAAATATAATTGAAGTGGAACTATTTTATTTAAATTTGGACCATATCCACAACTAATTATTCTATAAAATATTCTTCTACTATTATAAACTGTTGGAGATAATGTATCTGGCCCCTCGGTTTCTTGGGGTATGTAATTGTATCCATTTAATGTGGTATGATTTCCAATTCTTTGGACATAAAACTCATAAGTATATCTTCCAAAATCACTTTCAGATCCAATTTCTGCAAAACTCTGGTTTATTTTTCTAAAAGCATAGTGAATATTGTTAGCTGAGTTTGTGTAACCATGTAGAGCTAAACAATCTCCTGAGATTGAAACATTGTTTGAGTTTGTTACAGTAATAGCTGTTGTACCAGATCTTGACATTTGATCTGTTAACCACAAACGTCCAGACTCGAGACCAAATTCAGCTGCTTGATTGACTGTATTTATTTGATGAGATCTAATAGAGTTTTGCGAATTCTTTTGAATTATTCCCATCATTGCAACACTAAATGATGAAATAGCAAGAATTACAAATAGAGTTAAAGCTAGCACAAAACCTTTTTTTTTTCGAAAATTTATCATGATGGTAAGTTACTATCACTTGGATCAATATCACAAAGATCAAGCATATCTGATGAAGTATAAGTATTGTCATCCAAAACTAAATCATACGAACTAAAATAATTTGCACATGCTAATCTTTCAGATTCTGATCCATTTCCACAAGAAATCGTTGGACTAGGAAAATTAGTACTAAATTCCAAAACATAACCAATTGTTTGGAAAGGTGAATAAGTAACACCGGGTACAAATAAATCATTCCAGTATCCAGTTCCACTTATTGCATTACTAAATTGAGTATAGTGTTCTCCTGCTGCATTAGGATAATGCTCATTCGTTTCTAGACTACTATTGTTGTAATCATTGTTATACATACCTCCACAACAATTGTTAGGTTCATTATTTCTCCAATTGACATATGCATCATTAGAAGAGTTACCGTCGTCTGTGAAGAATACTGTATTTCTTTCTGGGCCTCCCGCCCATACCCAATTATTTTCAGAAGCATTACTTAAAACAGATTCACCTCCTGAATTATCAGTCCCTCCAAACCATGCAGCAATAGGATTACCTCCACTGTCTCTAATTTTATCTAGAACATAATCATTTTCTGCATCACTAGTGATTGTTGCAAGATAACCAGACAAATTATAATAAGTTGAATTTTCAGCTCTTAGTCTTGCTTGACCCCACCAAAGCTGATTGTTTCCACTTAAATTAGTTTTATTCCAAGCACCTCTACCATCTGTTGTATTCTCTACATAACAATAAAAATGTCTTATACCACTCACTTCTCTTCCAATTAAATCATCACAAAGGGATCCAAAACCTAAAGCTAAAATGAATTCTCTATCGACTCCAGTGTAAAGCGTTCTCGCGGTTCTGTCATTTTCAGTGTTTACATAATTTACACTCCTTAAGAAACTTTCATATTCTCTTGCTGTTGCACTTCCGTTAATTGAAAGTATTCCAGTTGAGCTTTGGAAATTTACTGTCAGTCCATAACTACTTGCTAACGAAGTGTTCCATTGCAACTTATCTTCACCATCCTCATAGTTTTCTGAAATTACTACAGTTGCACTTGGAACTGTTCTTGTATCAGGATCCCAATTAGTTTCATTACTTGAAATGTCATAATCAGCAAAAATATCTTTTGAGTTAGGACATTTATCATCACAATTAGTGCTTGAATTAGTTAAAGGTTTGTTTCTAAGAAAAATTCTTTTTCTGAAATTCAAATTTACATCTGAATCATTTTTTGATTGCATGTCCATATCTAAATTTAAAATATTTTCATTTGTTGAGCCAATTGTTGGCCTTGAAAAAGTTAAATCATTAATATTTTCTGAAACAGGCTGCCACCCATGTACGGTACTCGTAAAATCTGGGTCTGTATCAGTTGTTAATATTGTAGTGCAATCGTCAGTTCTCTCTACTTTTTTATATAGCGTGTTAGCGTCATATCCTGCACCTATTGCTCCTAACCTGTATGTAACTCTGTATCTATATGCCACAGTTCCATCATAGCTTGGCTTATCAAAACAAGTGCTTACCCCTTTTCCATCTGAAGATATAAAAAGTCTATGATTATCAGGAATTGCATCTTTGCAATTATTTGCGTTTGTAATATCTCCTCTAATCGGATGAACAAATCCACCTCTCGCCAAATCTCTTTCTATCAAGTTATAAATTGCAGTAGCTTCTGTTTGTAAATTACTTGTATTAGAAATTTGACTGAAATCCTTTGATCCTCTATCGAAAAGTGAATAAATTGAAAATGAAACTAGAGAAGCAATAAAAATTCCAATTAACAATTCAATTAAGCTAAAACCTTTTGATTTTGTTATGAACATACGGCTGTTGCAGATAAATTTAAAGTTACTCTTCTTTTTAATCTTACTCTCTCAAAAGTGTCATCAGAGTTTTCAGCCTGAACAACAGGAATGGAATTGGTTGGACCTTCCCAAACACGTGTTCCAGATGGCCATGTTCTTGCTCTCATGTCATAATTTACAATTGAGTCGCCAGAGCTATGACTTTCAGCAGAAGTGCCTCTTTGTCCTCTTGCTGTAATTCTAATTGTATTATTATCAAATTTGCTAAAATCGTTATTGTAATCTATTTTTACAACTTCACCTCCTCCTATTTGAGCGTAACCACCCCAGAATCCGGTTTGTATATGTCCTCCTCCAGCTCCTCCTGGCGTGTTTAAAGTTATCTCACCTGTGAATGTTGAGTTTATATTGTTTGGAATGGTAGCAGAATTTCTTCTAGCTCTTGTTAATCCTGTTAAAGTGTTTGTGGAAGTGTTATTCCCAGAGTAGTTTACATATTCACTTCCAATTTGAACTGATCCACTAGATGGAAAATATGAACTATCTGTGAGTGTGACTGAAGTTGACGAGCTAGATATTTGAGCTGTTGTTGTGGTGTTGTAAGCCTCTACATAGTTCCAACAATCATTTTCATTTTCTTGATTCCATGCACCACCATGTGCAGAATTTGTTCTACCACTGGCTAGTAAACAGTTTGCTACATCAGATCTTAAAATCCTCCATCTATCAACGCCATAAGGAACACCAGTGATCTCTAGTTCTATATCGTCAAGTGTTGCCAAGTTAGATGTGCCTAAATGAATAACAAGACCATCATGAGCATTTCCCCATTTGTATCTTCCTGTACAAGTACCCCCCGTTATAGCACCGATACAACTTTCTCTAGCATCATCAAAAACTAAAATTCGAGCATTAGACGGTAAATTTCTAACTTCATAAAGCAGGTATCCTTGTTGATTCCATCCATCTTTAGCAAAACCAATTTGACTTGTATCAGCTGATCCATCGGTGTGATTGTATTCATCAAAAATAAACCACAAAGATAAATCGTTTTGATTTATTCTAACCCCATCACATTGCCCACTCCATTGAGTATTATCACAATTAGATGGTTTTACCCTTACATCTGATCCGGTGTATCGATAAAGAAATACTGTGATTGTGTTTGACCAGGCATAAGTTTGGCGACAAGTAGAAGCATTAGTTCTACTACAAGATGGAGTGTCATCGTACTCACCAGTGTCACTTGTTAGATTATTAAATTTTCTGGCAACTCCATTTGCATAGTAATGCTCAGTTGGATTTTCGTTATGTTCCATAATACCTGTAGACATTGGATCATCTAATCCAGGAAAATTAAAAGCTACGGTATTTGGTGCATCATCAAAAATACATATGTTAATTTTTTTTGCTAGCACTGTATTATTTGAACCGTTACCCAAAGTAACCTTTACTAAATTTCCATCTGTAACATCAATACTTCTGACTGACACATCGCTTCCTAATTCATTATCGATTTGAGATTTCCAATGGTTGTGTAAATTAGCTACTTCTGTTGGTAAAGTTGTACAGGTACCTACACCTGATGGTGCAACTGATGTTAAATCTAAACCATCAAAACACGCAAGTTCATCTTTTTTAAAAGCAATAAAGGTAGCAACTGTTCCATTAGAAATCATTACTGTAGGAAAATTTGAAGTTGCTGTTACTGAAAGAGTGGAGCCTGATCCTGAAATACTTTCAACAACATATCTTCCTCTCACTCCGTCAATTAAAAAAATATCTCCAGGTGATGGGTTATTAGTAAAACCTGTTAAGCTTATAATATCAGTAGAACCACTAAAACTTTGATTACCATTTACTGTAATTGATCCTAGCGCATTATTTTTTTGGCTCGCATATTCCATTATATCTTGTAAAATGAGGTCTGCTAATTGATCTCTACGATCTGATTTAACCAAGTCTGTTTGAGCAGTATAAAAAATTGAGCTAGAATTTACATAAACCAAAGTCACCATACTTAAAACAAATAAAGCAATGAGGGACTCTAAAAGTGAAAAACCTTTTGTTTTATTCAGCATACCCAGTTTTATTTAATTTAATTATCAAATTTAATTCGTCATTATTAGTTAATTTGAAGTGGGTATCTCTTGGAGAGCTACCATCATACAAAAAACAAAGATCTACTGGAGGATCTGTTTCTGTCCCACATGATGAATTGTTACAATTTTTTATATTAATTTTTTTTAAATCTTTTGTGAAACCATCAACTTCTGTTAATGATGATATGCTAGAATTAGAAAATGCATTGTTACAATTAGTATCTGAATTTCCAGTTCCACTCCAGCAATTACATCTTCTATTTAAATTAAGGTCACGCCATTTAATATTTGAACTATCAGGCTGATATAATTTTATTTGCATATCATTACCCACATTTTCTAATCTCACTTTATAATGTTTTCCGTCACTAAATGCTTTAAATCTAATTCTCTCTAAATAACTTGATATTGTTTCTTTGTTAGCTCTAAAATTTGACCCAGTATCTACACTTGTGAAACTCACATATCCTATTCCGGAAAATATCCCTAATATTGCGACAATGACCAATAGCTCGATCAAAGTTATTCCTTTAGATGCCGTTAAATGACTCATGTCAAATTATTATAATAAATTCAATGTTATTTGATTATAAGACCCCCAATTTGGGGAGGGTTACAGAGTTTAACGAGTCAATTAGAAGTAAATAATAGTCCTTAGCTAGCAGATATATGAATGAAAAATTAGAAAATTTAAAAAAAAAGATATTACTGTTTTTATTAAAAATTTTTTCTCCAATTCTAGGAAAACAAGCAATATCAAAGGAAAATCGTTTTGCTATAGAATTGGATGACGAGGGAATTAGTGTTTGTAAATATAATCAAGGTTCAAAAACAATTACAAATCTTCATCACGAGGAATTTAATTTAGCTGGCAAAACATCACTATTCAATGAAGAAGATCAGGTTTATTATAGCCAGAAAATTGTCCATATTTTAAAAGAACAAAAATTACTTGAAAAAGAAGCAACAGTAATTTTACCAACCTCCGAAACAATTATTAAAACAATCAATATTCCACTTATGGATCAAGAAACATTTGATCTTCAAACAAGTGATATAGAGTTTTGGAAAACATTTGAAGAATTATCAGATATTATTGAAAATAAGATATTTAGTTTTCAACCTTTAGCAATTAACGAGGAAACCCAAGAACAAGAAGTGGTTATTTGTTTAATTGAAAGAGAAAAAGTTGAAAAATTAAATAAAATTTTAAGACAATCAGGTGTTAAACCTACAATTTATGAGCCGAAGTGTTTTTCTTTAATTAATACAATTTTTGCAAATCAAAAAGATAACAAATCTAACGAATTTGCTTTTTTGGAATATGGAGAAAAAGAAAATTATTTAATTACCGTTACTAAGAATAAATTTGTTTTTGCAATTAATAATATTACACGAGCAGATATAATTTTAATTAAACAATTAGAAAAAATGCCTGATCCATCAGGTCCATTTTGGTCGGAAGTTTTTGAAAGATCTATTCAAGATGTTAGAGGAAATTTAATGGATGATGAGTGGAAGGGGAGTGAAGAAAAAACGACAATATTTAGAAATTTGTATGTTTATACTGATCTTGAACAAAGTGAAAAATATCTAAATGGATTACAATCTAAGTTACCTGATTTTACAATAAAACCTTTAACACTAAATAATGAAAAAAGTGATGAAAGCAAATTTGAAAACATTTTAGCAAATAAAAAAATTAAATTTTCAAAAAAATTAATTAAAAAATTTAATCAAGATAATATTTTAGAGGATAAATTATATCCAGTAATTGGTGCATCCTTAAGATTATTTAACCCCTTCAATATAAAAGAAAATTTATTTTTACGATTTAAACAAAATTTATATCCGTACAAAGATCAATTGACAAATAATAGAAAGATACAAGCAACAAGTGGATCTTTATCTATGGTTTTAATATTGCTGTTATTAATTTTTTCATCAATCATTGGTTTAAATATTCCAAAGTATTTGGAGAAAAACCAATTACTTGCCTCACATCCTGTTGTTGTAAATGATTATAACTCTTTGATGGAAGAGATTAAAACTTCTAGTTCTAAAGTAAAAAAAATTGAAAAAGAAAAAGAACTTGCTGAAAAATTAATTGTTAAAACTGACAATTTTTCTAGGATAATTATAGAAACTCCAAAAATTGTTCCTAATGGTGTTGAGTTACAAAAAGTAGATTATATCAAAAATGACTCTGTTGTTTTTTACGAAGGCTATGCATTAACTGATTATGATTTAAATTTATTTTTAAATAACATCAAAAAAAGAGTTGGAAATCCTGACATTACTAGCTTGAGCTTAGCGGAACTTACAGAAACTATAGAAATAAACAATGAAGGTGATGAGGAAGATCAACAAATAATCGTACCATCAGAAGATGTTTTAAAACTAAGAAATTTTAAAATTAAGGTGGAACTATGATCAAATTATTAAGAAGTAAAAAACTCAAAAGAGTTAAGAGAGTTCCAAAACTCAAGAAATTTAAATTTGAGGATGAGCAAAAAACTTTAAATTCAAAAAGTAATTATATGAAATTCGTCTATATAATTATTTTGGCTATAAGTTTTTCAGTAGGTAACTTTTTTGTAATTAATCCTACAATCCAAAAAGCAAATTTGATTGAGAGTGATTACAATCAGAAAAAAAATTTTATAAATACTAGTAACGAGTTAAGAGCGTCAATTGTAAGTAAAAATAAAAAAGTAGAAAAAGAATTTTCTAAAATTCAAAAATCTTTTTTCAAAAAAGAAGAACAAGAAAAGTTTTATAAATTATTTTCTGAGCTTGCGATGGATAACAAGCTTAAGATTTTAACCTTAACAAAGGTAAATGAGGATTTTTATAAAGAGCCAAAAGAAGATAATCCAGCTGAATTTAATATTTACAATCAATACACCCAAGTATCTTATGATGTAGAGATAATAGGAAATTTTATAGATTATATGCGATTTGTAGAGGATTTAAAAAATATCAATAAAAGTATGGTTACTGATAACGTGCAAATTAACAAAGATGGAGATGGTATAATTAAAATTACTTCAAAAATTTTAATTAACTTTAAAAACTCATGAAAAAAATTTTTATTTTAATTTTTATATTTTTTTCGACGAATGTTTATTCAGATAACCTTAAGGATCCTTTTTATAAGGACTTAAAAAATGAAGTTTTAAAACGACACAGTCTCTCGAGCACTTCTCCTTATTCTATCCAATCATTAAAATTAGTTGCAACCCTCCTTGCTCCAAAGTTTGGTAATTTAGAAACATTAAGAAAACAAAATAAAATTCCAAATAATTATTTTAAAAGCTTAGCTTTAATAGAATTGCCTGGAAGTGAGGACCATGTGGTTGTTTACGAAGGACAAAAAATTGGACCTAGAAGTGCAGTTATTAAAAAAATAACAAAAAATAAAGTGTTTCTAGAAGAAAATAATAAACAAATAATAATGGAGATTATTCAATGAAGATAATTTTAAATTTAAAAATTGTAACGTTAATTTGTCTATTATTTATTTCAGCCTGTGCAGGTAAAAATACAAGAAATTCTAACGTGCCAAGCGAAATTGTATTAGAAGAGGTAACTAGAGAAGGTCTTACCACTTTAAGTGAAACAGTAAGTTTAGGACCTGATAGTAATTATAATAATGATGTAACGAAACCAAGAAGAGAATTAAAAACCTCAATTAATTTAAAGGAAAACAAATTAGTTTTAAAACCAGATTTTAATATTTCAATTAGCTTTAAAAATACAAGAGTAACAGATGCTTTACTTGCACTAGGAAACCTTGGTGGAAGAAATATAATAATTGATGAAAATGTAAATGGCTTTTTAAATATAGATATAAACAATGAACCTTGGAATGTTGTATTTAATTCAATATTAGAGTCTAAAAATTTAGCATACTCTGGTGATACAGAAAAAGGATTGATAAAAGTATTTCCAGATATTCCTTCTGGGGAGGTTGTATTAAAGAATGAGATTTTTAATATTTATTATGAAACCCCATCGAAAATTAAAACACAAATTGAAAGTCTATTTGCTGGCACAGGTGAAGATGAGGGAAGCTTAATACTAAATGTAGATGATGAGAATAAAACAATTATTGCTCAGGGAACTGACAAGCAATTAGATGAAATTGAAATTATTTTAAATAAAATTGATGTCAAAAAACCTCAAATTTTAATTGAAGCTTTTTTGGTTGAAGTGAAGCCTACATTTGAGACTAAACTTGGATCTAGAATTGGTTTTTCTAGAACAGCTAATACTCAAGGTGTGTCCGGAATAATTGGTGGCACAGACAGTGTTTCTTTAGGAAGTGCTGATAGTAGTCTTGCTAGCTTTTTAGTAGATGGGACGTCTGGGCTTGGAATTATCAGAAATATTGGTTCAAGAAAACTAAAAGTAGAAATAGATGCACTTGAAAAAGATGGTGACTCCAGAACATTGTCTAATCCAAAATTATTCACTGTAAGTGGTAAAAATGCAAAAATTACTCAAGGTACTAAATTTGGAGTTACAGAAACAACAACTGCTGATGGAGTTACTACATCAGCAACAAAATATTATGATGCAAATTTAAAACTTGATGTGACTCCAATAATTACTGGTGATGGAAATGTAATGATGAAGGTCCTTATAACAAATGATACAGTTAGTTTTTCCACAACTCCTCCATCAATTGATAAGAAAGAAGTTAACACAAATTTAGTTTTAAAAAGTGGAGATATAGCAGTTGTTGGTGGTATATTAACTGAAACATTATCTGAAACTAATGCAGGTGTGCCAGGTCTAAGAAAAATCCCTGGTGTTGGCGCACTTTTTAGATCAAAAATTAATAAAGATGATAAAACTGAATTATTAATCTTTTTAGCTCCAAGAGTAATTTAAAATGGAATTAAGTGCAGTATCTTCAGAAAAAATTGCTTCTTTGTTAGCTACAAATGGAATTTTATCTCAAGATAGATTAACCAAAATATCTGTTCAATGTGCACAAAATAAAGAAAAAATAGTTCCAGAGTTATTAAAAAAAAACTATGTAAAAGAAGAAGATATTGTAAAAGTAATTTCTAGAAATTTTGCAATCAAAACAAATGACATTAAAGCAGAAAATATAAGGCCAGATGTATTAAAAGTATTACCTGTAGAATTTATAAAAAAAGAAAAAATCGTTCCATGTGCAATAGAAGGTGGAACACTTAAATTAGTTATTGCAGATCCTAGCAAACTTAATTTTGCGTCAAAAATAAAAAATTTTACAAAAAAAAATGTTATTTTTACAGTTACTACTTTTTCAAATATTGAAAAAATTGCTGCTTCAAAAATTTGGGATATTGCTAATTCAAAAACGGTAAGTAAACCAAAAGTAGCACCAACCCCCGTTCAAAGTGGAAATATAAATATTGTAGAATTTGTTGAAAGAATTTTTCAAGATGCTTTAAAAAGTGGAACCAGTGATATTCATATAGAAATTTTCAAAGATAACGTTGGACAAGTAAGATTTAGAAACGATGGGATAATGGAAATTCAAGATGAATTAAGCCAAATAATTTCTTCAAATTACGTACCTGTAATCACAAGACTAAAAATTATGGCCGGATGTGATATTTCAGAAAATAGATTGCCGCAAGATGGAGCTATAACTGTTAAAGATCAGAGCAATGGTGGAATTGATTGTGACGTAAGGTTTAATGTTCTTCCAAGCAAGTTTGGAGAAAGAGTTGTAATGCGTTTATTAAGAAGCACCAATGTAATTGGTCTTGATAAAATTGGTATTCCAATGAACGAATTATCAAAATTTATTAAAGCAATTGAGTCTCCTCAGGGAATGGTTTTAGTTACAGGACCAACTGGAAGTGGAAAAACGACAACACTTTATGCGGCTCTTGCACATTTAAATAAACCTGAGTTAAATATATTAACAGCAGAGGACCCAGTTGAATATACAATGGAAGGGATTGGGCAAATTCAAGCAAATGAAGGAATAGGCTTAACATTCGCTAATATCTTAAGAGCATTTTTGAGACAAGACCCTGAAGTTATTTTAGTTGGAGAGATCAGAGACAAAGAGACAGTTGATATTGCAATAAAAGCTGCAATTACAGGACACTTACTATTATCAACACTACACACAAATGATGCAATTCAAACAATAATAAGATTAACCAATATGGGTGTACCAAATTTCATGATAGCTGGAGCGCTGAACACAATTGTTGCACAAAGATTAGCGAGAAAGATTTGTCCTGATTGTAAAAAAGAGGATGAAAAAGTTACTAAAGATCAATTGAAGGAAATTGGCTTTACATTAACTGAAGTTGAAACTTTAAAAGTTTATAAAGGTGGTGGTTGTAATAAATGCAATAATTCTGGTTACAAGGGGCGTCAAGGGATTTATGAAATATTAGACATTAATGGAGAAATTCAATCAGCAATTATTGAAGAAAAGAGGGCGCCCGAAATTCTACAAATTGCCAAAAAAAATGGTTTTAGAACTATGGATGAAGTTGCAAGAGATCACATTAAAAATGGAGTGATCACTTATGAAGAATTTTTAAGAACAATTACTATTCAAGGATAATTATCTGTGCCTCAATTTTCTTATACTGGACTTCAAGCGGGGAAAAAAATAAACGGAGCAATTGTTGCAAATGATAGGATTGATGCTGGAAAAAAATTAAAAAACCAAAAAATAATTCCCACAAGTTTAAATCAAGTTAAAAATGATGATAGCGATGCTGATCCTGAAATAAAAACTTTTTTAGGAATGCAAATATCTTCAGACAAATTGAGCTCTGTAGATATTATGTTATTCACCAAAAAATTAGAGACAATGATTAAGGCTGACTTACCAATTATGGAGGCTTTAAAATTAGCAAGAAGACAAGCAACAAAGCCAGGGTTAATTAAAGTAACCAAAACAATAATTGAGGATCTTAATCAAGGAAAAACATTTAGTTCTTCGTTAGGTAAATTTCCACAGTACTTTGATGACTCTTATATTAATATGGTTAAAGCAGGAGAAAGTAGTGGAACTCTTGCTACTTTTTTAAGAAAAATTGTTGATCTAGTAGAAAAAAATATAAAAATTGTAAAAGATATTAAGGGAGCGTTAACTTATCCAATAATTTTACTTACCGTTGCGTTATTAGTAACAGTAGTGATGTTAGTGAAAGTTGTGCCTGTTTTTCAGGAAATATATGAAAGTATTGGAGTGGAATTACCTGCGGCAACACAAAAAGTTATTGGAATAAGTGAATTTTTACAAGATCCAAGTAGAGGTGGAATATTATTTTTAATTTTAGCCATAACTATTTCTTCTTCAATTTATCTAAATAAAAAAGTTTACAGTGTAAAAAAATTTTTTCATACATTAATACTAAAACTTCCAGCATTTGGTCCATTAGTAAAAAAATCAATTTATGCAAAAGTTGCATTAGTCTTAGCTAATTTGCTTGGAGCTGGAGTATCAATTATTGAAGCGCTTGAAATTAGTAGTAAAGTAACAAGCAATATATTGGTTAGAGAAGCAATAGGTAGAATTCAAAAAGAAATTCTTACAGGTAAAAATTTATCTGCTTTGTTTGCATCTGAAAAAATATTTCCATTAGAGTTCTCCGAATTTATGAAAGTAGGAGAAAAAACAGGAAGTGTTGACGAAATGTTTAATTCAATATCAGTATATTATGAAGCAGAGGTAGACAACGCTGTAGGAGCCTTAAAACAATTTATAGAGCCTGTAATGATAGTATTTATTGGAGGAATTATTGCTGGTCTATTACTAACTCTTTACCAGCCTATATTTAATATGGGCCAAGTTATTCAGTAACATTTCACTAGATTAATTTAAAAAATTTTTGATAAGTAAAATATAAATATAAATGAAATTCCTAAAGCAGAACCGTAAGGAATTTCAAAATTATCTTTATTTTTACCAAACAAAAGATAATAAAAAATGCCTAAAAATGATGAAATGGATAGGATATACAGGAATTTTTCAAATCCAAGCCAAACTCCTAATCCAGCAATTAAATAAACATCACCCATTCCTAAAGCCTCAATATCTCTTTTCTTTTTAAATAGATATCTTAGCGCATAAAATAAACCAAAACCTATTAACCCAGTTATCACTGCGTTTAAGAATTTTATATTCAAAGGATTTAGATCAGGATTTATAATTGAAACAATAATACCAGAGATAATTAAAAAATAATTCATAAAATCAAAAATTACTCTTTCTTTAAAATCTATTACAATTATTAGTAAAACTATAAAAAAAATTACACTAAGGGTAATTGATTGACTTATATTAAACATTAAATAATTTATCAAAAATAATAGCCCAGTTAATAATTCAATAATCGGATATTGTTTGTCTATTTTTTTCCCACAACAATTTGCATGGCCTGCCAGATACAAATAGGAAAAAACTGGAATATTAAAAAACCATTCAATTTGTTGATTACAATGTGGGCAAGCAGATCTTGTAAAAAAAATTTCCTTATTTTTAGGCAGCCTTTGAATACAAACGTTTGCAAAACTTCCAACTAATAATCCGAATATCAAAAATAATATAAGGATCATATAATTAATTTTAAAAAATATTTTTGAATGTTTGTGTTAAGTATAAATTGACAATTCCTAAGGCGTCTAAAATTACTACTCCTGATATTGTAAATAGCAGAGCAATTAATAAGATTAACAAATTTTTATTTTTTGGTTTTTCATTTTTTAATACATCATCTTTTTTATTTGGTTTTTCATCTTCCTCAATTACTTCAATTTCCAATTCTTTTTCAATTTCTTTAAATCTATTGAGTGTTTCATCTATATCTCTTAATCTTTCATTGTAACTTTCATTTGTAGTTTCTAAATCTTTTATTTTTTCCTGAAGATTTTCTATCTGCACAATTAAATCAGAATTATCTGGCAAATTATCTCCCTGGGGAGATACTTCTTGATCATTATTATCTTCCTGAATTTTATTGGTTGTATTCATTTTTTTTAATTCGTTTTTAATATCTTCTAGTTGATCTAATTTTGATAATTGTTCAGTTTCTTTATCTATTTTTTTTTCTATGCTTGATAATGTTAGGTTTACATCTTTAATTAAATTATAAGGATCAGAATCAAGCGTAGCTAAAGATTCATTTGCCTCAGCTATTTCATTTATCTCTGGAGTATTATTTGGCATTTCATCATCATTTAATAAAGTATCTTCGGAGTCATTGAGCAAGGTTTGTTCAGTTGTCTCATTGTTTGAAATTAATTCATCATTTGATGAAACATTTTCGGTTAATGAATTATCCTCATCGTTTAGAAGCAAGTTTTTATCGTTTTCATCATTAATATTCATATGTTCTTTTTACACTTAATAAGATTAGAATTTTATTCCATATACCCATATTGGGGAGGGTAATTTTTTGATATTTAGGTAATTAGTGTTATAAGAAATTATGCCATTTAAAGAAGAAATCAAGGACCAAGGTGCTTCAATTTTGTTAGAAGGTGATATTGACCTGGAAAAAACTGAAGAATTGAGAGATCAAGCAATGCAAAGTTTGGACAATAATCATGAATTAGAGTTTGATATGTCTAAAGTAGAGTATATTGACAGTTCTGGGGTGTCTGTTTTAATCGAATTACGTCAAAAAGCTGAGGAGCAATCAAAAAAATTCACAATTAAAAGTCCAAGTGAACAAGTTTCGTCGGTTTTAAAAATGGCAAAATTGTACGATTTTTTTACTATAATCTAAATTTTTTTACCTAAAAAATAAACTTTTTCTAATATCTATTATTTCTCTGATTTGTTTGTCTTTACTGGCATTCCAAGAAACGAATAAAGTGCATAATTGATATAAGGCAAATATCTCATTTTTTTGATTTTGAGATAAATCACTATCTGCCTCTACATAGTTTTCAAAATAAGAAATATTATTTCTTGCACAGTTTAAGTAATATTTACAAGCATCAGTTACTGTAGCAGTTGACCACCAGTTCGAATCTTTGAAAAGGTTTGATATTTCTTGATAGAAAGAACTTGTTTCTGAAATAGCTAAATCCTTTTGAACATTTTCTGAAAATTGATCTAATTCAAATTGGATTAAAGCTAATATCTTTTTTTCGCTACTTCTCTTTACAAGTAGTTCAATGACATTTTTATATGACATTGATTGGATTTTATTCCAATTATCAAAAAAATCGTTTGGTGCTTTATTTGAATCTGACATGTTTAATTATTTAAAGGTAACCAAGAATTATATAAAGGATTATCTTTATTGATTGGAAGTTTAATGTTCTTATTTTGTCTAGAAGAATCATACACAGCGGTTACAAATTCTAGAGATTTTCTAGCATCTGATAAAGTTACTTCATCACTAGGATATCCATCTAGTTTGTTTGCAATTTCCTCAAACATACCTGCATACCATGATTTTGGTTCTTTTACTTTTGATAGCACTTCATCTATTTGAGTTTGAGTTATAGGTGCTCTTGGTAAAAAGTCCCATTTATCATCAGCTGGACTATATGGTTTATCTGGTGATGCACCAGACTCAGCTGTTAACCCTTCAAAACAAAATCGAAGTCTACTCGTATCATTTGCTGCACCCAATGTAATTGAACTTGTAACTAATGTGCCGTTTTCCATTTCAATAGAAAGAGCTGCACAATCTTCTACTTCAATATCATTTACTCTAGTTGTTAATTTTGCAAAAACATTTGAGACAGGCCCCAGGATCATACTAACTAAATCATGAATATGAATAGAGTGACTTAAAATTGCCCCACCTTGTTCACCTTCCCAAGTTCCTCTCCAAGGTTTTGAATAATAATCTTTACCTCTATTCCAATGAGTTTCTAAAGAAGCAACCAAAGGGTTTCCTGCTAAACCAGATTTGATTAATGCTTTTAATTTTGAAAATCCTAAACCATATCGATATTGAAATACTGGGAAAATAATCTTACCCGTTTCTTTACTGATCTTTTCTAATTCGTCTACTTCTTTAAGACTTGAAACTAATGGTTTTTCACAAATCACATGCTTTCCAGCTTCCATAGCTTTTTTACAAGCAGATAAATGTAAATGGGGTGGAAGACAAATATCAATGATATCAATTTCTTTAACTTTTAATACATCATCAAAATTGAGAGAAACTTTTGTATCAGTATTTGATTGTAATATTTTATCAATAGCTTCCCGAGTTAAACCACATAATGTGTGAACACTAAATCTCTCAGAGACTTTTTGAAAATCTTCAAAATGTTTTGCTCCTATATTGGTTCCAATTATTGCTACTTGATATTTTTTCATTTTTTTTCTGCTTGCTCTTGAGCTTTAATAGCAAGTTCCATTGAAAGATAAGTAATTTCTTGAGGACATGCAGTTTCTGTTCTGTTTAAAACATCATTAATTAAATTTCTAAAATAGGGTAGCCTAGCATTAGAACAATCAATATGTTTCACTTCTTCATTATTAGCTAAATATAAATGATTACCTTTTTCTGATTTTGCTAAGTCTGTATATTTTCTTATTTCAATAAAACCTTTGTCTCCAAGGATTAACAATCTACCATCTCCCCAGGTTGGAAGGGCATCTGGAGTAAACCAATCCAGACGAATATAACCATGCCCACCATTACCAGTAAGGTTCACTTCACCAAAATCTTGAAAACCAGGCATATCTTTTTTTGTCGTGTTTTCTACTAATGCATGGTTGATTTTTGCTTGATTTGAATTTGTAAAAACCAAAAATTGATGAATTTGGTGAGAACCAATATCGGTAATAATTCCTCCATAACTTTGACGATTATAAAACCAATCAGGTCTTTCGTAATTACCCTGTCTATGTGGACCTGTACCAATCGTTTGTTTTACTTTTCCTATTTTTCCCTCATTGACTAATTCTTCAGCTTTAGCAACTGCAGCAACGTGAAATCTTTCAGAAAAATTTACAGACCAGATCTTTCCAGTTTCTTTAACAGTATTTTTCAAATTATTTAATTGATCCAAGGTAGTGCAGCCTGGTTTATCTACCATAACATCTTTCCCAGCTTTTAAGGCATCTATTGAATGACCAGCTCTATCTGCAGGGATTGAAGATATTAAAATCATATCAATAGATGAGTCATTTAAAATTTCCTCTTTATTTTCTTTTCTTTTAATATTTGGATATTTTTTATTAAATTCTTGAAGAGTTAAAGGATCCCCATCTGTCCAAAAAGAATTACAACTACAACCTTCTTTGATCATTTCATCTAGCATATCGAAAATATGACCATGATCTATTCCGATTACTCCAAGTTTAAGTGCTTTTTTCATAAACTAATAAGATCCTTTTTGTTTTGCACCTTTATAAAAAATTTCTTGCAAGTAATCATTTTCTTTTTTTCGAAGTAAAATACTTTCCTCACTCATTAAAGCATTAGTTCTATTTATAACTTCATGATGATGATATTTATCCTCTCCTCTTGCAATTTGAACACTATTTTTACCTAAGGTTTGTTTTACGTTTGTGCCTATATAACTTTGAATAACAAATCCTATTCTTCTATCATTACTCTTATTTATTCCTGACCCGTGCACTACTCTTGGGTGATGCAAAGACATTTGACCAGCTTTTAGTTCTATAGATTTAACTTCGTCTTCAGGCACATTTTCTACTGTTTGTCCCCTGGTAAGTAAATTTCCTTCATTAAATTTCTCATTGTGATCTTTAATATTTAAATGTGATTTAGGCCACATTTTCATACATCCGTTATTTTTATTCGATTCTGTTAATGCCACCCATGCTGTAACCCAATTGTGTGGTTCTAATCCTATGTACTTTGCATCTTGGTGATAGCTTACAAAACCTTGTTCGTTAGGGTTTTTAATAAACAAAGTAGTACTGCAAACTAAGATGTTTTTTCCAATAATACTTTCTACTGCATCTAAAATTTTTGAATTATGAACGATCGAATCAAGTTTTGGTGAAATTAAATGAACATTATATCTTCCCGACTTATCTATTTCATTTGGTATTTTTTTTTCAATTAATTCGATTTCTTCTCTTGCCTCTAAGGCTTCACTACTAGACAAAACTTCAATAGGGGATATGTAACCTTGATCTTCATACTGTTTAAGTTGATTTGATGATAGATAAGTCATATTATTTTAAAAAGATTATATGAGCTCAACTATTTCTTCAATAATTTATGGCCAAAGTATTTAAATTAGGAATTGCTGCTAACAACAATCAACCAATCAAGGAAGTAAATTCAATTGATGTTTTAGCTAATAAAGGAATAGTAGGTGATCGACATTTTCATGATTTTAATGATCCTTACAATCAATTATCTTTAATAGAAGCTGAAAATATTGATGAATATAATATTAAATTTGGGCTCGATATACCTTACATCAATTTTAGACGTAACGTTGTTACAAAAGGGATTCAGTTAAACGATTTAATTGGGAAAAAATTGAAAGTAGGAAACGTTGAATTAGAGGGAATTGAATTATGTAGACCTTGTCGACATTTGACTGAAATGCTTGATCAAAAAAATATTCTTAAAGAATTTATGAGAAAAGGAGGCCTTAGATGCCAAATTCTTTCATCTTCCAAAATTAATGTCGGTGATAAAATAGAAATAATTAATTAAGTTTTGCAGTTTCATTAACTGGATTTTCATCAAGTGTTGCAGGTGTATCGGGGTCTAATTCTAGTCCAGCAGGCGTAATAGTTGCTGGAACAGGTGTAAAAGTAGAATCTGGATTATCTACAGTTTCTCTAATTCTCATTCTGTATAAACCGAATGCACCAATTAAAGCGTGAGCTAAAATTAAAAAAACAAAAAATCCATTTAATCCAAACCATTCCATAAATAATGAACATAAAATTGGACCACTGATAGCTCCAACACCAAATATTAATTGTAATCCACCTCCAGCTGCAACAAATTTTGATTTAGGAACAAAATCATTTGTATGTGCAAGATTAAGTGAAAATAAAGGTAAACATAAACTTGAATATAGTCCTACTGCAATGAAGAATACTATTTTTTTAAATGCAAGTTCATCCATATAGTAAATATTTTGGATAGGATCATTTGAAGTTAAAATTGATAGTAATGCTAAAGCAGAACTTCCGAGAGTAGTTACAACGATTACTCTTCTTCTATCGTATTGATCTGAAAAATATCCAATGGGTCCTTGGCCAAGTACACCAGCAATTGTTGCTATAAATAATAAAATTGAAGTTTCAAATAGAGTAAATTTAGCAAGTGTTGCATAAACAGATATTAAAGAAAAAAATGCAGCATGAATAACTCCAGTAAAAAAAGAACTAAACGTTCCAAGAGGAGATATTTCATATAATTCTTTAATACTTATTGTTTCTATTTTTTTAAATTTAGGAGCTGGTCTTTTGGTTAATAAAATTGGAACAAGTGCTAAAGATAAAAGAATAGATACTAAAATAAAAGGCTCATATGCTTTTGGTTCACTTAAGTTAAGAAGCAACATTCCTACTGCTAGTCCAAAATAAATTACCATCATGTAAGCAGATAATAATTGACCTCTATTTTTATTAGTTGCTCTATCATTCAACCAACTTTCTGTTACGACATAACAACTAACCAAACTAATACCAGTTATAAATCTACTGATAGTCCACATAAATGGATTTACATAAACTACTGCAAGCAGCGCACTAAGTGATGCAAGTGATGCAAAAGCTGCAAATACTCTAATGTGACCTACTTTAGATACAAAGTTTGGGGTAGTTCTAGAGCCAACAAAGTAACCAATGTAATAACCTGACATAAATATACCAGTTGTAAAAACACTAAAGTCCTCAAGTACAGAACGGATACCCATTATTTGCATTTGCAATCCATGAGCTATCATCATGGTTCCAATACCTATAAAAAGGGCCCAGGATTTTTTTACTTCTTTTTGCATTTGTAATTTCTAAGTTTAAATAATTGCTGGCTAAGTAGTTTTGGTTTGTGTTTTTTTTATGGCTAAGAATGAGTGAATTGCGATAGTTAGTATGATCACAATTCCTCCTTGGATTGTCTCTATTGAAGGCTGTTCTTTAACAACCATCCAAACCCAAATAGGACCTAAAACAGTTTCCATTAAGAAGAATAAATTTACTTCCGCTCCAGTTATGTATCTTGGCGCTAGCGTTACGAGTACAAAAGGAATGGCTACGCATAAAATACACATAGCTGGAATTATATAAATATCATTATTTTTTAACTCAAAACTATCAATAAAAAATAAAGCAACTAAAGCCACCACTAGCTTGCCAACTACAGCGGATGGCACTAAATTCAAACTTTTTCCAGCTCTTATTATTGTTGCTCCAGCTGCTAGACCAGCAGATGTAATAAATCCTAGAATATCACCATATATATTTCCTAATTTTACAGAGTCGTAAAAAATATAAAGCACACTTAAAAAAGTGATCACAATTGCAATTAATGTGTTTCTGTCTGGTTTTTCTTTTAAAAATATTGCTCCAAAGATAGCTGATAACATTGGAGCAAGAGCTACCATCACTAAAGTATTAGCTACATTTGTATTCTGAATAGATAAAACAAATGTAATATTGGTAATTGAAAAAGTTACAATATAAGCCACCCCATAAATTGAATTTCCATAAAGTAATTTAAAAAAATTAGATCTATAAATAATTAACATTCCAATAAATACAGTGACAAAAGGAATCATTCCTCTGTAAAAAACTAAGCCCCAAGTATCTACGTTTGATAATCTAATGAACAAACTATCTGGAGTGAGAAACATCACTGCCACAAAAGCCATTAAAGAACCTTTTTGTTGATTGGTTAAATTGTTCACGCTTTAAGTTCTTTCCAAAAAGTTTTAGCTAAATTTTTTCCTGATAGATCATAAAATGTTTTAAGTCCAGTTGGAGAGGTAACATTTATATCTCCATTGAGTTTTTGATCTATAAAATCAATTCCTGCAAAAAAAATATTTTCTTTTTTTAAATCTTTTGCAATTAGTTTTGAAATTTTAATTTCTTTACTTGTTAATTCAGTATTAGTTGCTTTTGCTCCTTTACTTAAATTACTTAAAAATGATCCTTTTTTTGGAATTCTTGAAATTGAACCACATATTTTACCATTGATAATGAAAACTCTCGTATCACCTTTTGTGATTTTAGGTAAATATTTTTGACACATAATATGATCATGTTTTTTTATAAATTTATTAACTAATTTTGAATTAAATTTAGTTAGTAAATGAATATCATTTCCACTGAAACTATGGATGGGTTTTAAAATGACTTTTTTGTTTTTTTTGAAAAATTTTTTTATTTCATCCATATTTTGAGTAAAAATAGTAGCTGGCATGTATTTTTGATATTTAGATGAATACAATTTTTCAGAAATATTCCTTACTGAGGTAGGGTTATTAATTATTTTAACTTTACTCTTAATTGTATCCAAAATGTATGTTGTTGAAATATATTCAAGATTAAAAGGTGGATCTTGGCGAACAAGAATAAATTTACATTTACTTAAGTCTAGATTTTGTTTTTTTGTGATTTTATAGAATTTTTTATTACTGTAATTAAATTTAATAAAAAAACCTTTAGCTGTAACTTTCGAATTAATAACTGATAAGTCTTTTGGATCGTAATAGAAAATTTTATATTTTTTGTTTTGAATTTCGTTTGCTAAAAAAACACTTGTATCAGTTAAAGGATTTAGTTTAGAAGGATGGTTTCCTTGAACAGCAACAATTTTATTTATCATACAATTCGTCTAAATTTTCGTTTTTTGAAAATTTACTAATCATATGATCTGCGTTTGTTGTCTTATTATCAATTACTTTTTGTAGATGGTTTAGAAATACAGTCTCGTTATTACCTTTTTTACTTAAAACATCTCTATTCTCTAAACCTTTTCTAGAAAGATCTAAAAGTGTAGATGACCAATAAAGAAGATCTTTACCCATTAATTGAGTATTAAATCCCTTTTGTGGCGCCTCTAGATAAGCATTAATTATTTTATCTTTGTCCCATGTTGAAATTAGTTCATGAACTTCATCTAAATTCCCATAAAGCATGCCTATATTAAAAGCTGGCCCTGCACATAAACAATCCCAACCACATGTATCCATTGATCTTAATTCAATATACTTCTTAACTCTGTTTTCTGTAAATATTGTGCTTAAGTGAGTTGTTAAGTCTGCTTCAGTTGGAAGTCTATTTTCAATTTCTTGGATTTTTCCTTCCATAAAATCCTTAAAAATATATTTCCTACCTGAAATATACTGATCTTTATTTTGTATAAATAATATAGGAAAATTAATTACAAAATCTGCATACTTTTCAAAATTCACATTTTCGAAAAATAATTTAGGCAATCCACCTCTAGAAGTACTTTGCCATACTTTAGATCTATAAGATAAATAATTGCTATTTTTTTTCTCAACAATTGAGGAATTAGCAAATAAAGCAATTGCAATGGGTACAATTGAGTTTGCTACCCTAAACTTTTTAATAAAATCTTCTTCTGAGCTATAATCTATATTTAATTGTGTACCACATGTTCGATACATCATATCCAAACTAAGTTCACCACCTAGAGGCATATCCTTAGTCATCAATTCATATCGTTGTTTAGGATTGTTTGGGATTTCACTTAATTTAGATATTGGATCGAACCCTGCACTAACAATTTTAATATCTAATTTTTTTGTAACTTGTTTTAATTCAAACAAATAGTCTTGTGACTCTGCACAAGCTTCGTGCATGTGATTTAATTTGTCTCCTGATAATTCTATCTGATTGCCTGGTTCAAGAGTTATATTTTTACCACCTTTATTAAGCGCAATAATATTTTCTTTTTCAAAAACAGGATTCCAGCCAAATTCAAGCAGGGCCGTAAACATTTCTTTTATTTTTGAATAATCAATCCTTTTATTGTTCGAATTATTAAATAAAAACTTTTCATGCTCGATCCCAATTTTGAAATTTTTGGGTTCCTTAATACCTGATTTAAAATAATTTATAATTTTTTCTCTTGAATCAATCATGCGCTGTAAATAGTGATTTATACCTAAATTTAAAGATAATAATAAGGCTCTTTTGCAAATATTTTTTTAACTAATGGCTTAAAATCATCCAAAGTCATACTTTTGTAATCAGGGTCAAAAGAGCATTGATCATATTTTTCACAAAAATCTATAGTGTCTTGATAATACTTGTGGTCTTTAAACTTATCTCTTGCATTTCTGTCACCACCTAAATGATGAGCGCTGTAGTAATTTTGAAAAAGACCATGGTGTAGAACAATCCAATAAGTTCTTTCTGAAACATAAGGTCTTAGTATAGATGCAGCATATTGAGAATGATTCATTGGTGCCAAATCATCTCCAATATCATGAAGTAAAGTTGCAACAACCATTTCATCACTTTCTTTATTTTTAAAAGCTCTTGTTGCAGCTTGTAAGGAGTGTTCTAGTCTAGTGATTTTGTAACCTTCTAAAGTAGTAGTTTGTTTAGATAAATAATTTAAAACTCTATCTGCTGTTTGTCTTTCAAAGCTTTTCTCAAATTTTTTCAAGAAGTTCATAATCTTCCTTAGTTCCATTTTTCATTTCAGTAAAATTTACTGTTTTCATAACTTAATTGTTTGATCCAGTACTTAATAAAGATAATTGAGTTATTTTATTATCTCCTAGTTCATCTACTAATTTAACAGGATATTCACCTGTAAAATAATGGTCTGTTAATTGTGGATATGTTTCGTTTCTTTTTTCAAAACCAATAGCTTTATACAATCCTTCTATTGATAAAAATCTTAAAGATTTAGCTCCAATATATTCACAAATTTCATCATTAGATTTATTTGCTGCTAACAATTCTTTTTTTGTAGGCGTATCTACACCGTAGAAATCTGGGTATCTTATTTCTGGGCACGCAATTTTAACATGAACTTCTTTTGCACCAGCATCATAAAGCATTTTAACTATTTTATATGATGTGGTTCCTCTAACAAGTGAGTCATCAATAAGAATTATTTTTTTGTTTTTAATTGTAGTTTGATTAGCATTTAATTTTAATTTAACACCTAAGCTTCTAATTTTCTGGCTTGGTTCAATGAAGGTTCTTCCAACATAATGATTTCTAATTAACCCATGTTCAAAGTTCATTTTTAATTCTTGAGCAAAACCCATAGCAGCAGCATTTCCAGAATCTGGGACTGGAACAACTATATCTGCATCAGTATCATTTTCTTTTGCTAGCTCTCTACCAATATTTTTTCTATGCTCATAAGCTGTTTTTCCACTTATTAAACTGTCTGGTCTTGAAAAATAAATATATTCAAATACACAAGGTCTAACTTTTTTAGCAGGGAAGGGCTTAATACTTTTCAGCTCATTATTTTCAATTAAAACTATCTCACCATTTTCAACTTCTCTAACAAATTTAGCACCAATAATGTCAAATGCACAGGTTTCAGATGCTAAGACATAACTATTGCCAAGCTTACCAATTACTAGCGGTCTAATTCCGTAAGGATCTCTAACTCCAATTAAAGAGTTTTGAGTTAACATCACTAATGCATAGCCACCTTGAATTTGAAAAATTGCATCAATTACTTTATCAATTGTTTTTGGTCTCTTTGATTTAGCAATTAATTGAACAATCGTTTCAGTATCTGAGGTAGTGTAAAATATAGCTCCATCTTCAACTAGTTTATTTCTCAAAGCTATTGAATTAGTAAGATTTCCATTATGCGCAACTCCAATTCCACCTGCATTGGTGTCAGCAAAAAAAGGCTGTATGTTTCTTAATATATTGTTTCCAGTTGTACTGTATCTGTTATGGCCAATGGCGTAATTTCCCTTAAGATTATTAAGTACTTTTTCTTTGTTGAAATTATCACCAACTAAACCAAATCTTTTTTCAGAATAATATTTTTCTCCATCAAAAGTAACTATTCCACAACCTTCTTGACCTCTGTGTTGAAGAGCGTGAAGACCAAGTGCTGTTAGAGCTGAAGCATCTTTTGCATTGCTAATACCAAAAACTCCACATTCTTCCTTTAGTCTTGGATTATAGGTCTGTAATTTTTTCTTTAGAATCTTGATATGTTTTTTCATTAGGAAATTCTTTTATCAGATAACTACTACCTTTTTCCAGGTATGGAAAGACGTATGATTTGTCAAAATTTATTGGCCATTTATCATAATTATAAACGATATGAACACCTGAAAAGATACATACAGAAATAATGTAAGCTCTTATAAAACCAAAAAAGAATCCAAACGTCGTATCTAAGCCACCGATTCCTGTGTATCTGACTGCTTTACTAATTCCCTTATTAACTAATAAAACCAAAAAGATAACAACCACAAATATTACTATTCCTAAACCAACATCGAGTACATATTCATTATCAATTATGTCTTTTACGTACGGTTTAATTTTTGGAAATAGAATTAATGTAATTATGTATGCTAGTAACCATTTAGCCATGGAGAGAATACTTAAAATGAAGCCTTTTTTGTAACAATTTATCAAAGAAAGGATTGTTAAAATTAAATAAATTAAATCAATTATTGATATTGCTTTATAAAAATCTTTTATGATTTCTAACATTAAGATGATTTGCCAAAAGGTTTAATAATTAAAATTAATGCAGGAAGTAGTGTTAATACCGATATCATAGCTAATAACATAGCTAGTCCTGTAAACACACCAAAATAAATTGTTGGTATAAACTTTGATAATACCAAAATTGAAAACCCAAAAACAATCGTAATTGAAGTGTTAAGTATAGCAACCCCAACAGTTGAATGACAAGTTTTTAACGTTTTGTCATAATCTTTTATTTTATTAAACTCTTCTTTAAATCTGTAAATATAGTGAATGCTATTATCTACAGCAATTCCTATTGTAATTGCTGCAATTGTTATCGTCATCATGTCCAAAGGTATTCCTAACAATCCAATTATTCCTAATATAAAAAAGGCTGCAATAAAATTTGGAACAACACCAATCAATGAAAGTTTTATATTTCTAAATAAGATTATAAACATTGAAAAAATTCCAATCATAACTAATCCCAATGTTAAAATTTGAGATTTAAAAAGACTTTGCAATAAATTATTAAACAATATTAATACACCTGCTAATTTATAATCTTTTTCTTCTAATCCAAATTTATCATTTAGATCAAAATTAATTTTGTTAATTAAATCATTTCTTCTTAAATCTTCTTGAGAGTCTATAATTCTTAAACTAATTCGAGCCTCATTATCTTTGATAGAAAGATAGGGATCAATGATTTCAGTTTTAATACTCTCAGGAATTTTAGAGTAAAGCACACCCATTTCTAAAGTACCTAAAGGCTTGTTATTGTTTAATTGAGTAGCAACTTCAATAATAGACGAAAAAGATAGAACTTTACCAATTTCAGGTAAACTATCTAAGTAATTATGAACAGATGTAATTAGATCAATTTTATCTTTGGTAAACCAGTATTTTTCATCATTAGTATCTTCTTCATCACCCCAATCGTCAAATTCATCATCTTCGCCAGATTTTTTCACCTTTTCTTTCTCAGGAAATTTTATAATAACCTCTAAAGGAGTGGTTCCACCTAGCTCCTCATCTATAAGTTTCATGCCCTTGTAAATTTCAGTATTTTTATCGAAGTAATT
>CACBGU010000005.1 GCA_902538885.1 uncultured Pelagibacteraceae bacterium
AGTCATTTAAAAATACGAATTCAATAATTGAATTTGAAAATGTTTCTCTTTCATATGGTAATAGATTAATCCTAGATAATATTAGTTTTAAAATAAATGAAGGACAAATATTTGGGATGCTTGGTCCAAACGGTGTAGGTAAATCAACAATATTTAATCTTATAACAGGCTTGATTAATCCAAGAAATGGAAAAATAAAAATTACTGGGGAGGATGTATCAAAATATCCTATTTATTTAAGGACTAAAAAATTCAAAGTTGGGTATGTTCCACAATATGGAGGATTTTTTAGTGATTTGACACTATTAGATAATTTAAAAGCAATAAGTGAAATTGTAATCGAAAGTAAAAATTCAAGAAATGAAAGAATAAATTATTTATTATCTAAATTTGAGTTAGAAAATTTAAAAGATATCAAAGCAAAATTTTTATCTGGAGGGCAAAAAAAAAAATTAGTAATTGCACTTTCTCTTTTAAGTGAACCAAAGTTATTGCTGCTAGATGAATGTTTTGCAGCTCTTGATGTTTTGACAATTAAAATGCTGCAAGAAATTATAGTAAACTTACAACAAGAAAATCAGATTACTATTTGTATATGTGACCATCAAGCAAGAGATTTACTTGCTTGTGTTGATGTTGCGATGATTTTGAGTAATGGGAAAGTAATTGCTCAAGATACACCTTCTAACTTAGTAAAAAATATTAATGCTAAAAATGCATATTTTGGTGAAAGTTTTAAGTTCAATTAAAATATGCCAAACTCAGTTACAATAAAAAAACAAATAAGACCGTTTAAAAAAAAAATTATTGTCAGTGGTGATAAAAGTTTAAGTATAAGATGGGTCTTATTTTCATCCATTGCAAAAGGTGTTTCTGTTGCCGAAAATCTTTTAATTTCAGAGGATGTTATGGCTGCGATTGAGAGTATTAAAAAATTAGGCATAAAAGTTAAATTTGAAAAAAAAAAATGCAAAATTTTTGGAAATGGAATTGATGGCTACAAATATAAAAAAAATATCACATTAAACGCAAAAAATTCAGGGACTTTTGGAAGGCTGGTCTTGGGTTTATTAATTAATAGCCATCACAGTATAAAATTAATTGGAGATAAAAGTCTTTCAAAAAGAGATTTTAAAAGGATATCTGATCCTCTAAGTGAATTTGGAGCAAATTTTAAACTTAAAAATAATAAAAACTTACCACTTATCATTAAAGGTTCCTCTAATTTAAAGTCTATAAAATATAATGAAAATAAAGGTTCTGCTCAATGTAAGAGTTCTGTAATTTTAGGAGCTCTTCGTTCAAGTGGAACAACAATCATAAAAGCAAAAAAATCAAGAAATCACACCGAGCTAATTTGTAAGTATCTTAGGTTGCCAATAAAAATAAATAATAAAAAAAACTATGATGAAATCAAAGTTAGTAAAGCCGTTAGAATAAAACCCTTAAATTATAAAATTCCCTCAGATATAAGCTCAAGCGCTTTTTTCATGGTTTTAACTGCTTTATCAAAAAACTCACAACTAATTATAAAAAACGTAAATATAAATCCATCAAGAATTGGAATTATACGCATTTTCAATAAAATGGGAGTAAAAATTAATTTGATTAATACAAAAAATTATAAAGGTGAAAAAAATGCTGATATTGAAATTTTATCACCTAAATATTTAAAACCTATTAATTGTCCAGCTAACTTAACAAGTGAGGCAATTGATGAATTTTTGGTTATCTTTTTATTGGCAGCAAGAGCCAAAGGTGTGTCTTATTTTAAAAACTTGAGTGAACTTAATAACAAAGAAAGTCCAAGACTAAAATGGGGGTCAAAAATTCTAAATAAGATGGGTATAAAAAATATAGTGACCAAAGACACAATTACGATATTTGGTAATCCAGAACTTCAAATAAAAAAAAATATAGTAATAAAAAATTATCTCAAAGATCACAGAGTTTTTATGACAAGTGTAATTGCAGCCTTGACATTTGGAGGTAATTGGAAAATTTATGACAGGGATTCTATTAAAACATCTTTTCCAAATTTTTTAAAAATAATTAAAAAACTTAATCAAAATGATAAGAAGAAAAAATATTATTAAGATAGCAATTGACTCTCCTGCAGCAGCAGGAGCAGGAACACTTGCTAAATTATTATCAAAACATTATAATTTATTTCATCTTGATACAGGAAAAATTTATAGATTTATTGCATATCTTAAAATTAAATTTCCAAATAAATTTAGTCAGAATTTTCTGAAATCTAAAATTAAATCACTAAAAACAAAAGATCTTGCAAGTAAGACATTGTTATCAAATAATGTAAGCTATGAAGCATCTTTAATTTCCAAAAAAAAAAGTATTAGAAAAATTGTTCATTCTTTTCAATTAAATTTTGCATATAATCCACCAAAAAAATATAAAGGTTCATGCCTTGATGGAAGAGATATAACTTATAAAATAATTCCCGATGCAGATTTTAAATTTTATATTACCGCTAATATCAAAACTAGAGCTTTAAGACGGTTTAAAGAGCTTAGAAAGCAAAATAAAAAAATAAGCTATAATGAAGTACTAAAAAGCATTAAAAATCGTGATAAAAACGACTTAAATAGAAAAATTTCACCTTTAAAGAAAACTAAAGATTCCCTATTGATTAATACAACAAACCTTACTAAAAGGGCATGTTTTTTAAAAATAAAAAAAATAATAGATAAAAAATTAGATATTAATGGAAATTTATAAAGACCTATCAAATCCAAAGTCACAAGAATTTGAAAAATTACTAAACAGCCAATTATCTAAAATCCAGATCGAAGAGGGAAAAATAATTGATGGTAAAATAAACAAAATCACTGAAAAATTTGTTTTTCTTTTTGTTGAAGGTCTAAAATCTGAGCCAGTTCTAGATATTAACGAATTAAGAGGAATGGGACTTACAAACAAAATTAAAATTGGCGAGACAATACCGGTGCTATTAGAGAAAATTGAGGATAAAAATGGTGAAGTTTTAGTATCCGCAAGTAAAGCACAAAAAATTAAAGGATGGGATAAATTAGTTGAAGCCTACGAAAAAAATGAACCTATCATGGGTAAAATTACCTCAAAATGTAAAGGTGGGTGTATTGTTGAACATATAGATACTGGTTCTCTAATGTTTTTACCTGGATCACAGATTAGCGATAAACCTATGAAAGATATTAGTCATCTTATGAATGAGCCACAAAAGTTTGCACTAATAAAATTAGATAAAGTTAGAGGAAATGCATGTGTATCTAGACGAGAGATAATTTCCTCATTCAAAAAAGAAGATAAAGCAAAAATAATTGAAAAATATAAAGTTGGGGATATAATCAAAAATGCAGAGGTAAAAGGTTACAGTAGTTTTGGCTGCTTCTTTAATGTAAATGGTGAGTTAGACGTTCTTGTACATTTACAAGAAATCTCATATTCTAGAGTAAATCATCCAGATGAAGTTTTTAATATTGGAGAAAAACATAATTTAAAAGTCATAAGTGTTGATAAGGAAAAGCTTCAAGTGGGGTGTTCAGTAAAACAACTATCTCCTGATCCTTTTGAGCATATAGAAAATTACGAATTAAATAAAACTTATAAAGTCAAAGTAGTAAAATTAATGGATTTTGGAGCATTCTGTGAATTAGAACCAGGCTTAATTACTTTGCTTCATTCAAGTGAGATTAGCTGGACAAAAAAAAATGTTCCAATTAAAAAAATCTTTAAAGTCGGAGATGAAATAGAATGTGTAATTACTGAGATCGATAAAGATAAAAGAAGAGTAGCTCTCTCCCATAGATTAACGCAAGAAAATCCATTTGAAGTTTTTGAGAAAAGATATCCTGTAAATTCAATTGTTGAAGGTGAAATAGTAAACAAAAATGAATATTCTTTATTTGTTAAAATAGAGAATTTAGATGTAGATGCTTTTTTACACTGTAACGATTTAACTTACTTAAATAATGGAGAGGAAGAATTATCAAAATATAAAAAAGGTGAAAAAATTAAAGTAAAAGTTCTTGAAATTAAACCTACAGAACAAAAAATAAGAGTTGGTTTAAGACAGACACAAGCAGATCCATTTGATTGGTTTAAAGATAAGTCAAAAAATCAAACTATTACTGTAAAAGTTATGACAACTGATAATAAGGGTCTTATTGTGAGACCAGAGGGTTGCGATATGGATCTTCAAATAAAAAAGTCAGCTATTGCAATTAATGCTGCTGACGCAAGACCAAGTAGATGGACAGGGGGGGAAAAATTAGACTGTGCAATTGCTGAACTTGATTTGGTTAAGAGAAAAGTAGTGCTTAGCATTAAGCTTCTTGAAGAGATAGAAAAGAAAGAAGCATTAGAAAAATATGGAGCTGAAGGATCTGGTAAAAACCTTCCATTTTCATCATTATCTGAAGATCTAAAAAAAAAAGAAGAAGAAACAGAATAATTTAAGAAGATTTAATTTGGCTATTGTAAAATCAAAGCTTTTAAAACAACTCACAAAAAACTATCCCAATTTCCTTAAAAAAGACTTAGAAAAATTTACTAATATTGTTTTGGGTGAAATTAAAAGAGCTCTTAAAAGAGGAGATAGAGTGGAGTTAAGAGGCTTTGGAGTTTTTTCAACAAATATTCAAAAAGCCAGAATATCTAGAAATCCAAAAACAGGTGAGAAAGTTAATACACCTGAAAAAAAAATAATTCACTTTAAAATGTCAAAAGATTTGTTTAAAAAAATAAATGACAATGAATAATAAAATTATTTTTGTTGCTTGTGATACTTCAAATTTAAATCAAATAAAAAAAATAATTAATCAAACTAATTCAAATAAACTAAAAATAATTCCTAAATTTGGCCTACAATTCTTTTATTCGAAAAATGGAAGAAAATTTTTAGAAAAATTTAAAAAAGATTTTTGGTTAGATTTAAAGATAAATGATATCCCTCAAACAGCATTATCCGCGATTGATAGCTTAAAAGATTTAAAAAAATGTAAATATATAACAGTACATGTAAACGGCGGTTTGGAAATGCTAAAATCAATAAAAAAAAAAGCAAAAAAAATTAATAAAAATTTAAAAGTTTTAGGTGTTACAATTTTAACAAGTCTAAATAATAAATCTCTTAAGGAGATAGGTCATACAAAAAATGTAAAGCAGTTGGTTTTAAAACAAGCAACATTAATTAAAAAATCAGGATGTGACGGTATAGTTTGTTCTGCTCAAGAAGCTATAATGGTTCGTAAAAGATACAAAAATTTATTAATTATAACCCCAGGAATAAGATTGCATGGTGATAGTTCAAATGATCAAAAGAGAATTATGACACCTAAACAAGCTTTTAAAAATAAGGTCTCTGGTATTGTTATGGGAAGATCTCTTACAAAAGGTAATATAAAAAAAAATACTAAAAAACTTGCTGATCATTTAAACAGATGATCAAAGGTTGTAAGATTTGTGGTATAAAAGATTCAGACACTTTAAATTTCATAATAAATCATCCCTATCCTCCAAAATTTATTGGCTTCATTTGTAATTATCCAAAAAGCTCAAGGTATGTTGAACTTAACTCTTTAAAAAAATTATTAAATGTTAAAAAAAACAAAAGTGAATTTGTTGCTGTTTTAGTAAAACCTAATGATGAGATTTTAGAAGAAATAAAAAATTTACCTTTTGATTATTATCAATTGTATGACTGTACTCCTCATACAATTAAAAATATAAAACAAAAATATCAAAAAAAGATTATTACGGCTTTAACAATTAAAGACGAGTCTGATGTTATTAGATATAAGTCATTTGTTGATGTAACAGATATATATTTATTTGATAGCAAAGGTTATGAAAAAAGTCATAGCTTTGATCACAACTTGATTAAAAATATCAAATTAGACAAGGAATTAATGCTAGCTGGTAATATAAAATTCGATGATAATCTAAAAAATTATAAAAAAAATGCTAATTACTTAGATTTATCTGGAGGCTTGGAAACTTCTGGATTAAAAGATACATCCAAAATAGATATTTTTTTAAACAATTTAAATGAATTAAAAAATGAAACTTAGAAAAAAAATTCCTCTAATTGACCAGCATGATCGTTACGGTTTTTGGGGTGGTAAATTTGGAGGAAGTTTTATTCCTGAAACTTTAAAAAAACCTGTAGAGGATCTTACATGGGAGTTTTCAAAATTAAGAAATAATAAGAAATTTTTAAAAAAGAGAGATTATTACTTTAAGAATTATATTGGATCACCGACATCATTTGTAAAATTAGAAAATTTATCTAACCATTTAGGTGGCGCTCAAATATGGGCCAAAGTTGTATCGGAGGCTAATGGTGGCGCTCACAAAATATACAATGCAACTGTTCATGCCTTAATTTGTAAGGCTATGGGCAAAAAATATATAGTAGGTGACACTGGTGCTGGTTATGCTGGTAAAATGTTAAGTATGGCTGCAAAGAAATTTGGTCTCAAATGTAAAATTTTCATGGGTGCAAAAGATATCAAGAGACAGAAACCAAATTGCGATGCAATGAGAAAAAATGGTGCTGAAATAATTCCCGTATATTCAGGCAGTCAAACCTTAGTTGATGCAGTCAGTGAGTGTATGAGATATTGGGTATCAAATTGTGATACTACGCACATGTGTGTTGGAAGTACAGTTGGTCCAAATATATTTGTGAAAATTTGTGGATGGAGTACAGCTCAAATTTCAAGAGAATTAAAAATACAAATTAAACAAGAATTCAAAAAAATTCCAAAAAAAATTAAATTAATTAACTGTGTAGGTGGTGGGAGCTCAGCATATGGTTTTTGGAGTGAATTTATAGATTTTAATAAATCACAAATAGAATTAATTGGTGTAGAAGCTGGAGGTCCAAAAAAATCTAAACTCCATGCTGCTCCTTTAAGTAGAAATGCTAAAATTGGAATTTTACATGGTGCAGCTTCTTACGTTTGTCAGAACAATGAAGGTCAAATAAATGACACGGAATCAATAAGTGCTGGACTAGATTATCCAGGGGTAAGTCCAATACATTGTTTTTTAAAAGATACAAAGCGAGCAAGATACACTTATGCAACTGATGAAGAAGCACTAAAAGCACATGTGATGGTAACAAAATTTGAAAAACTTAATCCAAGTTTAGAGCCCAGTCATGCATTTGCAGAAGCAATAAAAATTGCTCCAAAATTAAGTAAAGATACTATAATAATAGTTAACTCTTGTGGTGATGCTAAAAAAGATAGAGATATCTTAAGAGAAAGACTGGGTAAAAATTAATGAATTCATTAATCAGTAAAACTTTCTCAGCTGTGAAAAAAGAGAATAGACCAGCTTTACTGACATATACAGTAGCTGGAGACAATACTAAAAAAAAATCTTTAGAAATATTAAAATCAATTTCAAATTACGTAGATATTTGTGAATTAGGTTTTCCTCACAACACACCAATAGCTGATGGAGGACAAATACAAACAAGTGCTTACAGGGCGATTAAAAATGGTATTAAAATTAATGATGTATTTTCAATTGCAAAAAATTTTAAAAAGATCAAAAAAAATAAACCAATTATATTGATGGGTTACTACAATATGATCTATCAATATAGTGAAAATAAATTTTTAGAAAAATGCAAAAAATCAAAAGTTGATGGTTTAATTGTTGTTGATTTACCTTATCCTGAAAATAAAAATTTTGCATCAAAATGCAAAAAAAAAGGAATTAATTTTATTCAATTGGTTTCACCAACTACTTCTCAGATAAGACTAAAAAAAATAATAAAAGATTCACACGACATGATTTATTATATAAGCATGTTATCCACCACAGGTGGAAAGCTTAAAGTGTCCCCAAGGAAAATATTAGAAAAATACAACAAAATAAAAAAACAAAATAAATCAAAAAATGTTGTTATTGGTTTTGGAATTACAGAAAAAACTATCCAATCTCTTAAAAAAGCTGATGGTTTGGTGGTTGGTAGCGCAATTTGTAAAGAAATCTCTAAATCCATTGAAAAGAGACAAAATGCTGTCACAAATGTTACTAATATCGTAAAGAGATTAAAAAATAAAATTCTATGAACTGGATAACAAAGATTATTAAAGCAGGTGAAAAAATTAAAACTGCTATACGTGAAAGGGCTACAAAAGAAGATATTGCAAAAAGTGATTGGACCTCATGCTGTAGAGGCCCTATTCTTAAAACTGATTTAGAAAAAAATCTTTGGGTTTGTCCTGATTGTAATAAACATCATAGAATAAAGCCAAAACAAAGATTTGATATATTATTTGGAAAAAACAATTACGAGATTTTCAAAACTCCAATACCTAAAGACGATCCACTAAATTGGACAGACTCCAAACCTTACAAAGAAAGATTGAAAAGTGCCCGAAAAAAAACAGGATTAGAATGTGGAATGATGGTTGCCTCTGGAACTATAAATAATATTAAAATTACAGCTGTAGCTTCTGATTTTGATTTTTTAGGAGCTTCAATGGCAGCAGCAGAAGGTGAGGCTTTTTTATATGGAATACAACATGCCATAGAAAATCAAACACCTTTTTTATGTATTAGTGCAGGAGGGGGAATGAGAATGATGGAAAGTTTAATTTCATTATCTCAAATGACAAGAACAACTCTTGCAATAAATGAATTAAAGAAAAATGGACTTCCATATTTAGTTTGTATCACTGATCCAACAGCAGGAGGTATTACTGCATCATACGCTATGTTAGGTGATATTCACATTGCAGAACCAGGAGCTTTAATTGCATTTGCGGGTGCAAGAGTAATTCAAGGAACTGTTAAAGAAGAATTACCTGAAGGTTTCCAAAAAAGTGAATATGTTGAAAAAACTGGTTTTGTTGATTTAATCGTTGAACGTAAAGATCTCGCCTCTAAAATTGGAACTTTATTATCAATATTGTTAAAGAAAAACTCTGATATAAGTGCTGAACAAAATGAAACTTCAGAAGATAGTCAGTCGCTTACAAGAGCTGCATCCTAAAGAAATAGATTTAAGTCTAGATCGTATACAAAGTCTCTGCAAAAAATTAGGCAACCCTCAACATAAAATCAAAGCAATTTCAATTGTTGGTACTAATGGAAAGTACTCAACTATCCAAGCAATGTTTTCTATTTTAAAGGAAGCAAATTTCAATTGTAATATCTACACTAGTCCTCATATCAAAAGTATAAATGAAAGGTTTGTTTTTAATAATGAAGAATTGAATGATGAAGATTTGGGAAATTTACTTGAAGAAGTTGAGGAAGCTAACAATGGTGAACCAATTACTCTTTTTGAAATACTGACTGCGGCTTATTTTTTAAAAGCATCTCAATACCCAGATAATATAAATTTAATTGAAAGTGGATTATTCTTTAGATTTGACGCTACTAATATCTTAAAAAATAACCTTGCTAGCGTCGTAACATCTATTGGCCTTGATCATTTAGATTGGCTACCTGAAAATGAACAAACTGTTGAAAAAATTATTTTTGAGAAAACATCAAGCCTTTTAAACTCAAATATTATAGTGGCAAAACAAAGTACTAATAAAATCACAGATCACATTAAAAAAACAATATCAAATAATGAATCAAATAAAGTTTTTCATAACGAAAATTATAGTTTTATGATAAAAGAAAATGACTTCTTTTATTATGAGGATCAATTTGGGGGAATAAAATTACCTATGCCAAATGTTAAGGGTCATTTTCAATTAGAAAATGTTTCAACAGCTATTGCAACCCTAAAAACTTTAAAAGATTTAAATATTAAAGATGATCACATTAAAAAAGGTGTTTTAAAAATAAGTAGTATCGCAAGATTACAAGAAATTAAATCTGGCAAACTTAAGCAACTTGTAAAAGATCATCAACTGTTTGTTGATGGTTCTCATAATCCTTTGGGTGCAAAAGTACTAAATGAATACTTGGAAAGTTTAGATTGTGAAAAACATATCATTATAGGCATGATGGCAAATAAAGATCATAGAGAATATATGAGTTTCTTTAAGGATATAGCTTCATTAACAACAATAGATATACCCAATCAACCTAATTCAATTAAAGGAAAAGAGCTTAAAGATAAGCTAAATGGCTTTTCAAATATTAATTATAAGGAAAGTATAGAGGACGCAATAAAGTCAATTCCAGTCAAGGAAAACGATATAATACTGATTACTGGTTCGTTATATCTTGCGGGTGAAGTTTTAAATTTAAATTAGATATTTTTATCTAAAAATTCCTTCATGTGACTTTCAGGAACTCCACCAACTTTTCTATCTACTTCAACACCTTTTTTATAGATAATAACTGTTGGAACACCTCTAATCCCTGCTGCACTTCCAGTATTTATTCCACCATCTTCAACATCGGCATAATAAAAACCAGCCTTATCTTTATATTCATCAGATAATTTATCCATTACTGGTTTTAGTGCCTTACATGGACCGCACCACTCAGCTGAAAACTGAATGACTGAAACATCTTCATTTTTAATTTTAGTATCAAAATCTTCGTCTTTAAAATTTGTAAGCATATATCCTTTCTATTAATTAGAGCCTTAAAGTCAACTAGGCAATTTCATATTTTTTTTCTATAGACATAATAAACTCATTTATTTCATCTAATTTTTTTAGTTCTTCTTCATCATCCCGATTTGATGCTTGATCTCTTAAAGTATCAATTTCTTGGTAGGCCATTCCTATAGTTTGCCACTTTTCTCTATTTTTACTCAAAATTCGTCTAGCAATTTCACTTTTTATATTTTTATATAAATCTGGTGGTAAAATATGTGGTGCTTCTTGATAAATAATTTTTTGCCCAAACCAACTACATCTTTTGTCAGTAAACTTATCCAACATTCTTAATTTATCTTCCCAAGAAGAACTATGCCAAGTTTTAAATAATTGGGTGTCTTTATTGGGAATGAATTTTTCATATAAAGTTTCTTCAGGTAACAGATCTTCCTGGGTTTGAGTTTGAGCTTTTTCTTCAGCGGCCTCTCTATTAATGATTTGAATATTTTTACAAAAATTTTCACTATTTCTAACCATTTTTGCTCTTTTCTGAATTGTTTCTAAATCTAAGTCAGCATATGCCTTCTCTTTTAATGCAAACTTTTTATCTAAAACTACAGGAGCTTTGTTGGTTTTGATTACTCTAAGTGCTTTTGGACTAAACTTTTTTAAATAAACTTTAAGATCATTTATTGATAAATTTAATAAAGGTTCAGGATCTCTTCTTAAATCAAATAAATATCCCCAAGATGCATATGATGGATGAAAACAATGATCTGGATGTAATGTAGAGACAAGATACATCATATTTTTTCCCTTAACATTTTCGAAAATTGAAAAAATCCCCTCACTTTTTAAGATAGTTTCAACGCTATTTTTTGTAGATGTGCTTAAAAAATTTTCCCAATTATCTTTGTGTTTATCTTTTATAATTCTGAGAATTTTTAAGCTTGTGAATGCATCATGATAAGCAGTGTGTTGTTGAGATGTATCAAATCCTTGTTGTCTAGCTAAACCTTCTAAAGCTAGACTTTCATTTCCAGCTTCTGTTAATTCAGTCTTTAATGTTTCAGGATTCAAGGTTTGTGCTACTCTTGCAACATGTAAACCGTCATGTTCTTTATTAGGTGATGAATGTGTAATGTAAGGATATCTATTCCCTTTAAAAAAATTAAAATGAAACATTCGTCTATCAAAATTTAAGTTACTCCAACCCATAAACAATGCTGGACCAGCTTTAGAGAAAAAATTTTCTACTGCGCCTAAAAAATCGTAATGCGAGTAATTGCCTTTAGTAAGTAAATCAATACTTGTTGAATTAACTAATAAGGCCTTTGCACTTGGAACCTCACCCTCGGGCATTCTGCCACGAATATTTAGCTTACCAATTTCTTTTAAGTTTTTATCAACAACTACAGCACCTACCTCAATTATTGAGCCCCAAATTGTGCTATTTGTTGTTTCAGTATCGTAAATTACTATTTTATCCATAAAATCCTAAGTTAAATCCGATAACTCATTAAATTTTTTTAATCTTCCCAAAAATAAATTTTGATAAACAATTAAATCATGGCCTTGAATTTTAAACTCTTGGAATAATTTATCTACTGTGCAAACCAAAATTACACAAGAAGTGATATTAGAGTTATACACAATGTTGTGTGCTAATGAATATGCACTTGTTTGAAGAAGCCATGAGTCGATATACTCAGCCTTTTTAGGTTTATTACTTTGTTTAAAATCAATTATTGTTTCTTTTCCCTCATAAACTCCAACACAATCAGCAGTACCTGCATACTTCTCTGGGTAATAAAGAGTGCATTCAACACCCCAAATTTCATCCAATCTATTTTTCAAACCTTTTTCTATAATTTCTTTAGCCATTAATTTGTATTGTTCATTATCTTCAAAAAAACTTAAATTTTCTCTTCCAAGTAAATAAGACTCTAAATAGTTGTGCATTTGAGAACCTCTACTACTTGCTGCTTTTGTAATTGCCTCAGCCTCTTTTTGCCCAGTTCTTTCTCTCCAATTTGCTAATGCTGCTTTATCTTCTTCAGATCGAGTTGCATCTAAAATTGAAGTGACACTTGGTAATTTTGTTTCCCCTAATAAGTATCTTCTAATGCCATCAACTG
This sequence comes from uncultured Pelagibacteraceae bacterium, assembly GCA_902538885.1. GTDB lineage: Bacteria > Pseudomonadota > Alphaproteobacteria > Pelagibacterales > Pelagibacteraceae > Pelagibacter. The sequence goes on from CACBGU010000005.1 coordinate 12,671, forward strand.
TTGCTCTTGATGATTTTGGATAATCATATTTTTGATTCCACTGCATGAGATTTCTTATAGACGTTATTAAGGAAAAAAAGAAATTAATTTTTAAGCTGCCTATTTCGTTCAACAAATTTTTCCACGTTTTCAGTTTGTACAGCTTTCTCAACCTGCTCGGGATCTTTAATATTTTCTAAAGTTCTTGAAATTGATCTTGCATCCGTTCCAAATTTATCAACAACTCCCATGGCATCTTCTAATTTTTTTCTAAGAATTATAATGTTGTCAAAATGTTTAGAAAATCTTGTACTGATTGTTTTCAAATGATTATAAATTTCTGTTGCTCCTTTTTGTACTTTCAATGATTGAAATCCCATATGTAAAGATTGTAAGTAAGCAGAAAGAGTATTAGGCCCACATATTACGACTTTATATTTTTTCATTAATTCTTGAGTTAATAATTCTTTTGTACTTGGATCTTGGTATTCAGTTAACTCTTTGTATAAGCTTTCTGTAGGAGCATACACAATTGCAAAATCAGTAGTTTTTGGTGGAACAATATATTTTTCATTAACGCTTTTAGCTTTTGCTTTAAATGCTGAAGCTAATTTTGCTCTAGCATCTGCAACAGCCTTTTTGTCTTCCGCATCATGACCATCGGTAATTGCTTTGAATTTTTCTACTGGAAAATGACTATCAACAGGAACCAGAACATTTCCTTGAAGCTTAATAGCAAATTCAACATTTTCACTAGTATCCTCTTTCATTTTAACATTCGTCATGAATTGAGACGCTGGCAACAAATCTTTAATCAGAGCATCTAAGCTAAATTCTGCAAGAGTTCCATATTTCTTAACTCCAGCTAAAATTTTTGTTATGCCCTCTTGGCTTTGGTTTAATAGTTGAACTTGTTGATTAAAATTTCCAACCTTTTCCTCTACCTTGGTTAAAGTTTCAGTCATATCTTTAGTCACGCCTGTTGACAGGTTATTAAATGAAGTGGACATTGCACCAAGTGAACTATTGATAGTTGTATTTAAAGTATCTTTTAAACTTGAAATTTCTGATTTTAAGTTAGCTATTTCCTCAGCTTCTTTATTTTCGTTATCCTCTTGAGGCTTAGTTTTTAAATTAAGATAAAGAATTGATAATGCAATTCCTACTAATAACAACAATAAGACAATTAAAATTATATCCATGATTCTTTTTTTTTAGTATAGCAATTATTAGATCCAAAGACTTAATTTTTAGAGAGCAATTTTGCAATTTTTCCAAGGCCCATTTTATTATTTGATGACCTAGAAATCATCATACAGGCCTCTGATCTAAGTATCTCTCCATCTTTTAATATACGTAGATTATTTGCCTTTAACGTTTCTCCTGTGGAAGTGATATCAGTAATTATTTCTGAGGAGCCTGTAAAAGGATAAGCTTCAGTTGCACCTAAACTATCAATTAATTTAAATTGGGTAACACCCTTTGAAAACAAAAATTCCCTTGTTAAATTTGGATATTTTGTAGCAACTCTTAATCTTTTCTTTTTCTTATCTTTAAATTCAAATGCAATTTCTTCTAAATCCGCAACAGTTTGTACATCTATCCATGGATCGGGAATTGCAACTACTAATGTGGCCTTACCGAAATTGTAACTTTTTAAAACATTAATTTTTTTTTGAGTGTTTATTTTACTCTCTTTTAATAAATCAAAACCAGAAAAACCTATGTCCAAAGATCCGTCTCCAAGTCTTTCGATAATCTCTCTTGCGTGAAGATATAAAATCTTAATATTTTTATATTGCTTTATTGATCCTAAAAGATCTCTTTCCCCTCTTTCAGAAATGAGGTTTAATTTATTTTTTTTAAAAATATTTAAAACATCTTTTCTCAGCCTGCCTTTACTTGGAATTCCAATTTTAATTAATTTATTCATATTTGTATTTTTTTATTTGATCTTTATAAAATTCGGTCATTTCAATTATCATTTTTTTATCTAACAAATTTCTAAAATCATTTTTTTTTCCTAAATTAAAAAACTTAATTTTTTCATTTGTTTTTTTAGAAACTAATGCTTCTTTAAAACCCCCATCTTTTTCAAGTTTTTGTAATTTTTCAAATTCACATGATTTAATTACCTGATTAATTTTATCAGAATTAATATCAATATTAGAATTAGTTGTATCTCTTAAAAAATTTAAAATTGATTTAAAAGTTTTAAAAGTATCAGCTTGTAAGTCCTCATATCTTATAGTTAAAACAGGAAACTTTTTACATTCAGACCAACTTTCCTGGTGAAATTTCCATGAAAATAAAGGAACAAAACCTAAAAATTTATTATTTTTTTTTTCAATCAAAGCCTTTTTTTCATTTTTCATAAAAACAAAAGCCTCATTTTTATTTATTTGATAATGATTGGATAAAGATGTTACCACGTTTCTTGGATCTCTTACTATGTGTATTGCTGCTATCGTGTTTTTACTATCTGTAAAACTGAAATTATTTATTTTACACAATGCATTATGTGTTTTAAAAAATCTTAGTTTTTTGTCTTTATTAATATTCTCTTGTTCTTTAATCCAGTATTTCGCAGTACTTTCTGGTTGTAAAAACGTATCTTCATATTTTTTAAAATAATTTACACTTGGAAATTGATCTATGAAATTAAGAAGATCAAAATTAAAGTCACTATCTTTTTGATAAAAATAAGATGCTATTAAAGATCTTAACCAGGTATTTCCACTTTTAGGATATGATGCAAGCCAAATTATCATTATTTATAAATTTAAAGCAGCACCTACCGCTGGTGTTTGTTTTTTTGATCCTAAATCTGAAATTAGACCATCATAGCGGCCACCATTGATAATATTTTTTAATGAGTTTTTAGATTTAATATCAATTTTAAAAACCATTCCAGTGTAATATTCTAATTGCCTTCCAAAGGATGCAGAAAATACTACATTTAATTTTGAAACTTTGTTATTAGAAATTGGAAAATATTTTTGATCTACAGCTAAATTAATTCTGTTTTTTTTGAAAAATTTATTTAACTCTATTGCTGCTTTATTTATTGGACATTTTATTTTTAAGAAATCTTTTATTATTTTAGAAACATTTTTTCCTTTACTGGCTCTTCTAGGGTCTTTTATTTTCTGATCAAATCTTTTTAATATTTCATTAATTGTTCTTCCAGCCACAACATTTGACAAATCTTCTTTAAGCATTTTTAGGTAACGCTTTTTATCTATTTCTACAATTGTTGGATCTACATCTGAATTAGTTTCTAATCTTTTCAATAAATCATTGAAATATTTCTCTCTCCAGAAGTGTCTGGATAATCTTAGCTTCCATCTCTTTGGAATATCTAATTTTGATATTAACAAATTAAATATTTCAACATTTCCAATAGTAAGCGTTCCTGAAGAATATTTAATATTTTGAAGTGATTTAAGAGATGTATTTATAATTTCTTTATCGTCATTTTTCTCATTCTTAGATCCTAAAATTTCAAATCCGATTTGATTTCTAATGATTGAATCTTTTTTGTTTTGTGATTTTCGATAAGCTTGACCACTATAAAAAATTTTTTCCTTACCTTTTAAGTTATTTTCTAAATATCTTAAACATGATGCAATCGTTAAATCTGGTCTTAGACATAACTCGCTTCCATTCTGATCAGTAAAGGAAAAGATAAATTTTCTAAAATTTTCTCCAGATCTTTGAACAATGTGATTAGCCTCAATTACTGAGGGTAAATCAATATATTTAAAACCCTTAGATTTTACCGATCTAAGGATATTTTCAGATAAGTTTTTTGACTTCATCGATTAAATTTTCTTTTGGAAATGTTTTATTGTTTTCACCCTTAACACCTTTGAGATTTTTTATAGTGACTGTATTTTCTTTAAATTCATTTTCACCACATATTATGGCAACATTTAACTCTCGTTTGTTCGCTAAAGTTAGTTGCTTACCTAAATTTTTCTTTGAATCTAAAAAAATTTCAGCATTGATTTTATTATTTCTTAATAGATCTAAAATTTCATAGTAATTTTTAAGATATTTTTCATCCATTACACAAACTAAAACTGGTTTTTGACTATCTACTTTTATTTGATCTAATTGCATCAAAGCAAATAACAATCGATCAACTCCAAAACTAATTCCAGTACCTGGAATATCTACACCTTTAAATCTAGATATTAATTTTGCGTAAGCTCCACCAGAACAAATACTACCTATATCGACCTCTTTACCTTTGTTATTTGTAACTTTAAAATTTAGATTTGTTTCAACAATGAAATCTGAATAATAAGCCAATCCCCTAACAATTGTAAAATTTGTTTTGACCTGATTTGAATTTAAACTGTAATCCAATACTTCAAATACTTGTTCTAATTCCTTTATACCTTCTTGAGACAAAGGATTTTTTAATGTTTCTTTTAATTCTTTTAAATCTTTAATTTTAAGAAAATTAAGTATTTCAGAAGCTTGTTCATCGTTTAAATCTGCACCCTTAGTAATTGCACCGCTTATATCTTTTCTCTCTTTTTTAAGAAGTTCTTCAACACCTTTTAAACCAAAACCTGGTTTATCTAATTTATCAATTGCCCTAATTACTTTAACTTGCTTTTCTTCTGATAATTTTAAATCATTAATTAATCCTTGAACTATTTTTCTGTTACTAATGTTAATTGTAAATTGATCTTTTTTTAGACCACAATCTAACAAAGTACTTGATATTAAATTACAAAGCTCAGCATTTGCCTGGGCAGAATTAACATTTCCAACAATATCAAAATCAGCTTGCATAAATTCCCTGTACCTTCCGTTACCGGCCTTTTCATTTCTAAAGACATTTTGAATGGCATACCTTTTAAAGATTGATGGAAGTTCTTGATTATTTTGTGCAACAAATCTAGCTAGTGGGCTTGAAAGATCATACCTAAGAGTAATGCTTTTTTCTCCATCCTGAAATGAGAATACATCAGACATAGGATTAGCGTCATCTTCTGCCAAAAAAGATCCTATATTTTCACTTATCTCAAACGAAGGGGTTTCAAGAGCCTCTGCTCCAAATTTAATAAAATTATTCTCAATAGCTTTTAAAAGCTTTTTTTTGAGAAGAAGTTTTTTATCCCAACGATCTTCAAATCCTGAAGGTAATCCAGGAATTAATTTTTTTTCTTTATTCATTTTTTGGTACCCGGGCTGAGAGTCGAACTCAAACTTAAAGTTCCACAAACTTCCGTGCTAACCATTACACCACCCGGGCTTATCCTCTTTGTTTTTATCTTATTTTATGTGGATTTAAAATTATAATATAAATAAATAGCCTACTGGCTATGGAAACAGTTTCTGTGAGTACTTCTAAAAGTCTTTCTGTATGTAATATTTATATTCATGAGCAGTCTTTTAGACAAAAAAAATTAATATTCAAGGTCTAAATAGAAAAAGGACGTTTATCTATTTGATAGATAAAACGCCCTTTTAAATAATTTCTAAATTAGTCTATTTTTTTTAAATTAACTGCAGAAGGACCTTTGGGACCATCTTCTAATGTGAATTCAAGTTTATCACCTTCATTGAGATATCTCATACCAGCAGCTTTTACCGCTGAAGCGTGAACAAAGGCATCTTTTTCTTTATCATCTCTTTCAATGAAGCCATATCCCTTTTTACCATTATACCATTTAATTTTTCCTTGTAGTGTACTCATCTTATTTCTTAGTCCTTTTGTTATTTATTATCTCTTAAAGGTAATTTCTTTTACGATTATTTCAAGATGAAACTTTGTGGTGGTGGCTGAGGAAGGATTCGCACCTCCGACACAAGCCTTTTCAGGGCTCTGCTCTACTCCTGAGCTACTCAGCCTTATTTATCCCCTAAAGATAATTCTTCCTTTAGTAAGATCGTAAGGTGTCATTTCAACTGTCACATTATCACCTTGGAGAACTCTAATTCTGTTTTTTCTTAACTTACCAGCTGTATGGGCAGTAACAGTATGTCCATTTTCTAATTTTACTCTAAACATAGCGTTCGGAAGTAGGTCTATAACTGTACCTTTAAATTCCAGTAAGTCTTGTTTTGACAAATTTATTTTCTCCTTATTCGTTTTACTACAGATTGAGCGTGTCCAACCAACCCTTCGTAATTTGCAAGTGTTATAACTGATGGTCCAAGACTTTCAATACCCTTTTTTGATAAGTTTATGTATGAAATCCTTTTATAAAATTCATTTACACTTATACCGCTTGAGTATTTTGCAGAACCATTAGTTGGTAACACATGGTTTGATCCAACATTATAATCTGTCATTGCCATCACTGCATATTTTCCTAAACATATTGATCCTGAATTTTTTATTTTTGGAACTAACGATTTATAATTTTTAATATTTAATTCTAAATGTTCTGGTGCAATTTTATTTATAACACTAATTATTTTAGCATCTGAAGAAACATACATAAGAATTCCATTATTAATTAAACTTCTTATTGCAACAGAAGCTCTTGGAATTTCTTTTAATTGTTTAGTAATTTCAATTTTTACTTTATCTAGCAAATCTTTATCTTTTGAAATCAAAATACATTGTGCAAGAATATCATGTTCAGCTTGTCCAATTAAATCACTTGCAACCCACTCAGGATTTGAGAATTTGTCACAAACGACAGTCACTTCTGAAGGACCTGCAGTCATACCTTCAATTCCAACAACACCAAAAACTTCTTTTTTTGCTGCCGCAACATATGCGTTTCCTGGACCAACTATTTTATGAACTTTTTTAATTTTTTTAGTCCCATAAGATACTGCTGCAATAGCAGAAGGGCCTCCGATAGAATAAATTTCTTTTATTTTGCATTTTTTTGCGGCGTATAATACAGCTGGATTTTGTTTTCCTTTATGGCCTGGATTAATCATAACTATTCTTTTAACACCTGCTACAATTGCTGGAATAGCATTCATCAAGACACTTGAAGGGTATGAAGCAGTAGAACCAGGAACATAAATTGCAACAGACTCTAAAGGCACATATTTATATTCGAGTTTATTTTTTAATTTGTCTGTATAAGTAATATTTTTAAATTTTTGAAGTGAATGAAATTTATAAATTCTATTATAAGCCGTATCAATTGCCTTCTTTACTTTTTTATCAAGTGAATTTATAGATTTTTTTATTTGTTTTGAGCTTGGAATAATTATGTTGTTTTGATTGAATCTTTTCTCGTATTTTAATAGTGCTTTATCTCCATTTTTTTTAACATCTTTAATTATATTTGTTACAGAAACGGAGTCTGATTGAATTTTTTTTTTTCTCTGTAAAAGCAAATTCTCTAATAATTTATCAAAATTTTTACTTTTACTATTTAATGTCTTCATAACTATTTAATTTCACTTTGATCCTCTAATCTTGCCTCAATAGTTTCTGTAGTTAAAGCAATATGAGCATTGTTATTAAAAATAAGATTTATTTCATAAACATCATTATTTTTCAAATAATCTATACCTATTAGTTCTAAAACTGTTTCTTGATTTGATTGATCAATGTTCTTTGATCTTACTTTGTCAACAAAATCAAACCTACAAATGCTATTGATTTTTTTATCTTCCTGATCACTTTCAACCTTGGTTCTTTCAATTGATAATAAAAAAACCTTATTGGATGCTAGATATTTTATATCTGCAATTTTAACCTTTGCCCCTGAACTACAAGCTGAAATCATCTGTAACCCTTCTTGGTCACTTGCTATAATTTTTGCTAAATATTTATTCACTATTTTAATCTTTTAATTTTAACACCTATTTTTTTTAATTTATTTTCTATTTTTTCATAACCTCTATCTAAGTGATAAATTCTGTTAATATATGATTTACCATTAGAAACTATAGCTGCTAGAACCAAAGCAACAGAAGCTCTTAAATCACTAGACATTAATTCGGCGCCAATGAATTTAGTATTTCCTTCTATCGTAGCAGTATTGTTTTTAATATTTATTTTTGCTCCCAGTCTATGCAATTCTGCAACATGCATAAATCTATTTTCAAAAATACTTTCAGTTATTGAACTTTTGCCAACTGCTTTGCACATTAAAACCATCAATTGTGCTTGAAGGTCTGTTGGAATACCTGGAAACTCTTTAGTTTTAATGCTTTTTATGGATTTTATTTTTTCAGGTCCTTTAATTAAGATTTTATTTTCACTAGTTTTAATTTTAGCACCAACTTTTTTTAGTAATTTTATTTCTGTACCAATAATTTTGGGATTTAAATTATTTATTTGTAAGTTACCTTTTGCAAGTGTTGCAGCTACACAAAATGTGCCTGCTTCTATTCTATCGGCCATTACAGAATATTCAGTTTCATTTAAAGAATTTACACCTATGATTTTACAAACTCTTCCTGTCCATTTTATTTTCGCTCCAGCATTATTTAAAAAATTTGTAAGATCTTTAATCTCAGGTTCTATTGCACAATTTTTTAAAACTGTTTTTCCTTTTGCTAAACATGCTGCTATTATAGAATTTTCAGTTGCCCCAACACTTATCTCTGGAAAGTTTACAGTTGTTCCACTAAGTTTTCCTTTTGATTTTGCTAAAATATATCCATCTTTTAGTTCATATTTCATACCAAGTTTTTTTAATGCTGTTAGATGATAATTAACTGGTCTAGCACCAATTAAACACCCTCCAGGTAAAGAGATTTTAGATTTATGGTATTTTGAAATAAGTGGACCTAAAACTAAAATAGAACCACGCATTGTTTTGACTAAAGAATAACTAGCAAAAGTTTTCATATTTTTTTTATTTATAATTTTTGCTGTTTTTTTATCTCTTGATAAAATTATTTTAGAACCAAGAGACTTTAATAAATTTAACATTGTATTAATGTCTCTAACTCTTGGTAAATTTTTGATAACCACAGGTTTATCAAATAATAATGTTGCAGCTAAAATTGGAAGAGATGCATTCTTCGAACCTGAAATTGAAACATTGCCCTTGATTTTACAAGGGCCATTAATCAGAAATTTATCCATAAATTACTTTTTAATTTTAGCAACTTGAATTGTAGTTTGACCCTGATATTTACCGTTCTTTGATTTATAAGTTGTTTCTGGCTGAGTATCTGATTTGAAAAATAAAAATTGTGCTATTCCTTCATTTGAATAAATTTTTGCGGGATTAGGTGTTGTATTACTTAGCTCAATTACAATATTGCCCTCAAATTCATTTTCAATTGGAGTAACATTACAAATAATTCCTGTCCTAGCATAAGTACTTTTTCCAACACAAATACATAAAACATCTTTTGGTATTCTAAAATATTCTACTGTTTTAGCTAAAACGAATGAATTTGGTGGGATAATACAATGTGGTCCTTTTCGTTCTATAAAGTTATCATCAGAAAAATTCTTTGGATCAACTAAAGAACTATTAACGTTGGTAAAAATTCTATATTCATCTGAGATTCTAACATCATATCCCATACTACTTAATCCATAAGAGATTTTACCTTCAGAAACTTGATGATCCAAAAATGGTTCTATCATATTGTGCTCTTTGCACATTTTTTTAATCCAAGAATCAGGTTGAATTGACATTATTTATTTTTCTTTTTATTTTTTTTTTGGAAAATTTTTCTTTTCTTCAAATTTTTTCTAAGCGCCAAGCTTAAACGCTCATTTTTTTCTTTTGAACTCATTCTTTGTTTGGGTTAGTCAGGAAATCTAAAGAAATTGGTTTATTGGGATCTAGTGCAGGTGCTTTTTCCTCTTCTTTTTTTGGGCCTTCTTTAGCTAAACGTTTAGCTTTTTTTTCAGCAAGCTTTCTCTCTCTTTTAGCTTGCTTTTCCATAAGCTTATTACCTTTAGTTGATTTGTAGTCGTAATGAATTCCCATAACATTTTCCTAAAATAGATATAAATCATATTCATCAAAAAATTAAGGCAATAATTTGAAAAAAATGCTTTATTATCAATAAAATACAATTTGTCTCTAAGCTCCTGTAGTTAAATGGTATAACAAGTCATTGGTAATGACTAGTTCCCTGGTCAGTACAGGGTGGGAGCACCACTAAATTCTGTAAAAAAACTTTCTCAAAAATATCGTAATCAAAATTAAAATAAAGAAAGCTGTAATAGGAACATATATATCAGGAGAAAATATTATATCAGTTATTCCTGGTACTTCAGCATTTTGGTCTATAATTTTTTCTAATCCACTACCAATAGAAACTGCTAAAAAAATTTGAGGAACTATTCCAATCAATGTAGCAAAGAAAAAATTTATAACCTTAACATTAAATAAGGTTGGTAAGATACAGCTCAGCTGCCAAGGTATACCACCTATAAAGCGGTAAATTAATAAATAATTAAATTCAGATTGTTTAAATTTTATTTCTAAGTTTTGAAATTTATTTAAGAACTTTTCTCTAATAAGCTGTTTTAAAAAATAATTTCCAAAAATATATAAAAAAGTAGCACCAATACTCAAGCCTAAAACAACAACAAATGTACCTATCCATTTTCCAAATATAAAACCACCCATTAAAGCAACTGGAGATCCAAATCCTAAAAAAGGGAAAACCCAAAGAATAGTTAATACTAAAAAAATAATAGAAATTAAAAATAAGTTAGATTTTTTAAGTTCAAAAAAATAAGATCGGTTATTTCTTAGAAAATCATAGGATGTAATTTCTGAAAGACTAAATTTTGAAAAAAAGAAATACAAAAATACACAAATAATTAATAGATAAAATAACCCAATAAATAATTTAATTTTTTTTGTATTTTCCATGATTCTTCTTATTTTAATGCTTAATCTTCTATTTGCTATTTTAATTATTACTAATATAAAGGTGCAAAAATTATAAAAAACTATATCAAATCTAATTATGAAAAGAACTTATCAACCCTCAAATAAAAAAAGAGCTCGAAAACACGGATTTCGTTCAAAAATGAAAACTAAAGGTGGTAAAAAGCTTTTGGCTAGAAGAAGAGCAAGAGGAAGAAAATCACTAACTGTTTCTGTATAGAATAATGAAAAGCAAAATACTTGCTCTTTCAAAAAACGAAGAATTTAAAAATTTACTTAAACAAAAAAAGATTACCAATAAATATGTAAGTATTTTTTTTGGAAAATTACTAAATAAAGATAAAAAAAGACTTAATATCAGTTTTGTAACTAAAAAAAAAATTGGTAATGCGGTAAAGAGAAATAAAATTAAAAGAAGATTAAGAAACATCATGAATGAAGCTGTTAAAAAAATAGAGATAAACTTTGATTATTCATTTCTTGTTATAGCTAAGTCTTCTATGCTAAATAATGAATACAAAATTATAAAAGAAACTCTTTTTCAAGATTTTGCAAAAATAAAATAATGAATATATTTACTTTAATTTTAATTAAATTTATCAAAGCCTATAAATATTTGATAAGTCCATTATTGGGTCATTCTTGTAGATATTTACCAACATGTTCTGAATACAGCATAGATGCTTTAAAAGAATACGGTTTTTTTAAAGGTTTATTAATTAGTATAAAAAGAATTTTATCCTGCCATCCAATAAAATTTTTAGGGGGTGGTGAAGGGTTTGATCCAGTTAAAAAAGAAATGAAGGATAATAAATAATGGAAACCAGAAATATAATTGCTGCCATAAGTTTATCAGCTGCTGTAATTATATTATACTCGCTATTTTTTGCACCACCTCCTGTAACGAAAGAAAATTTAACCGAAAAAACTAAGACTGAACAGAATTCAGATGCACCTAGTCTTGATCAAAAAGAAAATGTAACCGAAATTTCACGAGAAGAAGCGTTACAACAAAGTGAAAGAATTCAATTTGAAAACCAAAGTATTGTTGGATCTATTTCATTAAAAGGAGCCGCAATAGACGATCTAACTTTCAAAGAATATAATGTTAGTTTAGAAAGCGATGAAAAAGTAAAATTTCTTGCACCACGAAGCTCTAAAGAAGGCTATATAATAGAAAGTGGTTTTATAACTACTGATAAAAATATCGATATTCCAAATGCAGATTCAATTTGGTCAGTTTCTGGAAATAAAAAATTAACTGATCAATCTCCTATAAAACTAAGTTGGACTAATGATCAAGGCATCACTTTTGAAAAAGAAATTGCATTAGATGATAAGTTTTTATTCACAATTAAACAAAGAGTTATAAATTCTACTGATAAAAACTATGACTTCTATTCTTATGGACAAATTATAAGAAATCAAATCCCAGAAGGTTTAACCGATTTTTATATTCTTCATGAAGGCCCTATCGCTACATTAGACGAAGAATTAATTGAGGAAGATTATGACGATATTGAAGAGAAAAAATTCTCAAGAACTGCCCAAAAAGGATGGTTAGGTCTAGGAGATAAATATTACATATCAACTCTAATTCCACCAAGAGAAAAAGAATTTAAAACTACGATGGATTACAAAAACAAGTACAGAATAAACTTTGTTACAACAGAACCATTAGAGTTAACTGGAAACTCTTCTATAGAAGAAAACTTGCAAGTAATAGTAGCTGCAAAAAGAGTTGATGTAATTGATGGGTACGCAGAATCATTAAAAATTGATAAATTTGATCTTACGATTGATTGGGGATTCTTATACTTTTTAACACGTCCTTTGTTTACTGCTTTAGAATATTTCTTTAAAATATTTGGTAATTATGGATTAGCAATTATTGCTGTTACCGTTTGTATTCGTGTAGCATTTTTTCCACTTGCTAATTTTTCATTTAGAAGCATGGCTAAAATGAAAGCTCTTCAGCCTGAGATGGCAAGACTTAAGGAAGTACACAAAGATGACAAGATGAAATTACAACAAGCAATGATGGCTCTTTACAAGAAGGAAAAAGTAAATCCCATGTCTGGATGTTTGCCAATTCTAATTCAAATACCTGTATTTTTTGCTTTATATAAAGTTTTATTTGTAACGATAGAAATGCGTCATATGCCTTTTTATGGATGGATCCAAGATTTAAGTGCTAAGGATCCTACTTCAATATTTAATTTATTTGGATTGTTTCCTTATGACGTACCTTCTTTCCTTGTAATTGGAGCATGGCCGGTTGCTATGGGGGTATCAATGTGGGTGCAACAAAAGTTAAATCCAGCTCCAACAGATCCAATGCAAGCAAAAATATTTATGTTCTTCCCTTTATTTTTAACAGTAATTCTTGCACCATTCCCAAGTGGTCTAGTAATTTATTGGACAGTTAATAACATTTTAACAATGGCTCAGCAGGTTGTAATAATGAAACGTACAACAGTTAAAACTGTAACCTAATTTAAAAATAATAAATGGACCTTGAAAAGATATTACCTAAAGATGGGCCACCAATTGATGAAGTAAATAAATATATTGAAAAATACAAAAATGATTTAATAGTAATTAAATACGGTGGAAACGTTTTAATTGATAGGAATGTATTTAATAATTTTATAACTGATCTTAGTGTTTTAAATAAATTGGGCCTTGCGACTGTGGTAATTCATGGTGGTGGACCTAGAATTAAAAGAGAACTAGAAAAATCAAATATTCAATCAAAATTTATAAGAGGACTTAGAGTAACTGATAAACATATAATTGATATTGTTGAATCTGTTTTGATTGATTTTAATAATGACATTGTTAATTCTTTAAAGGACAAAGAGACAGAGGCAATCTCTATTCACACAAAAAATAATAATGTTATAAAAATTATACCAGAAGCACAAGAGCTAGGATTTGTAGGAATACCAAATGAGATTAATAATGAACAAATATTAAATATAATTAATCAAAATAAAATTCCTATAATTTCTCCATTGGGATTGGGTAAAGAAAATCAAACATATAATATTAATGGAGATACTGCCGCAATGGCTATAGCAAAATCTTTAAAATCAAGAAGACTTTTATTGATGACGAATGTGGATGGTGTTCTAGATAAAAATAAAAAATTAATAGAGGAAATTTCTTCATCTGAGGTTCTTGAAATGATTAAAGATGAAACTATTACAGAAGGCATGATACCTAAAATAAATGCATGCTTAGACGCCGTAAATAATGGTGTTACAGCGGTTGGTATAATTAACGGTACAAAACCACATTCATGTTTATGGGAAATATTCTCTGACAAGGGATCTGGGACCCTAATAAGACAATGAAAGAGTTAAAAAATATCAAAAACATATTATTTGATTGTGATGGAGTGCTCTACAGTGATCTTGAGGGAGTATTTGGTCAAGTAAGTAAAAAAATGACTCAATACATTTCAAATAAATTAAATGTAGATTTAAAAGAAGCAAAAGAATTACAAACAAATTATTTTCATAAATATAATACCAGTCTTAATGGTTTAATGATTCATCACGATATACCTCCAAGAGAATTTTTAGACTACGTACATGATATTGATTTAGATTTTTTAGAAAAAGATACTGTTTTGAGGAATGAGCTAGAACATACTAATCTAAACAAATTTGTTTTTACAAATGGTAGCAAAGAACATGTTAAAAATATCACTACTCACTTAGGAATTGATGATCAATTTGATGGTGTTTTTGATATTGTCGATGCTGAATACAGTCCAAAACCTACAGCAAAAGCATTTGATCTTATGGTAAAAAAATTTCAAATTGATCCAACTGAGACACTTTATATTGAAGATATTGCAAAAAACTTATCTATTGGAAAAGAAAGAGGAGCAAAAACAGTTTGGTTAATGAATGATGAATACTGGGGTAAAAAAGAGTCTGAACAGGAATACATTGATTACAAAATAGAAAATCTTTCTTTATTTTTAAAAGAAATAAGGTTATTAAAAAACTCATAAAATTATGAGTATAGAAAAAATTATAAATGAAGCTTGGGAAAATAAAGACCAAGTAGGCCAAAATTCAGATAAATCTTTAAAGGATGTTGTTAATCAAATTATTGAAGATTTAGACAGCGGAAAAGCAAGAGTAGCTGAAAAGATCAATGGTGAATGGGTTACTCATCAATATCTAAAAAAAGCTATCATGTTAAGTTTTAGAATGTACCCAATGGAAAATTTAAATGGTCCATACAGTAGCTGGTATGACAAAGCTCATTTACTTAAAGGAAAAACAGCGGGATGGACAAAAGAAGATCATGAAAAAGCTGGTTTTAGAATGGTACCTAATTCACCAGTAAGAAAAGGATCATTTGTAGGAAAGAATGCAGTTTTAATGCCGTGTTATGTAAATATTGGTGCATATATTGATGAAGGAACAATGATGGATACATTTAGTCGTGCAGGAAGTTGTTGTCAGATTGGAAAAAATTGTCATATCTCAGCTGGGACCGGGGTTGGAGGCGTATTGGAACCTGCTCAAGCATTACCAACAATTATTGAAGATAATGTTTTCCTAGGAGCAATGTCTGAAGTAGTAGAAGGTGTAATAGTTGGAGAAGGCTCTGTTCTGAGTATGGGAATGTATATTGGTCAATCAACGAAAATAGTTAATAGAAAAACTGGTGAAATAACTTATGGAAAAATTCCACCTTATTCAGTGGTAGTTCCAGGATCCTTGCCAGATAAAAACAATCCACAAGCACCATCTTTATATTGTGCAGTAATAATTAAACAAGTTGATGAAAAAACAAGATCAAAAACATCAGTTAATGATCTTTTAAGAGAATAAAAATGCAAAAAATTAATGAACTTCAATTAGCAAAAGAGCTAATTAGGTTTCCATCTGTTACAAAAACTGATGCCGGTGTTATTAAATTTTTAGAAAAAAAATTAAAAAAAATTGGCTTTAAAACTAAAATTCTCGAGTTCAAAGATAACAATAGTTATCCCGTAAAAAATCTTTACGCAAAACTTGGTACCACAACTCCAAATTTTTGTTATGCAGGTCATTTGGATGTGGTACCACCTGGTAATTTGAATGATTGGACTGTTAATCCCTTTAAACCTGCTATTAAGAAAGGATACTTAATTGGTAGAGGTGCAAATGATATGAAAAGCTCAATAGCTGCATTTGTTACCGCGGTAAGTAACTTTTCTAAGAAAAACAAAAAATTTGGTGGCTCCATCAGCCTTCTAATTACTGGAGATGAAGAAGGAATTGCAATTAATGGGACGAAAAAAGTTGTTGAATATTTGAGGAGAAGAAAAGAAAAAATAGATTTTTGCTTAGTAGGAGAACCTACAAATCCAAATAAATTAGGAGAAATGATTAAAATTGGTCGTAGAGGTAGTATGACTGGAAAATTGACTGTCATTGGTATTCAAGGTCATGTAGCTTATCCTAACAGAGCAAACAATCCATCAACAGCTTTAGTCCAAATACTCAGAAAGTTAAAAGAAGTTAAATTTGATAAAGGAACAAAAGATTTTCAACCTACAAATTTAGAAATAACAAAAATTAACATTGATAATTCAGCTGATAATGTAATTCCAGGATTAGCTAGTGCATCATTTAATATTAGATTTAATAACAAACACACATCTTACAAATTAAAGAATAAAATTAATAAAATAATAAAACAAATTTGTAATAAAAATAAATCAAAATACAAAATTGAATATAGTGTTTCTGGTGAGGCTTTTTTAACTAAGCCTAACAAAACTACATTTATGATTCAAAATACAATTAAAAAAATTACTAAAATTAAACCGAAATTGTCTACGACTGGTGGTACATCGGATGCCAGATTTATAAGAAAAATAGCTCCATGTTTAGAATTTGGATTAGTGGGAAAAACTATGCATAAGGTAGGAGAATGTGTGTCATTATCTGATTTAAAAAGATTAACTTTAATTTATACTAAAATCTTAGATAGTTACTTTAAGTGAAAACTGGCTTAATTACATCAGATACATCTCAAAATCATGATACAGGTCCTGGGCATCCAGAACAAATAGCAAGGGTATCAGTCATAGTAGAAAATTTTAAAAAGCTTAATAATAAAAATCTTATATGGAAGAAACCATCTAAAGTTTCAGATGATATTCTATTAACCACACATGAAAATAATTATTTAAATTTAGTAAAAAATTCTTTCCCAAAAAAAGGTTTTTCTTCACTTGATGGCGATACAATCATTTCACCTGGAAGCAAAGACGCAACCTTCGATGCAGTTGGATCAATGATTGCTGCTATTGATGGAGTAGAAAAAAAAGAATTTAGAAATGCATTTTGTGGTGTTCGACCTCCTGGCCATCATAGTTCACAAAATAAAGCAGCTGGTTTTTGCATTTTAAATTCAGTGAGTATTGGTGCAAATTATTTGTTGAAAAAATATAAATATAAAAAAGTTGCAATAATAGATTTTGATGTACATCACGGTAATGGAACACAGGATATTTTTTATGAAAATGAAAATGTACTCTTTATATCAACTCACCAATATCCCTACTACCCAGGAACTGGTTCTGAACAAGAAAGAGGTAAATTTAACAATATCTTTAATATACCTTTGCCAGCTGGCATAAGTTCAGAAGAATATTTAAACGTATTTGACCGTGTATTAAAAAAATTAGAAGAGTTTAGACCAGAGTTTATATTGATTAGCGCTGGTTTTGACGCACATGAAGATGACCCTCTCGCTCAATTTAATTTAAAAACAGAGGATTATTTTACTATTACTAAAAGAGTATTGGAGACTTCTAAAAAGTTTTGTAATGGAAAAATTGTTTCAATTTTAGAGGGCGGTTATGACCTAAATGCACTTCGAGACAGCACTAAAAGACATGTTGATGCTCTTTTAGAATTTAATTGATAATTCTTAAGAAAACTCTAAATAAAAAATCTTCATGAAATTATATAAAATAAAAAAATCTGGAATTGATAATAAAGGTAGAGGGCTTTATGCAACTCGTGACATTAAAGAGGGAACCAAAATAATTGATTATGTTGGAAAACTTATAACAAAAAAACAAACACAAGATTCTGATAAGTACGATAATAGTAAACCAATATATTTATTCACAATAAATAAAAGATACGATCTAGATGGGGATTTTCCATGGAATACCGCAGGTTTAATTAATCATTCTTGTGATAATAATTGTGATTACGATGGAAAGGGATTGAAAATTTGGGTCAAAGCAATCAAAGATATTAAAAAAGGTGAGGAGTTTACCTGTGATTATGGATTTGGTTATGATGAAAACTACAAACAATTTCCTTGTAAATGTAAATCAAAAAACTGTTGTGGGTATATTGTAAGAGCTGAGTCTAGATGGCGAATAAATAAAAAGTTTGCTATGAGCAATAAAAATAAATTAATAAAGAACTCTAAATAAAAATAAACCACTTGGTGGTGCTGGAGGGGCACACAGCGTTCTTTTTTTTGACTTAAATCTCTTTTCAAAAGTTTTCAAATCCCATTTAGTTTCTCCCAAGTATTTTAAACAACCAACCATAGATCTAACCTGATGTTGTAAAAATGATTGCGAACTAAATTCAAATTCAATTTTATTTTTTGATGATTTAATTTTAATTGATTTAATAGTTTTAATTGGACTTTTAGCGTGACAGCTTGAAGATCTAAAAGTTGAATAATCATTAGTTCCTAATAACTTTTTTGCACCCTTTTTCATTAATTCTAAATTTAAAGGCCTACGAACATGCCATGCTCTATTTTTTTCAATTATTGGTTGGCTTATTTGATTAAAAATAAAGTATTTATAAATTCTTTGTTTTGCTGAAAATCTCGCATGAAATTTATTATTTCTTTTTTTAATATTTTTAATTGCAATGTCTTTTAAGTTCAAAAAATGATTAATGGATTTTAAAAATTTAATTTTATCGGTTATTTTATTTTTGCAATCAAAGTGTGCAGATTGCTCAAATGCATGAACCCCTGCATCAGTTCTTCCTTGACCATGTAAAACAATTTTTTCTTTTAATAATTTTGATAATTTTTCTTGAATTAATGCTTGAATTGTTGGGCCCTTTTTTTGAATTTGCCATCCTCTAAAATTTGTTCCCACATACTCAATAAGTATTTGATATCTATTCATTATATAAATGAACCCTTTTTAATTTGTGTTCCTAAAACAAATTCTCCAATACTTTGAGGCTTTTTTCCTTGTCTTTGTATTTCTTTAATTTTTATTGATTTTTTGTCTCCACACGAAATTTCTAAATAGTCAGATAAAACCTCACCTGGTTTTCCTTGCGCTTGTCCAATTTCTGCTTTTAATATTTTATATCTCTCACCGTTAAACATGAAATAAGCTCCTGGAACTGGATATAGTCCATTTATTTTACCAATTATAATTTTAGCATCCTCTTTCCAATTAATTTGCCCCTCTATTTTTTGAATTTTTGATGCGTATGTTGCTGATGAGTGATCTTGCTCTATAAAGTTTGCTTTATCCTCATATATTTCATCTATATTATCTAAAATTTTCTCTGCAGCCAAACTTGATAGCTTTTCATTAATATCTTCAGCATTTAAATTATTTTCGATATTAATTTTATAAATATTACATACCGGTCCTGTATCTAGTTCCTCCCCTATTTTCATAATACTAATTCCTGTCTCTTTATCTAAATTCATAATTGATCTTTGAATAGGGGCAGCGCCTCTCCACTTTGGAAGAATAGATGCATGTATATTAATAAATCCTTTTTTAGTTAAATTTAAATATGACTTTGGTATAATTTGACCATAAGCAACAACTATTGCCAAATCTGCCTCTAAAGATTTAAAATATTCTAATTCATCTAAATTTTCTTTTAATGAATTTGGTGTTCTAAATTCTATATTTAAAGTCTCAGAAATTAATTGAATTGGTGACTTGTTAATTTTTTGACCTCTTTTAGATTTTTGAGGTGGTTGTGTATAAACACAAGAAATAGGATATCCATTTTGATAAAGTGATTTTAAAATTGGAACAGCGAACATGGGAGTACCCATAAAAACTATTTTTTTTAGCATTGATTAAGCTTCTACAGAAGTGGATTTTAATTTTGATAATTTTTTGATTATCATTGACCTTTTTAATTTTGAAAGATAATCAATAAATAGGATTCCCTCTAAATGGTCCATCTCGTGCTGAATACATGTTGCCAGAAGACCATCAGCCTTTAGCAATTTCTTTTCTCCATCGTAATCAAGATATTCTACTTCACACTTACTAGGTCTATCTATTTCTGCAAACTGATTTGGCACAGAAAGACATCCTTCTTCATAAGTTGCTTTTTCTGGATCTTTATTTTTGATAACCGGATTTACGAAATATCTTGGCTCTTTTTTACTCTCATCTTTACTTATATCCATTACAATAATTCTCTTTGGTACTCCAACTTGTATCGCCGCGAGACCAATTCCGTTTGCGTCATACATTGTCTCTAGCATATCATCCATTAATTTTTGTTCTTCTTTACCAACAGAATTTACTGGTTTAGATATTTGCCTAAGTAATTTATTAGGTTCTGTTATTATAGTTCTGATAGCCATAACTTGATTTTATTATAATTTTTATACTTTTAAAGGAAGAACTTTTAG
The DNA here is from genome assembly GCA_902538885.1 of uncultured Pelagibacteraceae bacterium. Taxonomy (GTDB): domain Bacteria; phylum Pseudomonadota; class Alphaproteobacteria; order Pelagibacterales; family Pelagibacteraceae; genus Pelagibacter. The sequence goes on from CACBGU010000005.1 coordinate 33,142, forward strand.
CAATAGTTTATTTCTAATTAAATCAACATTTAATTGATTTAAAGTGTTAATAATAAAATAAACTGTATCTTCATCAATATTTTCAATTTTGTCAGGTCCAATTACCTCAATTATTCTCAACAATGCAGCACCTATCTCATTATTATCTATCATTGTTTGAATATCAGCAGGCATTTCTGATTGCTTCACCTCATATAGACTGTCATATTTTTTTGAAATTTTAACTCCATCAGATTTAAGTGCCTCTAAAAAAATTATATCTTTTTTTGATAAAAAATATTTTTTATCTTTTTTTATTTTCTTTAAAAATTTATCTAGATCCTCTTCAATTTTAGATTTTGCATAATCCCCATTAAAATAATTTATAAGTTTTGATTGATGTAAAATTTTACTATTATATTTAATCTTTTTATCTGCCGTCTCTTTCTTATTTAAATTGCTATTATAAAATGTTGTAAAATTTGATGGCACATCCTCAACATTAATTTCACTTAAAAAATTTTTTAATTCCAAATCAAAAGCATCACTAATATCATCAGATATAAATAGATCTTTTAATATCTTTATAAATTCTAATTTGATTTTTGGTTCTTCAGTTAAAAGAGCTCTTTGATATAAAAGAGCGCGTCCCTCGATTGAAGATAAAGATTTATATGCCTCTTTTGCATTCAAAAATTGATTAATATTAAATTGGAATTTTTTATAAAATTCGAATAACTCCTCCTCAGAATAATTTTTATCATTAACAGCTTTTTCTATTGTAGAAATTTTTTCTACATCAGTAATCTCTATATCTTGAATTTTAAAAAGTAAATTAGCGGCTGAAAGATATTTCCAAACTATTTTAGGTGTATCGTCACTTGGTTCATAAGAAAACTCAGGGTTAGTTCTATGAGCTAAATGAAAATCTAAAATTGAATTTATTGATATTTCTTTATCTGCCTCATCTAAATATCCAAATAAATAATTTATTTTGTTTTCGTAATAACTATCTTCAAAACCTAACTCTTTTTTTAAATCTAAGATTAGTTGTGCTTCTTCATTTTTTCCATAATTGATTAAACAATATAAATTAAATTTTGATAGATATTCATCTTGAATGGGTTCAGAATTTTTAGAAAAAATCTCACATGATTTTTTTACGTTTGATTCTGATAAATAAGTATCTACCAAATATCTTGTTAAATTTGGATGCAAATTTATTATTTGATTTTTAATTAAATATTCTTCTATTAATTCTAAGTTTGCATCTTTTATTAACCAATCAGATTTAAAGCTCATAAATTCTTGCTCAGTAATATTTTGAGTTGGAGAATAAGCGTTGGTTAATAAAGATATGTGCATTATATCAGATGCATCCTCTGAAAGATTAAACTTATTAATATTCTGAAATAAATTTTTTAATTTAGTTCCATCAGAATTTGACCACATATCCATACTCAAACCATATTCACTAGGATCATATAGTCCAACAATTTTAATTTCTTTTGATGAAAATTCTTTATCTAGTTTTATAGTATCTGTTTGTTTGTTTGTTTGTAGTTCGTAAACACTATTCTGAGTAGTGCCACTAGAATTTTCACTTGAAATATTTGTTTCTGAAATAACTTGATTATCTTTCTTTTCTATATTCCAAATATCAATCGGTTTCTCCTCTGCAAACGTAGGTGTAAAAAAAATAAGACAAACTAATTTAATTAAAAGAAGTTTCTTATTTAACAATTTTAAAATTTTCATTTGGAATAATTTTTTCAATTTCTTTTTTAGGTGCAGGAAAATCAATTGTACTTAGAAAAAAAATAATACCTAAAATAACCCCTAATCCGATTATAGATTTAATCACAAGTCCTATGATACTTGCTTTGCCTGAACTTGTGTTTTTAATGAATTGCATATACTTTTAGATAATTTCAAATTAAGACATATTTATGTTTTTTCAATAAAGAAACTTATGAAATCAAAAGAAAATCTAGTTTTTTTGGGGATGATGGGTTCAGGTAAGAGCTCTATTGGATCTTTAGTAGCGAAAAAATTAAAATTAAATTTTGTCGATATCGATAAAGAAATTGAAAAAAATTTAAACATTACAATAAAAAAAATCTTTGAAGATAAGGGTGAGAATTATTTTAGAAAAATTGAAGAACAAACAACTTTAAAAAAGCTTAAATTAAGCTCTACTGTGATTTCACTTGGTGGGGGGGCTTTTACAAATAAAAATATTAGAAAAGAAATTTTAAAAAATCATTTATCTTTTTGGCTAAATTGGGATGATAAAACATTGTTAAATAGAATTAAAAACAGTAAAAAAAGACCATTAGCGATTAATGCAACCGATACTGAGTTAATTGATTTAATTAAGAAACGATCTAACATTTATTCTAAAGCTTTATATGAGATAAAGTGTGATAATCTTTCTAAAAGTGAAATAGTAAATGAAATTGTAAAAATTTATGAAACAAACTAGATTAAATATAGTAACTAAAACCGAAAAATATCCAATAATTATTGGATCAAATTTAACCTCAAGCATATCAAAAATTTTTAAATCAAATTCAATTGGTTTTGATAAATGTTTGATTGTTGTTGATAAAAATGTTCCAAAAAAATTTGTCTCAAATATTAAAAGGTCTTTTAAAAATAAAAGTATTTTTGTGTTGTTTTTTAATGCTAGTGAAAAAAATAAAAATATTAATAGCGTTAATAAAATTCTAGAATTTTTATTAAACAAAAACTTTTCAAGAAATGATGTTTTAATTTCTTTAGGAGGAGGAATTACAGGTGATGTAAGTGGTTTTGCGGCTAGTCTTTTCAAAAGGGGCCTAAAGTTTGCAAATATTCCAACAACTCTTTTAGCTCAAGTTGATTCATCAATAGGAGGAAAAACTGGGGTTAATTCTAAGTATGGTAAAAATTTAATAGGAAGTTTTTATCAACCATCATTGGTTCTCTCGGATATTCAATTTCTTAAATCTTTATCGAAAAGAGAGATAGTTTGTGGATATGGAGAAATATTGAAGCATTCATTAATTGAAAATAAAAAATTTTTTAGTTTCTTAAATAAAAATCTTAAAAAGATTTTAAGTCTTTCGTCTCCATTTATTGAAAAAGCTATCTATGAAAGTTGTAAAATTAAAAAAAAAATAGTCGAAAAAGATGAAAAAGAAACAGCATTAAGAAAAGTATTAAATTTTGGTCATACATTTGCCCATGCTTATGAAGCAGGCTTAGGTTACAGCCATAAACTAAATCACGGTGAAGCCGTGATACTTGGAATGAAAACGGCACTGAGTTTTAGTTTTAAGGAAAACATGCTTAGTAAAAGTGAATATAATTTAATTATAAATCATATTGATAATTCTGGTCTACCTTCTTCTATAAAAAAATATTTTTCTATCAGTGATTTAAATAAGATTTTATCTTTTATGATCAAAGATAAAAAAAATAATTCTGAAAAAATTAACTTAGTTTTGTTAAAAAAAATTGGTAAGCCAATTTTCAACAAAGAATACACCAAAAAAAAGTTAAATTTATTTTTGAAAAAATCTTTAACTAATTAAAATTTGGATTGAGTGAATAAATTCTTTTAGTTCTTGATCTAAAATCTTATAAATTTTTTTATTACTTTCAATTTTATTCATTTTTTTTAGTTCCTGAGAAACGATAATTAATTTTAAATGATATTTTCCTTCTTGATTTCCTTTATGATTTTTATGAAGAAAAGATTTATCTTCAATATTTATACTTTCAATATTTATTTGATTTAATAATTTATTTTTTACAATTGTAATTAACTCATTTATATCCATATATGTTATTATATATCATGAAAAATATTTGTGACTGGAATAATTGTAATGAAATAGGTGAATATAAGGCACCAGTTGAAAAAGATAATAGCAGAAAATTTAGAATGCTTTGCCTTGAGCATGTAAAAGAATTTAATAAAAATTGGAACTATTTTTCAGGAATGAATGATGACCAAGTGATGGATTTTTTAAAATCTGACATGACTTGGCACAAACCCACGCAAAGCTTTAGCTCTTCAGATAATTTTTTCAAAGTGTTATGGAATACAACTTTGAGAGATGAGTTCGATAAAGAAAAAATAAATGGAGATTATGATCATATGCGTCAATTTAAATTCGATCATAAAGATATAAAAGCTTTTGGAATATTGGGAGTTTCTGTGGGTTTAAAGTGGAAGAAAATACAAGATAAATTCAAATTACTTGTGAAAAAATTTCACCCTGATATGAATTCTGGAAATAAAAAATACGAGGAAAAACTTAAACTTATAACATTAGCTTATACTCAATTAAAAAATACCTATAGAGAAAAAATTGACACCAAATCTTAACACAGAACCAGATATTAAAGTTTCACTAAAACAAACTTTTGGAATTGATTCAGAAATGGAAGTTGACGCATTTTCAAAAAAAAATGAATACGTTCCTGAAATTGATAAAAACTATAAGTTTGATAGAGATACTACTTTAGCCATTATTTCAGGATTTGCATTTAATAAGCGAGTTTTAGTTCAAGGTTATCATGGCACTGGAAAATCTACCCACATTGAACAAATAGCTGCAAGATTAAATTGGCCTTGTATCCGTGTAAATTTAGATAGTCATGTAAGTAGAATTGATTTGATTGGAAAAGATGCTATCGTTCTTAAAGATGGTAAACAAGTAACTCAATTTAACGAGGGAATTTTACCATGGTCTATACAAAATCCAGTTGCACTTGTTTTTGATGAATATGATGCTGGTAGACCTGATGTAATGTTTGTAATTCAAAGAGTTTTAGAAGCTGAGGGCAATTTTACATTACTAGATAAAAACAAAGTAATTAAACAAAATAAATTTTTTAGATTATTTGCCACTTCAAATACTGTTGGACTTGGTGATACGACAGGTCTTTATCATGGTACGCAGCAAATTAACCAAGGTCAGATGGATAGATGGAATATTGTTACAACTTTAAACTATCTTAGCCTAGATAGAGAAATGGACATTGTTTTGTCTAAAAATAAAAACTTAAATAACGCAAAGGGAAAAGAGAAGGTTGCTAACATGATAAAAGTAGCATCTTTAACGCGTAAAGGATTTATCGCAGGAGACATTTCAACAGTGATGAGCCCAAGAACAGTGTTACATTGGGCAGAAAATGCAGAGATATTTAAAGACACTGGTTACGCTTTTAGAGTAACTTTTCTTAATAAATGTGATGATATTGAAAAAAATACTATCGCAGAATATTATCAAAGATGTTTTGGTGAAGAATTGCCAGAATCTTTGATTAATATTCAAATCTAATGAGCACTAAAGAAAATAATTTAAAAGAAAAATTCAAAATTGCTTTAACCTCTACAGCAAAAGTAATTGCCGATGATTTTGATGTTAAAAAAACAAATTCTGAAGAAAAAAAAATAAAAGAATTTAATTTTCTAGAGATTGATAATTTAACTAGTCCAGCTGATTTTATAAGATTACGTGCAGAAACAGACTCCTCTGCTTTGAAAAAAAAATTTTGTAATGAAACAATTTACAAAAAAAACCTTCCCTCAAATACATCTTCTAGATCTCTTTATAATATAGCTGAAAAAATACGTTATGAGACTCTTGGAGGAAAAATGTTAAAAGGAGTTGAGAAAAATTTTCAAGAAAATTATCATCAAATAATAAATCGTAAACGCAAAGACCAATTAAAAACTAAAGAAGATGTATCTGTATCAGAAGCATTCGAACTATATATGCTTAAGAATTTTCATAAAATTAAGCTAAATCCTCTAACAACAAAAATGCTCAATTTTTGGGAAAATGACTTTGAGGAAGCTATAGAAAAACATAAGGAATTTTTACTTAAAAATCTTGAAGATCAAAACATTTATAGTTCAAAGTTTTCAGAAATATTGGAAGAAATGGACATTTTTCAAAGTGAAGATGAAGATGAAAGAAAAGAAGAAAATCAAGATCAAGGACAAGATAATCCATCCAATGAAGATGAAAATAACGACAAAGAAGATAATAAAGATGAAAAAGATGAAAATGTATCTGAGGCTTCATTAGATGCTGATTTTAGTGTTGACGAATTTAACTTTGACGAACAATTATCAGACACAGAGTCAGATGAACAAAGTTCAGAACAAGTAGCGCAAAAAAAAATAGATAGTATCAATTTAGATTATAAAATATTTACAACTCAGTTTGATGAAGTTGTAAAAGCTGAAAATCTAGAAAATGCAGGTGAAGCAACAAAACTAAGAAAAAATTTAGACCAACAATTAATCGGCTTTCAAGATATTATAACAAAACTTGCTAATAAACTTCAAAGACAATTGCTTGCAAAACAAAATAGAGCATGGGAATTTGATTTAGAGGAGGGATTATTAGACAGTTCAAAACTTCCAAGAATTATTATGGATCCATATAATTCTTTGTCATTCAAAAAAGAAAAAGATTTAGATTTTAAAGATACAGTAGTGACTCTACTCATTGATAATTCTGGATCCATGAGAGGAAGACCAATTACCATTGCAGCTATTTGTGCAGATATTTTATCCAGAACGCTAGAAAGGTGCTCTGTCAAAGTTGAAATTTTAGGTTTCACAACTAAAAATTGGAAGGGTGGACAAAGTAGAGAATTATGGACCAAAAATTCTAAACCTAAAACACCAGGAAGATTGAACGACCTAAGACATATAATTTACAAAGGAGCAGATACCCATTGGAGACAGGCAAAAAATAATTTAGGGCTAATGCTTAAAGAAGGATTGCTCAAAGAGAACATCGATGGAGAAGCTATATCTTGGGCCTATAACAGAATAAAAAAGAGAAAAGAGGAAAGAAAAATATTAATGGTTATTTCTGATGGAGCCCCTGTAGATGACTCAACTCTTTCTGTAAATTCAGGTGATTTTTTGGAAAAACATTTAAAAAAGATTGTAAAATTTATTGAAAATAAATCAGATATTGAAGTTTTGGCTATAGGAATTGGTCACGATGTTTCAAGATATTATAATAAAGCTATTAAAATTACTGACGTAAATGAATTAGGAGATGTTATGATATCTCAATTAAGCTCATTATTTGAAACAAAGAACAAATTCCATTAAATATTAAATAATTCTTTATTCTTCCATCTAATTATAACTTCCGCACCACTACGTGTTTTCGAATTTCTACAATTGACTGATGCAAAATTTTTTTCTAATAAAGTTTTTCCAATAAACAAACCTAGTCCTAAACCCTCTTTGGACTTATCTATTGAATAATTTGATTTTAAATATGGTTCTCCAATTTTCGATATAATATCTCGTGGATAACCATTACCATCATCTTCTACTGTGAGCTCTGTAAATTCACTATCACTTTTTAAATTAATAAAAATAGAATTTTTGGCAAATTTGTTTGCATTTCCTATAAAGTTTCTTAATCCATAAACTATTTCAATAGATTTACTTATTTTTTTTGGGTTTGAGTCTTGATCAAAATTGAAAACAAATTCCTTTTTACTTATTTCCTTAAATGAAGAGATAATTTCATGCAAATAATCTCGAATGTTAATATCTTTATCAATAAATTCATCTTCCTCCACAGGATTTAAAGTTAATCTCTTTAAAATTTCATTACATCGATCGACTTGGCTATTTAACAACTCTATATCTTTCTCCAAATCTTTTTGACCTTTAAATTGTTTCATTAAATCATGCACAATTATTGTTATTGTGGAAAGTGGTGTACCTAAAGAATGTGCCGCTGCAGCAGCTTGTCCGCCCAAAGATAAAAGCTCATGTTCTTTAGCCATTACCTCCTCCATTTTACCTAATGCCTCTTTTCTTAATCTAGATTGTGTACCAAATGTCATTGCAAAATAATTTAAAAATACTAAAGCGATAATCAAAGAAACTGGGATAGAATAATAAAAATAATGATTGTTATGAAAATCACTATTTAAATTAATTGGCAAATCTTGATAATTAAAAGTTAAAAATACAATTATAATTATTGTTAAGGTTACTAACAAAGTATTAGTTCTTAAGCTTAAATTTGATGAAGAAAAAACACTTGGTATTAATATAAAAATCACAAATGGATTTGTTATTCCTCCTGACAAATAAAGAAGGACACCTAATTGCAAAATATCTATAAGCAGGAAGATAAAAGCAGATCTATCTGATAATTGTGTTTTTTTATAAATAAAAATTAAATATAAATTACTTAATATTCCTAAAAGTATAACTAAATTTGAGGTAATAAAATCAAAACTAGAATTTAGAAAAAAATATACAAAATTTACTGCAATTAGTTGTCCAATAATTCCGATCCATCTAAGAGTTATATATGTTGATTTTTTAAAAGAATGATATTTTGAAGTTTCAAAGAACTTCATTTTTAAATGTCAAGATTTCTAACATTTATAGCATTAGAAACTATAAAATCTTTTCTTAATGCCACATCATTACCCATTAAAGTATGGATTAAACTTTGATCTTTTTTCAAATCTTTTGAGTATTGTACTTGAAATAAATTTCTTGTTTCTGGATCTAATGTAGTGCTCCATAATTCTTCTGGATTCATTTCTCCAAGACCTTTGAATCTTTGGATATTCATTTTTGATTTTTCCTCATCAATTTTTTTTGAATAATCTTTAGATCCTTTTTTAATTTTTTTTAACTCCTTGCTATTATTTATTATGTAATCTTCTAACTCCTTCTCATCTTTTATATAAATACCTTTAGAACCTTTATTAATTTTAAATAAAGGAGGTTGCGCTAAATAAACATGACCATTTTCAATTAATTTATTAAATGGTTTATTATTGAAAAAAGTTAAAAGAAGAGCTCTTATATGAGAGCCATCTACATCAGCATCCGTCATAATTATTATTTTTCCATATCTTAAATCCTTTAAATCAATTTCTTGCGCTTTTGGGTCCAAACCTAGAGCATTAATCAAGGTAACGATCTCATTTGAAGAAATCATTTTAGACAAAGCCTTTGTTCTTTGATCAGAACCGTTGCCATTGCCGTTACCATTTTTTTTCACATTAAAATCTTCTACATAAGTATTAAGTATTTTTCCTCTAAGTGGTAAAACTGCTTGATTTGCTCTATTTCTTCCTTGTTTAGCAGATCCACCCGCTGAATCCCCCTCTACGATAAACAATTCAGTTCCTTCTTGTTTGCCAATTTGACAATCAGCTAATTTTCCAGGAAGACCGCTTAATTCAAGGGCTCCTTTTCTTCTTACATTTTCTCTTGCTTTTCTAGCAACATCTCTAGCCATTGCTGCTTGGATAACTTTAGCTAAAATAATTTTAGCGATAGAAGGATTTTGATCAAACCAAATAGATAATTTTTCATTTACTAATGTTTCTACAATCATCCTTACTTCTGATGAAACAAGCTTATCTTTAGTCTGAGATGAAAATTTTGGATCAGGAATTTTAGTTGAAAGCACGCAAGTTAGACCTTCCTTGATATCATCACCCGAAATTGCTAGTTTATTTTTTTTTAATAAATTATTTTCATTGGCATATTTATTAACTACCCTAGTTAATGCACTTCTAAATCCCAACAAGTGAGTTCCACCATCTTTTTGATAAATATTATTCGTATATGGAAATATATCTTCTGTATAACCTGCATTCCATTTTAATGAACACTCTAATTCAATATTATTTTTTTTTCCTTCAATATATATTGGTTTTCTAAATAAATCATTTCCATTTTTGTTTTGTAACTTTTCTCTTTTTTCATCTAAAAAATTTACAAATTCTAGCACACCACCATCAAATTTAAACTCGGATGTTTTCTCTTTCTTTTGACTTGCATCAGTAAATATTATTTTAATTCCTTTATTTAAAAATGCTAATTCTCGCATTCTCTTGATAAGAATATTTGCACTAAATTTCGTTGAAGAAAAAATTTCTTTTGAAGGTAAAAAAGTAATTTGTGTACCAGTTTGCTTTGCTTTTCCTACTACCTTTAAAGGAGCTTTGGCTTCACCATTTTGAAATTCTATGAAGTGTTTTTTTCCATCTCTAAATATCTCTAGCTGTAATTTTTCTGAAAGTGCATTGACAACTGAAACACCAACACCATGCAATCCACCTGAAACTTTATAAGAATCATGATCAAACTTACCACCAGCATGAAGTTGAGTCATAATGACTTCTGCTGCTGATTTTTTTTCTCCTTTATGGATATCAACAGGAATACCTCTTCCATCATCATTTACTGTAATTGTTCCATCAGAGTTAATTTTTACATTAATATTTTTACAATACCCTGCTAATGCCTCATCAATAGAATTATCAACAACTTCATAGACCATATGATGCAAACCAGTGCCATCATCTGTATCTCCAATGTACATACCTGGTCTTTTTCTAACCGCTTCAAGACCCTTTAAAACTTTGATGGAGTCTGCCTGATATGTGTTTTTATTTGTCATTTTTTAAACTTTGGAAAAAAAAAATTATAGCATTTTTTATAAAAATTGCTGATTTATCTTAACAAAAAAACTCTAAAATGCCTAAATTACCCTTGAAAAATAAAGCTTATTTAATGGCGGAGAGAATGGGATTCGAACCCATGAAAGAATTGCTCCTTTACACGCTTTCCAAGCGTGCGCCTTCAACCACTCGGCCACCTCTCCGACTATTTTTCTTTTGAAATCTTAAGTACACCAATAAATGCCTCTTGTGGAATTTCAACTCTTCCAAATTGTTTAGATCTAGCTTTTCCTTTTTTCTGTTTTTCTAAAAGTTTTCTTTTTCTATCAGTTGCTCCACCACCATGAATTTTAGTTAAAACGTCTTTTTTAAACCCTTTAATTGTTTCTCTAGCAATAATTTTACCACCTATTGCAGCTTGAACTGGAATCATAAAGTTATGTCGAGGTATTAAATCTTTTAATTTTTCACAAACTTCTCTCCCAGTTTTTTGCGCAAAATCTTTATGTATCATCATCGCTAAAGCATCAACTGGTTCTCCATTTACTAGAATACCAAGTTTTACCAAATCTCCCTCTCTATGCTCAATAATCTCATAGTCAAAACTAGCATAGCCACTAGTCATAGATTTTAGTCTATCATTAAAATCAAAAACAACTTCATTCAATGGTAATTCATAATTGACTACAGCTCTATTACCTGAATAACTTAAATTAGTCTGAATTCCTCTTTTATCCTGACACATTTTTATAATTGATCCTAGATATTGATCAGGAGTAATAATTGTTGCTTTTATCCATGGCTCTTCTATATATTTTATTAAAGTTGGATCAGGTAAACTTGATGGATTTTGAAGATCAATTATGTCACCATTGTTTAGGTGAACTTTATATACAACACCGGGTGTAGTTGTTAACAAATTAACATCAAATTCTCTTTCTAATCTTTCTGTCACAATTTCCAAATGAAGTAATCCTAAAAATCCACATCTAAAACCTAATCCTAAAGCAGATGATGACTCTGGCTCAAATGAAAAACTTGCATCATTTAATTGTAATTTAGCTAAACCATCTTTAAGTTTTTGAAACTCAGAACTATCTACTGGAAACAACCCACAGAACACTACCGGCTTACTAGGTTTAAATCCTGGCAAAGCAGCTTTTAAAGGTTTTGAAGCATCACAAATAGTATCTCCAACTTTTGTTTCAGACAAAACTTTAATTCCTGTTGTAATAAATCCAATTTCACCTGTTTTTAGTTCATTTATGTCTACTGGTTTTGGTGTAAAAACCCCAACTTTTTCAACAATATACTCCTGATTAGTAGACATCATTTTTATTTTCATATGTTTAGAAAGTTTGCCATCTATCACTCTCACTAAAATCACTACACCTAGATATGTGTCATACCAACTATCAACCAATAAACATTTTAGATATGCAGAACTTTCTCCTTTTGGAGCTGGTAATGTTGTTATTATTTGCTCTAAAATATCTTCTATTCCTTCTCCAGTTTTGCCTGAACATGGAATTGCATTTTCAGTATCAATTCCTATAACTTCCTCAATTTGTTTTTTTGTTCTATCTAAATCCGATGCAGGTAAATCAACCTTATTTAAAACTGGTACTATCTCATGGTTAGTGTCTAAAGCTTGGTAAACATTTGCTAAAGTTTGAGCTTCTACCCCTTGTGTACTATCTACGATCAAAATTGAACCCTCACAGGCGTATAAAGATCTACTTACTTCATAACTGAAATCTACATGACCCGGGGTATCAATTATATTTAAAATATAATTTTTTCCATTTTTAGCTTTATAATTTAATTTTACAGTTTGTGCTTTAATTGTAATTCCTCTTTCACGCTCAATATCCATAGAGTCTAAAACTTGAGCTTTCATTTCTCTTTCAGTTAATCCACCACAACTATGAATAATTCTATCGGCTATAGTAGATTTTCCATGATCAATATGCGCAATTATTGCAAAATTTCTTATATTATCAATTGAACTCATTAATTATTTTAGGAACGAATTTTAGCACCAGTTTTATTTTCAACTGTTTCTATTATCAAATTATTAGTTTTTTCTAAATCATTATCCGTTAATGTTTTTTCCAATGATTGAATAGTGACGCTTACAGCAACTGATTTTTGATTTTCAGGAATATTGTCTCCTTCGTAAACGTCAAATACTTTAATGTTTGAAATTAAATTTTTATCAATATTTGATATGACGCTTACTATATCTTGCACACTTATTTTTTTATCAACAATAAATGCAAAATCTCTTTCAGATTTTTGAAAGTCGGATACTGAATATTTTGTTTTTTGATCTTTTAAAGATTTTTTTGGAAGTTTTAAATTATCTAGAAATATTTCAAATCCTACTAAAGACTCTGATTTAATATCTAGCGTTTTAATGATGTTTGGATGAATTTCACCAAAATAAGCAGCCGCATTATCTTTTCCCTTATTTAAAAATATTCTGCCTGATTTTCCTGGATGATAATAATTGGGACTTTCATCATCTATGTAGAATTTTTCAGCGTTATAGCCAGCTTCTACTAAAGTTTGTATAACATCTCTTTTAATATCAAAAACATCTATATTTCTCTCTTGTTCTATCCATGAAAGTCTAGATTTTTTTCCAGCTGACAGTCCGCAAACAACTGTATTCTGTTCTCCAGGTTTTGAACCATAAAATATTGGCCCTATTTCAAATATTGATAAATCTTTAATTCCTCTATCTAAGTTTTTGCTCATATACATTACTAAATTTGAAAAAATAGAATTTCTTAATACTCCTAATTCAGAGCTAATTGGATTTACAATTTTTATTTCTTTATTGGTCTCTTTAAAGTGATCATTATATTTAGAGTCTGTAAAAGACCAAGTAATTGCTTCCAAATACCCTTTGGATGCTACTGCCCTTTGAAGAAAATGAAATAACTTTTGAGTTTGATTTAAAGTATTTTTAGATCTTTCTTTAATTGGATTTTCTATTTTTATTTTTTCATAGCCACTAATTCTTACAAGTTCCTCAACTATATCAATTTCTTGAACAATATCTGGTCTCCAAGATGGAACTAATAATTTAAAGAATTTTTTTTCTTTTTTAATTTTAAAACCAAGTTTTTCTAAAATGATTATCATTTCTTTATTTGAAATTTTAAAACCAGTAATTTTTTCAAACGTTTTTGGTTCAAATTTTATTATTTTGTTTTTATAAGACTCAATTTTTTGAATATCTATTTTACTAATTTCACCACCGCAAATTTCCTTAATTAAAAAAGCTGCTTTATTTAATCCATCTTCAATAGACAACTGATCTATACCTCTTTCAAATCTAAACTTAGCATCTGTATCGATATTTAATTTTTTTGCAGTTTTTCTAATTGATCTTGGATCAAAATAAGCCGACTCTAATAAAACATTTATTGTATCTAACTCTGTACCAGATCTTGTTCCACCAATAATTCCCCCTAGGCCTAAGACACCTTTGTTATCACTTATTACACACATTTCATCATCTAGTTTGTAATTTTTATTATCTAGAGCAGTAAATTCTTCTCCTGATTTTGAATTTCTAACAATTATTCCCTTATCAATTTTATCAGCATCATATGCGTGCAAAGGACGATTAATATCAATCATTACATAATTTGTAATATCTACAATTGCAGATATTGGTTTTTGGCCTATAGAAATTAATTTATCTTTCAGCCATTGAGGACTTTCTGTATTTTTGACGTTAGTTATCAAGCAGCTGCCAAAAGAAAAACAGCCTTGATTTTTTTCTTTTGTTATTTTTACTTTTAAGGTCTGTTTTCTATTAGATTTAATTTTTTTATCTTTTTCTGGTTTTAAGTTTCCAAAACCTGCGGCTGATAAATCTCTCGCTATTCCTCGAACACCAAGACAGTCTGGTCTATTTGGTGTAATTGATAAATCGATAAGATTAGAACTTGGTTTAGAAAAATAACTTTTTCCAATATTTTTTGCATATTTCAAAGATGATAATTCAGTAATTCCATCACTTTCATCTGATAAATTCAATTCAGATTCAGAACAAAGCATTCCATAAGATGTAACATCTCTAATTTTAGCAACAACAAGTTTAGTTTTGTTTTTTGGGATTATTGCACCTGGTGGAGCATAAACAGTAAGAAGACCCTCTCTTGCATTTGCAGCCCCACAAACAACTTTTTTGATTTCATTATTACCAAGATCAACGTCGCAAACTTTAAGCCTATCTGCGTTTGGATGTTTTTCTGTTTTAATGATTTTTGCTACTCTAAATAAGTCTAATCCTTCAGATAAATTTTCTATACTCTCAACCTCAAGACCTATGTCTGTTAGTTTCTCAAGAAGTTTATCTTCTTTAGCACTTATTTTTAAATGATCTTTTAACCAATCATATGTAATCTTCATCTGCTTAAACCTCTGTAATTTGAAGGGACATCAAGCGGATCAAAACCAAAATGATTTAGCCATCTGTAATCACAATCAAAAAACGCTCTTAAATCATTAATGCCGTATTTAAGCATTGCTAATCGGTCTATACCTATGCCAAAGGCATATCCTTGATATTTAGAAGGATCTACTTTTACATTTTTTAAAACATTAGGATGCACCATGCCACAGCCTAAAATTTCAAGCCACTTATCTCCTTCTCCGATAATTATTTTGCCATCTTTTATTTCATAACCAATATCAACTTCTGCAGATGGTTCTGTGAATGGAAAATGACTAGGTCTAAATCTCATTTTAATTTTTTCGACTTCAAAAAATTCTTTAATAAAATAATTCAAGCATCCTTTTAAATGTCCCATATTAATATTTGTATCAATATGCAAACCTTCTACTTGATGAAACATTGGTGCGTGTGTTTGATCACTATCAGATCTATAAGTTCTCCCAGGAGCAATGATCTTAAATGGAGGTTTGTCTTTTAGCATAGTTCTAATTTGAACTGGCGAAGTATGAGTTCGTAACAAAACTTCTTTGTTTTCATCTAAGTAAAATGTATCATGCATATCTCTTGCTGGATGATTGTCCGGTGTGTTTAAAGCAGTAAAGTTGTTGTATTCATTTTCAACATCAGGGCCCTCCTCAACACTAAATCCTATTTCAGAGAAAATAGATGAAATTTCATCAATAGTTTGTGATACCGGATGAACTTTTCCTCTAACAAATGGTCTTTCAGGTAAAGTTATATCAACTTTTTCCTTTTCTAATTTTTCGTTTATCTTTTTTCCTTCTATCTCGTTAATTTTAGAAGTTATCAAATTCTGAAGCTCATCTTTAACTTGATTTAAATCCGATGCAAATTTTTTTCTATCAGTCTCTGGAATTGACCCTATTGTTTTAAATTTTGATGAAATTAAACCATTTTTACCAAAGAGATCGGTTTTGATTTCGTTTATTTGATCAATGCTTAAATCATTTTCTAGTTTTGATATAAACTGATCTCTAATATTTTTTATCTCTGACATATTAGTAGATTATTTCCTTAAGAAATAAAAACAATAGCGAAGATTAATTTAAAGCTGATTGAGCTTTTTGTACAATTGTTTTGAATGCTTCTGGGCTATCGTAAGCAATTTCAGCAAGAATTTTTCTATCTATTGCAATACCACATTTATTTAATCCATTGATAAATTTTGAATAAGTTAAGCCTTCAGCTCTTACTCCAGCATTGATTCTCTGTATCCACAATGATTTAAAATCTCTTTTTTTATTTCTTCTGTCTCTGTAAGCGTATTGCATGGATTTTTCCATAGCTTGCTTAGCTACTCTAATGGTATTTTTTCTTCTGCCCCATTGACCCTTTACAGCTTTTAAAACTTTTTTATGTTTAGCTTTACTAGTTACACCTCTTTTAACTCTTGCCATTATTAACCTCTTAAACTGTAAGGCATGTATGACTTAACAATTTTTCCATCTTGTTTAGACAATGTTGTAGTGCCTCTAAGTTTTCTTATTTGTGAATTCGTTCTTTTGATCATGCCATGTCTTTTACCTGCTTGAGCAGAAATAACTTTACCCTTAGCGGATATTTTAAATCTTTTTTTTGCTGAGCTTTTTGTTTTTAGTTTTGGCATAATTCTGCGGACTTATACAAAGAAAGATATAATTTTACAACCTCTATTAAAGCTTATAAAGGCTGAATTACCATGATCATTTGCTTCCCATCAAACTTGGGATGCAATTCTACCTTGCCAATATCCTTCATATCTTCTTTAATTTTACCCATTAGTTCATTTCCTAGATGGGAATGCTGAAGCTCTCTACCTTTAAATCTTATAGTAAATTTGACCTTATCTCCTTTAGCTATAAATTTTTTAGCATTTTTGACTTTAAACTCATAGTCATGAGTTTCAGTAACAGGTCTCATTTTAATTTCTTTTAAAGAAACAATTTTTTGTTTTTTCTTTGCAAGATTAGCTTTTTTCTGAGCATCATACTTATATTTACCCATGTCCATTATTTTACATACAGGGGGATTTGCGTTAGGTGCTATTTCAATTAAATCTAAACCTTGATTTTTTGCCATGGAAATAGCTTCATTGGTATTCATCACTCCAAGATTTTCTCCATCACTTGCTATAACCTGAACATCAGGAGAAGAAATTCTATTATTTGATCTTGGACCTCTGTCCTTAGTTCTTCTTTGAAAATAATTTTGTTTGAAGTCTGCCACTTAGTTTGATGATGCTTTATTTAAAGCAGAGAATGTTTTTAAGAATTGATCTATACCCATATTTTCTTGTTTATTAGAGTCTAATCTTCTAATCGTTACTGAATTGGAGTCAACTTCTTTTTTACCACAAATTAATAAAAGCGGTATTTTTGCTAAAGAATGATCTCTAATTTTATAATTTAAATTATGATTTTTTAAATCTACTGCAGAACTTATACCTGAATTTTTAATTTTATTTGATACATCGACTGCATAGTCATTAAATTCCTCTGAAATGGGTATTACCATAGTCTGCAATGGAGATATCCAAAATGGAAACTTACCTGCATAATTTTCAATTAAAATTCCAATAAATCTTTCTAAAGAACCAAATAGTGCTCTATGTAACATAACGGGAACCTTTTTAGTTCCATCTTTGTCAACATAAGAAGCATCTAATCTTCCAGGTAAATTTAAATCTACTTGTAAAGTTCCACATTGCCAATCCCTGCCAATTGCATCTCGTAAAACAAATTCAATTTTAGGACCATAAAATGCTCCCTCACCTTTATTAATAGTATATTCTAATTTAGAAGCTTTAACTGCTTCAAGCAAAGAGGCTTCTGCTTTATCCCAAACTGAATCATCACCAACCCTTACTTCTGGCCTATCTGCATATTTTAGAATCACATTTTCAAAACCAAGGTCCTTATAAATATCTAGTATTAGATTTGTAACAATTAAACATTCGCTAGTAATTTGATCTTCAGTGCAAAAAATATGAGCATCATCTTGAGTAAAGGCTCTTACTCTTAGTAACCCATGTAAAGCGCCTGATGGCTCATAACGATGAACTTTCCCAAATTCAGCAAAACGTAACGGAAGATCTCTGTAACTTTTTAAGCCTTGATTAAATACCTGGATATGACCAGGGCAATTCATTGGTTTAATTGCAAAAACTTTCTCATCTGGTGTTTCAGAAGTATACATGTTTTCTCCATATTTTTCCCAATGCCCAGATTTTTCCCATAATTGTCTATCTAGTACCTCTGGAGTATTGACCTCTTTATAACCAGCTGCATCTTGTCTGCTTCTCATGTAGTTAATGAGCTTTTGAAACAAACCCCATCCTCTTTCATGCCAAAATACTGAGCCAGGGCTTTCTTCTCTAAAATGAAATAAATCCATTTCTCTCCCTAATTTTCTGTGATCTCTTTTTTCGGCTTCTTCTATTCTCTTCAAATATTCATCTAGATCTTTTTGAGTTGCCCAACTCGTACCATATATTCGTTGCAACATTTCATTATTAGAGTCTCCTCTCCAATATGCTCCTGATACTTTTGTAAGTTTAAAATATTTCCCTATTTTACCTGTAGAGGATAAATGTGGGCCTCTACATAAATCATGCCATTCTCCGTGAAAATAAATTGATACATCTTCATTTTCAGGTATCGCTTCAATTAACTCGGCTTTATAAATTTCTCCTTTTTTTTTAAAATGGCTAATTGCTTTGTTTCTATCCCAAACTTCTCTTTTTGTTGTTTCATTCCTATCGACAATCTCTTTCATTTTATTTTCAATTTTAACAAGATCATCCTCTGTAAATGGTTCTTTTCTAGCAAAGTCATAATAAAATCCATTTTCAATCACGGGTCCAATTGTAACTTGTGTTCCAGGAAATAATTCTTGAACAGCCATAGCTAAAATATGAGCTGTGTCATGCCTTATAGTTTCTAAGCCCTCCGGATTTTTTGAGGTAAAAATTTTTACAGAACAATCATTTTCAATTAAAAAATCAAGATCTTTAAGTTCACCATCGACGCTTATGACCATGGCTTGTTTGGCTAATGATTTGCTAATTTTTTCAGCTACTTCAAGTCCAGTAACTTTATTAGGAAAGTCAATATTGTTTCCGTCAGGTAATGTTATTATCGGCATTTAATTTAATAATCTCTTATACTCTGAATAAGTAGAAAAGCACATTTTTTCAACATTAAATTTTTGAACTATGTTTTTTCTTCCCTCATAACCAATTGATTTTAATAGAGTTTCATCCATGTTAAGAGTTTTTAAAATTTTATTACTTAATGATTTGGCATTTCCTGCTTCATATAAAAAACCAGTTTTTTCATCAATTATCGTTTCGTTAGAACCTCCAATGTTACTTGCTATAATTGGTTTTTCCATTGATTGTGCTTCGACAGCAACTCTGCCAAAAGCCTCTGGTTCAGTTGAAGCTGAAACAATAATATCAGAAACTTTATAAGCTAAGGCCATATCCTTGCAATGATCTATAAATCTTATTTGTTTAGACAATCTATATTGCTCTGAAAGTCTTATTAATTTTTTCTTATATAAATCTCTACCTTGATCACTGCCTAAAATGACAGCATAAAATGCTTCATAACCCAGTTCTATATTCACTAAATTAATAGCCTCTATAAAAACTTCCTGTCCTTTCCAGGAAGTTAATCTACCAGGTAAAAGTATAATTTTTTTATCTTTTTCAATTTCCCATTTTTTTAATAATTTTTTTTCATCAATTTCAATTTTGGTTGTTGGATCAAAGTAGTCGACGTTTATTCCTCTAAAAATAACCATTAATTTTTTTTTCTCATTTAAATATTTTGAATAATTTTTTTTAATATGAGAAAAAATAAAATTAGATCCTGCAATTATTAAATCTGCTCTAGTCATCACTGAATTATAAATTTTTTTTATATTGCTCTTAAAATTGTATGTTCCATGAAAGGTGGTCACAAATTTTCTTCCTGTCATTTTTGTTGCTAACAAACATGACCAAGCAGGTGCTCTGCTTCTAGCGTGAACAAGGGAAATATTATAAATTAAAATTATTCCAATTAAGATAAAAGCATTAATTAAAATTAGTAGAGGATTTTTGCTTTGTACTGGAAGTCTAAATATTTTAACTTTTTTTCTATCTACAAATTTAATTAATTCACCACCACTTGTTACAATAAATGATTTACAATTATTTTCTGGTAAATAATGCGCAATATCAAAACAGCCTGTTTCAGCTCCTCCATAACCTAACTTTGGAATAACTTGTAAAACTTTTAAATCAGATGACATTTGATATGATTATATATTAATAGACTAAACTTATAAACGATTATGGCAAATTTCAGATTTCATCAAATATCAAATACAAAGAAAATTAGATATATTTCCAAAATTTTTAAAAATAGTTCTTTTATAGTTTTTTTACATGGCTTTATGTCAGATCTTGAAGGAAAAAAACCAAATGCATTTTTAAAGTTTGCTAAAAAAAATAAAGTAAGTTTTTTAGCACTAGAATACTCTGGTCATGGGAAATCTTCTGGAAAATTTATAAATGGGAATATTTCAAAATGGAGTAAAGAGACATCAATTTTAATTAAAAAATACGTTAAAAAAAAAGAATTTGTGCTAATTGGTTCAAGTATGGGCGCATGGATTTCGCTCAATCAATTCAAAATTTTCAAAAAACAGATTAAAGGATTTTTAGGAATAGGGGCTGCTCCTGAATTTTTAGAAAATTTAATGTGGAAAAAATTTACTAAAAAAATGAAAGAGGAAACATTAAGTAAGGGTATTTATCAATTAAAACATGGCAATTATGAATATCCAATTACTCTACAATTAATAAAAGATGGAAGAAAAAACAAAGTCTTAAATAAAAAAATTAATTCAAATATTAAAGTAACAATGGTACATGGTGAAAAAGATGAGGCAGTTCCTGTCTTATATTCAAGAAAAGTTTTAAGATTATTTCCAAAAGCTAAGAAAAAATTAAATATTGTAAAAAAAGGTGATCACAGTTTATCAAATAAAAAATGGTTAAATATAATTTTAAAAGAACTTAAATTATTAATTTAACTAACTTTTTTTATATCTTTTTTTGAAGTAATTGGATTTTTTAATTTATCCAACATTTCTTTAGGACAAACCTGAACAAAATTATTTACTTCATCATCAAAGTTTTCAATTATTTTTTTCGATAATTGAGACTCAGTTTCTTTGAAGTGCTCACTGACTAAATTTTTTAAATATTCTTTCCAATAATCTGTCTCTACATTTTGCCAAACTACTGATTCTGAATTTACTTTCTTTTCAAATTGTTGAGATTTATCATATATAAAGGCCATTCCACCTGTCATACCAGCTGCAAAATTATCACCAACATCTCCTAAAATTACTACAGTTCCACCAGTCATATATTCACATCCATTAGAATCGCATCCTTCAATTACTGTAACTGCACCAGAATTTCTAACTGAAAATCTTTCACCAGCTTGGCCAGCAGCAAAAAGTTTTCCTGAAGTAGCTCCGTAAAGAACAGTATTTCCTAAAATTGTATTCTCATTTGAAACTAAATTGCTCTCTTCAGGTAATTTTATTGAAATAGTAGCTCCTGACAAACCTTTACCAACATAATCATTTGCATCTCCCTTTAATACAAGTTTTAAACCTTTAGAAGAAAATGCTCCAAATGATTGACCCGCTGATCCTTTAAAATTTAAAACTAAAAAGTTTTCATCAAGTTTTTCATAACCATATTTTTTATACAAATGATGAGAAATTCTTGTCCCTACTGCCCTGTGAGTATTTTTTATTTGATATTCTTTCTCAATTTTTTCAGAATTATCTAAAGCTTGTTCAATTTCTGGCCAAATTTGTTGGTCAAGAGTATCTGGTACACTATTTATTTCTTGATCCTCACAATACCTTGGATTATTTCCAGTATCAGCTTGAACAAATAAAGGATTTAAATCTAAATCGTCTAAATTTGGAGAACCCTTACTAACCTGTTTTAACAAGTCTGTCCTACCAATCACTTCATTTAATGATTTAAAACCTAAATTTGCTAATATTTCTCTTACTTCACGGGCTATAAATGTGAACAAATTAACTACTTTTTCTGGAGTTCCAGTAAATTTTTCTCTGAGCTTTTCATCTTGAGTACAAACGCCTACGGGACATGTATTTGAATGACACTGCCTTACCATTATACATCCCATTGCAACTAATGCTGTAGTAGCAACACCATATTCTTCAGCACCCATCATTGCAGCTATCACTACATCTCTTCCAGTTTTAATTCCACCGTCCGTTCTTAATGTAACTTTATGTCTAAGATTATTTAAAGTTAATACTTGGTTTGCTTCTGTCAAACCCATTTCCCATGGTATTCCAACATACTTAACACTAGTCTGTGGTGTTGCTCCTGTTCCACCATTATGTCCAGAAATTAATATTATATCTGCTTTTGCTTTAGCTACACCAGCTGCAATTGTTCCTACTCCTGAGGAAGCAACAAGCTTAACTCCAATTCTTGCTTTAGGATTTATTTGTTTCAAATCATAAATTAGTTGCGCAAGATCTTCGATTGAATAAATATCATGATGTGGTGGTGGTGATATTAAAGTTACCCCAGGAGTTGAATGTCTAAGTTTAGCAATCTCCTCTGTAACTTTAAATCCTGGTAGCTGACCTCCCTCACCAGGCTTAGCGCCTTGTGCAATTTTAATTTCTATCTCATTACAATTATTAAGATAATTAACTGTAACTCCGAACCTTGCAGAAGCTATTTGTTTAACTCTTGAGTTTGCGCTGTCACCATTATCTAAAACTTTAAATCTACTTGCATCTTCACCACCTTCTCCGCTACATGAAGCGCCTTTGATCCTATTCATACCAGTTGCCAAAGTTTCATGTGCCTCTTTCGATAAAGCTCCATGAGACATGCTCCCACTTCCAAATCTCTTTAAAATATTTTCTATTGGCTCAACCTCAGAAATATCTATTGGCCCACTTAATTTTTTTTCTCTGAAATCAATTAAGTCTCTAAGATTAATAGGTGGTAAACTATATATTCCATCTGCATATCTTTTATAAGCATCATAAGAATTAGATCCTACTGCACTTTGAAGTAAATGAATTAATTTTCCTTGATATTGATGTGTTTCACCATTTTTACGATATCTATATATACCACCTATCGGCAATATTGTTTCAGAACTTTCAAATGCCTCTTTGTGAATTTCTCTAATTTTTTTCTCTATACCCGTAAGTCCAATACCTGAAATTTTAGAGACAACTCCTGGAAAATAATCTGCAACAATTGTTCTACTTAAACCTACGGTTTCAAAATTACATCCACCTCTATAAGAACTTAGAACTGAAATACCCATCTTAGACATGATCTTTAATAAACCTGCGTTTACTGATTTTATGTATCTCTCTACACATTCATCAAAGCTAAATTGACCAAATAATTTCTTTTCATGACGCTGAAATAAACTATCAAATGCTAAATATGGATTTACAGTAGTTGCTCCAACTCCTATTAAGGTTGCAAAAGAATGTGTATCTAAAGCTTCTCCAGATTGAACATTTATTGATACATATCCTCTTAGTTTTTTTTCAATAAGGAATGAATTAATTGATCCAACTGCTAAAAGCATTGGTATTGGAAGCTTTAAGTTAGAAAGCTCTTTGTCACTTAAAATCAATTGAGTAACTCCTTGTCTTACTGCAATTTCAGCTTCTTTTTGAATTTTTTTAATTGAATCAAATAAAGTTTCTTCCTCAGAGAATGTACAATCAATTACAGATGAATTATTGCCAAAAAAATTTATAAATTTTTCAAACTGAGAATTTGATAATATTGGACTATTTAAAACATAAATATTTTGCTTTGTTAAATTATCAAAATTTAAAATATTTCCAAGATTTCCAAATCTTGTTTTTAAACTCATAACCTTGTTTTCTCTTAAAGAGTCTATTGGTGGGTTTGTGACTTGGCTAAAATTCTGTCTAAAAAAATGGTATAAGGGTCTATACCTATCTGACAAAACAGCCAGTGGTGTGTCATCCCCCATAGAACCAGTTGCTTCTTTAGCATCTTCTGCCATAGGATGTAGTATGAGCTCAAGGTCTTCTAAACTTATTCCGAAAGTATATTGCCTTCTTCTTAAATCATCACCCGAAAAAGAATTTTTTTCATCTAAAATAGTCAACTTATCATCTAGGTCAATAATTTGTGAATTAAAGTGTTTATATTCTTTAGCTAAATAATCTTTTATTTGCTTGTTAGTAAATACTTTTCCTTTTTCTATTCTAACTCCAATTATTTCCCCAGGACCCAATCTTCCCTTTGACAAAATTCTTTTTTCATTTAATTCAATCATTCCTGTTTCAGAACCTGCAAATAATAATTTATCTTTTGTAATTGCGTATCTTAAAGGTCTTAATCCATTTCTATCATTTGCAGCTATAACCCACTCATTATCTGTTCCAGCAATAGCTGCTGGTCCATCCCATGGCTCCATAGTACTGTTTAAAAAATTAAATAATTGTTGGTGATCTTTCGGTAGAGTTTTATTTTTTTTAGACCATGCGTCTGGAACTAACATAAGCTTCGCCAAAGGCGCAGGCTGACCAGATATATTTAATAATTCAAAAACATTATCTAATGCAGCAGAGTCTGATGCTCCCTGTTGTATAACAGGTTTTAAGTTTTCAACATCATCAAAAAGGGGACTGTTCATCTCTTGTTCATGAACTTTCATCCAATTTTTATTTCCTCTGTAAGTATTAATTTCTCCATTATGAGCTATAGCTCTAAAGGGTTGAGCTAAATTCCAGCTAGGTGCTGTATTTGTTGAAAATCTTTGATGAAAAATAGCAAACCTTGAAACAAATCTCTCATCTTTTAGATCAAGGTAGAAATCTGAGATAGCTTCAGCTAAAAACATCCCCTTGTAAATGATAGATTTAGAACTCAATGAACAAATATAAAAATTGTTCAAAGACTTTTTAAAAGCTTCATTTTCTATCTTTCTTCTAGTTTCATAAATTTTTCTTTCTAAATCTTTATTTGTTAATTCTAGATCGTAAGGTTTAAACAATACTTGGATAATTTCAGGCATTGTTTGGAATGCCTTTTCTCCTAAAACTTTTGGATTAACTGGAACTTGTCTCCAGCCGTAAATACTAAAATCATTTTTTGTTAATTCACTTTCAACAATAGTTTTGCAACTTTCTTGTGCTGCGTAATCATTCCGAGGCAGAAATATCATACCCACACATATTTCAGAATTGTCATGTGTGTGTCCTGTGACTTCTATCTTTTCAATGAAGAAATCTTTTGGTATTTCAACATGAATCCCAGCTCCATCACCGGTTTTCCCATCGGCATCTACAGCACCTCTATGCCAAACTGCTTTTAAAGCCTCAATACCATACTCTACAACTTTACGAGATTTTTTACCTTCAGTTGATGCAATTATACCAACGCCACAAGCATCATGCTCCATGTCTTCAGAATAAACATTATTTTCTTTTAAAAGGTGAAGGTTCTTTTTATAATTTTCCATTAAGCCACTCTTTTTTCCACTTTAGATTTGCTTTCTAGATAAGTTTTAATTGAAGCTGCTGCATCTCTTCCATCTTTTATCGCCCAAACAACTAATGAAGCTCCTCTAACTATATCACCAGCAGCAAACACCCCTTTTATATTTGTTTCCATAGTATCAAAATCTGTTTTAATTGTTCCCCACTTTGTTACTTGTAATTCACTACTATCAAATAAATTTGGTAAATCCTCAGGATCAAAACCTAGTGCTTTGATAACCATATCTGCTTTTGTTTCGTAACTTGAGCCTTCTTGTACTTGTGGCTTTCTTCTTCCTGTCTCGTCTGGATCACCTAATTTAATTTGATCTACAATTATTTTTTCTACTTTATTTTTACCTTTAAATTCTTTGGGACTTGATAACCAAACAAACTCAACACCTTCTTCTTCTGCATTAGCAACTTCTCTAGCAGATCCTGGCATATTTTCTTTATCTCTTCTATACAAACATTTAACAGATTTTGCCTTCTGTCTTATAGAAGTTCTCACACAATCCATTGCTGTGTCACCTCCACCGATTACAACAACATCTTTACCTTCTGCGTTTAAAATTCCTTTATCAAACAACTCAACATCATCTCCTAGACCTTTTTTATTAGATGCTGTTAAAAAATCCATTGCAGGAAAAATATTATCAAGATCATTTCCAGGTAAGTTTACTTCTCTTGCTTTATAAACTCCTGTAGCAATTAAAATTGCATCGTGTTTTTTTTTCAATTGGTCTAGGCTTGCATCTTTACCAACTTCAAAATTTTGAACAAATTCAATTCCTCCATCCTTTAAGAGTTTTGTTCTTCGCTCTACAACTTCTTTTTCTAATTTAAAATTTGGAATTCCATAAATTAATAATCCTCCTGCTCTATCATATCTATCGTAGACAGTAATTTTATACCCATTTTTTCTTAATTGTTCTGCAGCAGCTAAACCAGCAGGACCTGCTCCTATAATTCCTACGCTTTGATTTTTTTCATTCGTTACCTTAATTGGTTTTACCCAGCCCTCAGCCCAAGCATTATCTGTAATATATTTTTCTACTGATCCAATAGTTACTGTTCCATGACCAGACTGTTCAATTACACAATTTCCCTCGCATAATCTATCTTGAGGGCAAATTCGGCCACACACTTCAGGCATATTGTTTGTGCTTTGGGATAATTCATACGCCTCTTTTAATCTTCCTTCTGCTGTCAGTTTAAGCCAATCTGGAATGTTGTTACTTAAAGGACAATGAACTTGGCAAAAAGGTACTCCACATTGCGAACACCTACTCGACTGTTCTTTGGCTTTTTCATTGATATACTCGTCATAAATTTCGTTAAAATCTTTCTTTCTTGTATCAACTTCTCTTTTAGGTGGAGTTTGTTGACCTATTTTAACAAATTTGAGCATTTTATCTGACATAATATTATTTAAGTTTTGGCAAAATATATCCTGATTTATTTATATAAAGCATAAAATAGGTCATATATATTGACCTTAATTTTTAAAATATTACCACTAATTAACAAGTTTTTAATTATTGCATAGCTATTATGCTTAAATCGAATTGTTTTAAATAAATACTTTATAAGTTACGAAGAAACAATGTTTCAAAATATTATAGAAGTTTTAATTCTCTCTGCAATTCAAGGAATATCTGAATTTCTTCCTATTAGTTCTTCTGCTCATTTAATTTTGGTTTCTACTTTATATGAATTTAAATCTAGTTCTTTGCTTATTGATATCAGCCTCCATCTGGGTTCTCTAATTGCAATAATTTATTTTTTTAGGGATGAACTATTTGATGCTAGAAAAAATAAAAGACTTTTAAGTTTAATTATACTTGGATCTATTCCATTAATAATCGTTGGATACATACTTTATAGTACAAATTTAATTTATCAGTTAAGAAATTTAGAAGTCATTGCTTGGACTACTTTAATATTCGCAATTATTTTATACATCTCAGACAAAAATCGATTTGATAAAAAAATTTCTTCAAATTTAAATTTTCAGTCAATAATATTTATAGGTGTTTTCCAAATTTTCTCACTCGTACCCGGAGTGAGTAGGGCAGGAATTACTATAACAGCTGCGAGAATTTTAAAATTTAATAGAGTAGATTCAAGTAAGATATCTTTTTTACTTTCAATCCCAGCATTAGCTGGAGCTAGTGTCTTAAGCTTAAAGGATGTTGTCGAACAATCAATTCAATTTAATTACCTAGTTGTTATCGCAATTATATCTTCTTTTATTTTTTCTTTTCTAACAGTTAAATTCTTTTTAATTTATATAAATAAATTTTCAATGAATGCGTTTGTAATTTATAGAATAATAATTGCTTTAATTTTATTTAGTTTAATTTATTAAATATATTTCTTTTTAATTAAAGGGAGTAATTGAGACAAGAGAACTCCACATAGAATAAAAAAGCATCCAAGTAAATTATTAACATCTAGAATTTGATTTAAAATAAACCAAGCAGCTATAGTCGCAAATACGCCTTCAAGAGAAAAAATTATAGCTGCAGGCGCTGGAGTAATATTACGCTGAGCATAAATTTGTAATACAAATGCAAATCCACCAGATAATATACCTGCATATAAAATTGAATAAATTTCCATTAAAATATTACTTAAAATAAATTCTTCATAAATAATGCCAATTATGAAAGAAAAAATAGCTACTATTAGAGTTTGAACTGCTCCTAAAGTAAGTGGTAGATTGTATTTTGTTACTATAATACCAGTAAAAATTATATGCGTGCTCCAAAATAAAGCTCCAAGTACAACTAGAGTATCACCTAACCTTACTGTAGCATCATGAAAATTTGTTAATAAATAACCTCCGATCAAACATAGGATTACAGAAGGCCAGACACTCCAATGCATAGATTTTTTACCAAATAAAAAAATGATAATTGGCACCATGGGTACATAAAAAATTGTAAAGAAGGCAGCATTTGCAACATCCGTATATAACAAAGCAACTTGTTGGAGTGCAGAACCTAAAAACAACGAAAGTCCAATCAACAATGAATAAATGATGAAAGTTTTTTTATCTAATTTGAATTCTGATTTAAAATTTTTTAACTCAAATAAGACAACTAGTGGAATTATAGCTAAAAATCCAACAAAAAACCTTACGGCATTAAACGTAAAGGGACCGATATTGTCCATGCCTGTTTCTTGAGCAATGAAAGTTGTGCCCCAAATGAAAGTACACAATAAAGCGCTGAATAACGAGATGGTTTTAGACATTTCTTATTATACAGCTAGTTTATAAGCAAAATTTTTGCCTAAATTTTCTTTTAGATCATTATTAAACCTAGCTGCTTCAGCTCCATCAATAATTCTATGATCATAAGATAAAGAAATTGGCAACATAATTCTAGTTTGAAACTTTCCATTGATAAAAATTTGTTTTTTTTCTGATCTACCTACTCCTAATATAGCAACTTCAGGATAATTAATTATAGGAGTAAAAAATGAACCTCCTATGCCTCCTAAACTCGTAATCGTCATCGAACCACCAAATAATTCTTTTTTATCAATTTTTAAATTTCTACAAAGTTCACTTACCTCTTTTAATTCTTTACTTATCAGAGAAATTTTTTTGTTATTTGCATTTCTTATTTTCGGAACCATTAATCCATTTGGCGTATCAACTGCTATCCCAATATGGTAATATTTTTTTAAAGTCATTTTTCCAGTCTCAATTTCGTCGATGGAAGAATTAAAATTAGGAAATTTTTTAAGAGATGCAACTAAAGCCTTTATTATAAAGGCCAGAGGTGTAATTTTAATTTTTTCTCCAGTATACATATCTGTTAATGAACTTCTAAAACTTTCCATTTCTGTTATGTCGGCTTCGTCGTGATTTGTAACATGAGGAATAGTTGTCCATGAATTTGTAAGATATTTTGATGATAATTTTTTTACTCTTGGTATATCTTTAATTTCTATTTCACCAAATTCAGAATGTTCAAATTCGTTTTTAATTTTATCTGGTTTAATATCTTTTACTTCAACGTTATTTTTTGAATTAGATGAAACAAATTTTTTAATATCATCTTCAACAACTCTGCCATCTTTCTGACTTCCTGCTACTTGATTAATATCTACACCCAGTTCTCTGGCGAATTTTCTAGCTTTTGGACTTGCAGATGAAATATCTGAAATATTATTTTTAGAAAAAGTTTTTTCTTGGATTTCAGGTTTTATTACCTCAATTTTTTTAAACTCTTTTTCAATTTCTGGTTTTTCTTTAACTTCTTCATTTTTAACTTCAGAAGAACTCTCTATAGTTAAAATTAAGTCGCCCTCAGAAACTTTGTCTCCTACTTTTATTTTTAAATTTTTAATTTTACCTTCTAAATTTGATGGTATTTCTACGCTAGATTTATCACTTTCAATTGTTATTAGAGCATCATTTTTTTTAATTGATTGACCTTCAGAAACTAATACCTCAATGACCTCAACATCTTTAAAATCTCCAATATTAGGTACTTTAATTTCAGTTTCTGACATTTATAACTTTGTTGGCATTGGTTTATTACTATCAATATTATACTTCTTCATTGCATCCTTTGCATATTTAGAAGTTATAAGCTGTTCTTTTGCCAAAATACTTAAACCGTAAGCAACCAAATGTTCTTTATCTACCTCAAAAAATTTTCTTAAATTTTTTCTTGTATCACTTCTTCCAAAACCATCCGCTCCTAATGAATAAAAACTTTTGTTAGTATAAGGTCTGATTTGATCTGAATTCATTCTCATATAATCAGATGCAGCCATAACTGGGCCCTCTGTTTGTCCCAGGCATTGCTCAACATAAGATTTTTTAGGTTCTTTATCAGGATTCAAAAGATTATATCTTTCTACCTCCATTCCATCTTTTCTTAATTCATTAAAACTTGTTACACTCCATATCTCACTGTCAATTTGATAATCATTTTGTAAAATCTCTGCGGCGGACATCATTTCCCTTAAGATTGTTCCTGATCCTAAAAGTTGGATTTTAGTTTTTTTGTATTTGTTAAATTCTTTTATTTTATACATGCCCTTTAAAATGCCTTCCTCACAATTTTTATCTTTAGGCATTTCTGGGTGTGAGTAATTTTCATTCATCGTTGTAATATAGTAAAAAACATTCTCATTTTTCTCATGCATTCTTCTTAGACCTTCTCGAAAAATTACCGCTAATTCATAATGAAATGTAGGATCATAAGTTACGCAATTTGGAATAGTTGATGCAATTAAATGACTATGACCATCCTGGTGTTGTAAGCCTTCTCCAGCTAATGTTGTTCTTCCAGCTGTTGCGCCTACCAAAAATCCTCTAGCCTGACTATCCCCAGCTGCCCAAGCTAGATCTCCTATTCTTTGAAAACCAAACATTGAATAAAAAATATAAATTGGGATCATTTCAATATCATGATTAGTATATGCAGTAGCAGCAGCTATCCATGATGACATAGCACCTGCTTCATTGATACCTTCCTCTAAAACTTGCCCACTTTTATCTTCTCTATAAGAACTTAATTGAGCCGCATCCTCAGGTTCATATTTTTGCCCCTCATGTGCATAAATTCCAATTTTTTGGAAAAAACCTTCCATACCAAAAGTTCTAGCTTCATCAGGAATAATTGGAACTAATCTAGGAGATATATTTTTATCTCTTAATAAATTCGTTAGCATTCTCACAAGTGCCATTGTAGTAGACATTTCTTTTTCACCAGTCGATACTTTCATAAAATCAAAAATATCTTTGGTTGGTGCTTTTATTGGTTTTGCAAAAGTAGATCGTTCAGGTAAAAATCCACCTAATTTAATTCTTCTTTCTTTAATGTATTTTATTTCAGGTGATTTTTCATCGGGCTTAAAATATTCAATATTTCTCACCTGTTCATCTGTTAAAGGAACATCAAATCGATCTCTATAATACATCAAATCATCAACATCTAATTTTTTAGTTTGGTGGGTAGTATTCACACTTTCACCTGATTTTCCCATTCCATAACCTTTAATAGTTTTAGCGATAATTACTGTTGGACTTCCTTGATTTTTGGTTGCTTTATCATATGCTGCAAAAACTTTGTGAGGATCGTGTCCACCCCTGTTTAATCTCCAAATATCTTTATCTGACATGCTTGAAACTAATTCTAATGCTTCAGGAGATTTTCCAAAAAAATTTTCTCTCACATAAGCACCGTCTCTTGCTTTCATTGCTTGATACTCACCATCTACGGTCTCGTTCATAATTTTTATTAAGTGACCAGTTTTATCATTAGCAAGCAATGAGTCCCAATATGATCCCCAAATAACTTTTATTACATTCCACCCAGCTCCTCTAAAACTTCCCTCAAGTTCTTGAATAATTTTTCCATTACCTCTAACTGGACCGTCCAATCTTTGAAGATTACAATTAACTACAAAAATTAAATTATCTAAATTCTCTCTCGCAGCCAGACCAATTGCTCCCATCGATTCTGGCTCATCCATTTCTCCATCACCTAAAAAGGCCCACACTTTTCTTCCTTCATCTTTAATCAAACCTCTGTTGATTAAATATTTCATGTACCTAGCTTGATATATAGCAAGCATGGGACCTAACCCCATAGATACAGTCGGAAATTGCCAAAATTTTGGCATTAACCAAGGGTGTGGATAAGAAGATAGACCACCAGGCTTTACCTCTTGTCTAAAACTATCTAATTGTTTTTCATTTAATCTACCTTCTAAAAATGCCCTTGCATACATTCCAGGGGCACTATGCCCTTGAAAATAAATTAAATCCCCACCAAATTTATTATTTTTTGCTCTCCAAAAATGGTTCATACCAACATCGTATAATGTTGCAGCAGATGCAAATGTACCAATGTGCCCACCAAGCTCAGGGTGTTTTTTATTTGCTCTCACTACCATAGCTGCTGCATTCCATCTAATTAACGATCTAATTCTTCTTTCAATATTTTGATCGCCACTAGATTTTACTTCAGCCTCTGGGGGTATTGTATTAATGTAAGGTGTATTTTGAGTATAAGGAATATTCGCTCCTTCTTTATAAGCTTTATTAATTAGTTCTTTAATTAAAAAATGAGCTCTTTGATTTCCATCCTTCGAAATAACTGCAGATAAAGATTCCAACCAATCTTGAGTTTCAAGCGGATCAATATCAGTTCTATTAACTGCTTGTATTGTAGATTGTTTTTTCTCAATTATAGATTCAGATATAATTTTTTTTTCCTCTTTTTTTTCAGCCATTGCTTCTTCAGCTTGTTTAATTATATTTTCTGTATCTTTTGGAAGAGTGCTTTCTAATGATGTTTTTGATGATGATGTAAAATTAAGCAATAAATCACCTTTAGAAACTTTATCACCAACTTTGACTGCTAAACTATCTACTTTTCCAGCAATTGTAGAAGGGATTTCAACACTTGATTTGTCACTTTCAATTGTAACTATTGGATCATTTTCTTTTATTTGATCACCAGGCTTTACTAATACCTCTATAACCTCAACATTTTCAAAGTCACCAATGTCAGGAACAAGTAATTTTTCGCTCATTATTTTAAATGCTTTATATACTTAAATTATATTTATTTTACTGTTATTTTATCACATTAATTAATCTTTTTTTTATAGCTGTGTTTTAATTGAACAAAATTTGATAAAAAATCAGATAATTCATTAACTTTAATATATTTTGACTAATAAAATAGGGACCGCTGGCCAAATTGGATAAGGCACCTGGCTACGAACCAGGAGATTCCAGATTCGAGTTCTGGGCGGTCCACCAAAACAAGTTAAATTTTTTTTAGAAAAATTTGTGAATTTGATACTTTTAAAACTTTGTAGTTTTTTATAGTTCGTAAAAATTTATTTATTGCGTAACAAGGATTATTTTTAATATCATTATAATGATCCCATATGTAATCATCACAAATCAAAATTCCATTGATATTAAGATTTTTCCACGAATTTACACAATCTTTGAATACTTGCTCTGCTTTATGATAACCATCTATATAAATAACATCATAGGTTAATTTATTTGTATTAAAAAAATCATTGCTCGATTTTTTAATTTTGTAAATGTTTTTATACATTTGAGTATTGAAATCAAAATTAAGTTCTATATCCTCAAAATTCAGATTTAAATATCCATCCTCAGTTTTAATCCAATTATCAACACAATAAATTTCTGCCTCTTCAAATTTACTTGCAACAAATATTGCTGATCCACCTTCAAATGATCCTATTTCTAAATACCTGAAGTTTTTAGGTAAAGAAGATAGATATAGAAAAAAATTATATGCATTTACTGAAAAAAATTCAGATGATATTTTTTGGTTTGATATTAAATTTAAAAAAAATCTTTTATGTAGCTTAATTTTTTTTTTTATAAATAAATTTAAGATTTTTTGAAGTAAAAATAGTAAGATAATGAATAAACTAGCATGACTTTTATAAAGAAATTTAATTTTTTCAAACATGGATAATAACTAACATAAATTGATTTTGATGATAGAAGAATTTAAAATTTATATTGTAAATTTAAAAAAAGATGAGAAGAGACGAGAAAATATTATAAGAGAAGTTAAAAAACAAAATTTAACTAATTATGAAATTGTAGATGCTGTTGACGGTAGTAAACTAAATCAAAATGAATTAAATAATGCAACTTTCAAAAACAAAAAACATCTTAATCCATGGAACAGCAAGATGTCACCTTCACAAATTGGGTGTGCCTTAAGTCATATTAAGGTCTATGAAAAATTTATCAAAACTGGATTTGAAGTTGCTTTAATTTTAGAGGATGACGCTATATTTGTCAGAGATTTTAATAATAATTTAAAACAATTAATTTTAAAAAATTTTAAATTTAAAAAACAAATAGTTTTATTAAGTGAATTAAAAGAATTTCATGGCAAGGCTTTAGACTCTGTAGATAATTACGAAATCGTTAATGTTTCCAATGCTTTTTTTACACATGCATACATGATTAATAAAGAAGCTGCCAGATCAATTATTTCATTTAATTATCCAGTAAAAACTATAGCAGACAACTTTGTTTTTTTTAAAATTTATTGCAATATTAAAATTACCGGTCTTAATCCATATTTATTAGATCAGGATAAAAAAAGTTTTAAAACTACAATAAAATCAGAAGAAACTACAAAAAAAATTTTTTTGATAAGAAGAACAATTTATAAAATAAAAAATAAAATTTTAAAGAAATTCAGAATTTTTAAAAGCCATAATTCTTAAATAAAAGATTTTTTATGCCAACGCCATGCTGTTGATAAAATTTTATTAATATTTTTATATTTTGGCTTCCATTTAAGATCCTTTAAAATTTTCTTACAATCTGCTATTAAAATTGGAGGATCCCCTTTTCTTTTTTTCTTATAAACTATTTTAAGTTTAACCTTTGTTACTTTTTCTATACCTTTAATAATTTCTAAAACTGAATATCCTTTTCCAGAGCCTATATTATAATTTAAAATACACTTTTTTTGTCTAAATTTTTTTAATCCATAATAATGTGCTCTAACGATATCATTTACGTGAACATAATCTCTTATACATGTTCCATCAATTGTCTTATAAGAATTTCCATATATATAAACTTTTTTTTTTTTACGCTTAATTGAATTTAAAATTTTAGGAATCAAATGAGTTTCTGGTTTATGATTTTCTCCAATTTTTGCTGTTTCATCAGCACCAGCAGCATTAAAATATCTAAATGATATAGATTTAAAATTTTTTTTTTTACCTATTCGAACTAAAATTTTCTCAATTTCTTTTTTATTCCTGCCATATTCAGATATGGGTTTCAATTTATGTCTTTCTAAAATTTTTTTTGTTTTTGGTGCTCCATAAACAGAAGCTGAAGAAGAAAATATTAAATTATTTATATTATATTTAATCATTGAGTTAATTAAATTTTTGGTACCTTGAACGTTATTAAGATAATATTTTCTAGGTTTTTTTTCTGATTCATTTACTATTGATAAAGCTGCAAAGTGAAATACTGCATCAAATTTTTTTTTTGACATGAGTTGATCAAGTTTATTAAGATTAACTAAATCAACTTTTATAAAATTAATTTTATTATTAATAAATTTTCCTGATGAAAGATTATCAAAAACAGTTATCTCATGGTTTTTCGACAATAAAAATTTCACCATGTGAGAACCTATATATCCAGCTCCTCCTGTTACTAAAAATTTCATTTATTAAAGAATAATAATATATATTATAACTTATATGTTAAATTTAATTAAAAAAATCTCACTACAAAAATCTGTAATATATTTTTTTATAATTATTTTTTTTGTTATATTGTTTTTGACATACATTTTATAAACTATGAAAATTAATTACGAACAGATAAGTATTAAACCTGGTTTTATGAAGCATAATGGTGGTGTTTTGTTTAGAACTATTTCAGAGAATGAATACGAATTTAAATCAACAATTAGTGAAAACCACTTAAATGCTGCTGGGATTACTCACGGCGGCTACTTGTCTGCATTGATAGATGCCGGCGCTGGAACAGCTGCACATAGAGCAGCAGGGAATGCTCCCTGTGTAACTATTTCATTGGATATAAAGTTTATCGGTGCTTCAAAAATTGGAGATGAAATTATTGGAAATACAAAAATTTTAAAAAAAACAAATACTCTTGTCTTTTTATTTTGTGAGCTAAAGTGTAATGATAAAATAATTACCTCTGCATCTGGAGTATGGAAAATTATTAAAATAAAACCTTCTAATCTAGGACCAGGTGGGTAATTTTACTCTTTTCTTTTTAAGTTAAAGTAGCCAAATACTACTAACAGCAATATTGCTATGGGATAAACGATATTTTTTGATGGTCTATCTGAATTTTCAATTTTAAATTCACTTATATAGTCTCCCATTTCTAGACCATTTTTTTTTGCTTCTCCATTCCATTTCAAATTATCAACAACAACTTTATCATCTTGTTTCAATAATGTAATTCCATAGTCCTCTAAAGTAAATTTATCTTCAAAAGTATTTTTTGATATTACAAATAACTTATATCTTTCTCCATATAAACTAGGCCTTGTTATCTTAATTTGAATTTCTTTTGTTGAGTCTAATTTTATTGAATTAATTTTAGTAATATCCTCATAATTATATTTTGGATAAAATTTATTTAAAACAAAATCAGGTGACAACAAAGAAATAGAAATAACTAAAAAAATAATTATTTCATACCATTTAAGTTTATTAACAAACCAGCCTTGTGTGGCTGAGGTAAAAACTAAAATCCCAATTAAAGAAGTTATAATTACAATCAATCCATGCCAAATATTTTCAATACCAATAAGTAAAAGTTCATGATTAAATAAAAATACAATCGGCAAAATTCCTGTTCTTAAACTATACCAAAAAGCTTGCACTCCTGTTCTTAAAGGATCTCCACCAGATATTCCTGCAGCTGCATAAGAGGCAAGTCCTACAGGCGGCGTTACATCTGCCATTAGTCCAAAGTAGAAAACGAATAAATGAACTGCAATTAACGGAAAAATAAAACCTGAGGCATTCCCAACATCTACTAAAACAGTGGCCATTAAAGAAGCAACAACAACATAATTTGCCGTTGTTGGCAAACCCATTCCCAAAAGTAAACACAAAATAATAGTTAAAAATAATAAAATAGTAACGTTATCTTTAGCTATAGATTCTATAACTATTATTAAATTTGTGCTTAAACCTGTAGATCCAACTGCACCAACAATAATTCCTGCAGTTGCAATCGCTATACCAACAGCAACCATATTTAGAGCACCTTTTTCAAAACCCACTATTGTTTGATTAAACCATTCTTTAAAAGCATCCTTTTTGATCTCATTTTTAATTAACAAATTAATTAAATTTACTAAAACCAAAGTAATCGTTGCGTAAAAAATTGAGTATGAAGCAGTAAATCTTAAGTAAACCAAAGTATAAATTAAAATAAATATTGGTATTAAAAAATGTAGACCAGACAAAAATGTTTTTTTTAAATGAGGAACATCTGCGTCTTCCATTCCCTTAAGGTTTAATTTTAAAGCTTCTAAATGTGATATATAAAATAATGCTATATAAGAAATAATTGCTGGCAAAAAAGCATGTTTAACTATCTCAAAGTAAGTCACACCAATAAAACTTGCCATCACAAATGCTGCAGCCCCCATAACAGGTGGCATAATCTGACCATTTACAGAGGAAGAAACTTCAATAGCGCCAGCTTTTTCCTTCGAAAAACCAGTTTTTTTCATAATTGGAATTGTAAATGTTCCAGTAGTAACTGTGTTTGCAATTGAAGATCCTGAAATTAATCCAGTCATACCAGAGCCTAATATCGCAGCCTTTGCTGGTCCTCCTCGCATTTTTCCAACCATTGCAAAAGCAAGATCTAAAAAATATTTACCACCACCAGCGGTTTCTAACAAAGCACCAAACAAAACGAATAAAAAAATAAAATCTACTGATACACCTATTGGAATTCCAAAAATTGCTTCTTGATCAAGCCACTGAAAACCTACAAGTCTATTTAATGATAAACCACCGTGTGAAATTATTTCAGGTGCATATCTTCCAAAATATGAAAACAACAAAAAACAACTAGCAATAATTACCAAAGGTAGGCCAATAGCTCTTCTGGTAGCTTCTAAAAGTATCAAAATACCACATCCTCCTAAGATTAATTCTAATGGGAAATTAAATGTTTCTGTTATTCTAAGATTTAAAAGTACACCTCCTCTTTCAACTAACTGATCATAAAAAAAATAAATATAGAGGCACGATATCGCCCCCATAAAACTGATCAAAACATCAAAAAATGAAATTTTCTTACCTTTAGATATTGGATAAATTAAAAAAGCTAAAGTTAAAGCAAAACCTAAATGAATTGCCCTTGCTGGCAATCCTTTGAACATTCCAAAATTTAACATAAATGGAAATGGTGAAGCGTACCAAAGTTGAAATAATGACCAAATAATTGCTATTGCTGAAACAATTTTCAAATGAAAACCAGTAATATTTCTAGTTGGTGATAAGTCCTCGCTTATTTTATTTTTAATTTTACTGCTGATTGAGTCGCTCATTAAAATTATTCATACCATAAAAAAAAGGCCCGGTAAAAATTACCAGGCCTTTTTAATTAATAAAAATTGGATTACATTAACCCAGCTTCTTTATAGTATTTTATTGCTCCTGGATGTAATGGAGCAGATAAACCATCTTTAATCATGTTTTTCTTTTCCAAAAATCCAAATGCTGGATGTTGTTTTTTGAAATCATCAAAATTTTCCATTACAGCTTTTGTAACTAAATAAACAAGCTCTTCAGAAACATCTGCAGAAGTAACAACAGTAGCTTTTACACCAAAAGTTGTAGCATCTTTTTTCTGACCTGTATAAGTTCCTTTAGGTATTACTGCCTGTGCATAATAATCTGCACCATCAATCAAACCTTGAACCTCAGAACCTGTTAAATTAATTGGAGATGCTTTAGCTGCACAAGTTGCTGCTTGTTCCATAGCACCATTTGGAAATCCAACTGAATAACCAAATGCATCTATTTTTCCGTCACATAGCGCTTTGACTTGTTCAGAAGATGTAAGTTCAGTTGTTGATTTAAAGAAACTGTTATCAACACCCATGGCTTTCATTAATTCTTCCATAGTTCCTCTTTGTCCTGAACCTGGGTTACCAATGTTAACAACTTTTCCCTCTAAATCTGCAAAATCTTTAATTCTTGCTTTTTTTCTAGCCCAAATTTGAAAAGGCTCATTGTGAACTGAGAAAACTGCTCTCAAATTACTAAATTGTTTTCCTTCCCATTTACTAGATCCATTAACAGCATGATACTGCCAGTCTGATTGTGCAACTCCAAATTGGAATTCACCAGCTGCTATCTGACCAATATTGTAGTTTGATCCACCAGTTGATGGAGCAGTACATCTATAAGCTTTTTCTGTACCTTTTGATCTTCCATGCTCAGCACTGATTGCTGACTTATGAAGCATTTTACATATAGCATTCCCTGTTTGGAAATATACTCCTGTAGGTCCGCCTGTTCCTATCGTAAAGAACTCAGCTGATTTAGCAACAGTTGTTAAAGACAATGATGCAAATATAATCAGTAAAGCACTTGATAGAGATGTGATTATTTTTTTCATTATTTTTCCCCCTATATTTTTATGTCGTTATTTTTTAAAAATTTATTCTAACAAAAAACAATCAAGGGTGTACAGAGTGAATTTATAGGGTTTCAGACCAATTTTTTAATTTATTAACACCTTCAACTACTTTTGGTGCAAACTTATTAATTAGATTTTCATCAATTTTTTTATTTTCATCAATATTATTCATAAACTCTTGTCCATCAAAATCTGTAAAGCTTAGCCTTGCTAACATTTTGTCTGGATTAAATCCAAAATCAGAACCTGGTAATAAAGCAACTCCAGTATTATGTAATATATCCCCACACATTTCTGATGAAGTTTTAAATTTGTTATTTAAAAATTCTGGCATTAAATAAAATCCTCCTTGAGGCTCATTAATCAATACCTTATTTGATTTTAAATTTAAAAAAACATATTTACCAATTGCACTTAAAATATTTATTGATTTTGCAATATAATTTGAATGATCGTTTTCATAAGCTTTAATTGCTGCGTACTGAATAGGAGCGCTCACAGCAGAAAAGGTTTCACTAGCTAATACATTGATCATATTTTTTAAATCATTCAATTCATCTGGAATTATAAAATAACCAAGTCTCCATCCTCCTGCACCACACCATTTACTAAGTCCAGTACTAATAATAGTTTTTTCAGGACAATAACTTGAGATAGATTTAAAATTTTTTGAAAATGTTAATTCTGAATATATTTCATCTGATAAAATTATAAGATTATATTTTTTAGCAATTTCTGAAATTTCTTCTAATTTGTTACAAACCTGTCCGGAAGGATTGTTTGGTGAATTTAAAAATAATAAATAATTTTTATCTTTATCTTTTGATATGATTTTCTCAATTTGTACTCCAGTAGGAAACCAGTTGTTTTCTCTTTCTGTTTGGAGAATTTGAATTTTATTTCTCCCTAAAATAGCTTGTGGTGCATATGAAACCCAACTGGGTGCTGGCAATATAATTTCACCATCAAAAATTACATGTAATAAAAACATTAATTCTTTAGATCCTGGTCCAATAATTACATTGTTCGCTTTGTAGTTATAATTTTTCTTTTTTGATGAATATTTAGCAACAACTTCCCTTAATTCATCAAGACCTTGCATAGGTAAATATTTATTTTGATAGGCATTACTTTTTAATTCTTCAACAACATCCTCAGGTACTTTAAATGGGGATTGTCCAAAACCAAATTTAAAGATTTTTTTTCCTTGTTGTTCTAATTGTTTTGAAGTTTCGTTAATTGCAAGAGTAGATGAAGGCTTCAGGTCTCTGACAAGATTTTTTAACATTTAATTGCTCAATTCTTTTAAATTATTAAATTGTTCAAGAGCTTCGGGATTTGCTAAAGCTTCAATGTTTTTAATTTGACTTCCTTCTATCTTACTTTTAACTGCAAGTTCAACTATTTTGCCACTTTTTGTTCGAGGTATATCTTTTACAACAATAATTTTACTTGGAACATGTCTAGGAGATGCATTTTTTTTTATTTGTAATTTAATTTTGTTAATTAATTCTGCTGTTAATGAATAATTTTTGCTCATTACAATAAATAAAACTATTCTAACATCATTATCCCATGATTGCCCTACAACAATAGACTCTTTTATTTCTTTAAACTTTTCAACTTCTGAATATATCTCTGCTGTTCCAAGTCTTACACCTCCTGGATTTAAGGTGGTATCTGATCTTCCATGAATTATATATCCACCACTATTTTTTATCTCTGCGTAATCTCCATGGTGCCATATATTTTTAAATCTATTAAAATAAGCACTCTTAAATTTAATATCATTTTTATCATTCCAAAACTTTAAAGGCATTGATGGAAAAGGATTTTTACAGACAAGTTCTCCTTTACTATTTTTTAAAGACTTTCCTTTATCACTTAAAACATCTACATCTAAAGCCAAACCATTGTTTTGTATTTCTCCTATATTTACTGGCTGATATAAATTTCCTAACACAAAGCACGAAACAATATCGGTACCACCAGAAATAGATGACAAGTGTACATTTTTTTTAATATGCTTATAAACATATTTGAAACTTTCTTCTGAAAGAGGTGAGCCAGTTGAACAAATTGTTCTTAGTTTATTTAGTTTAAATTTATATTTTAATTTTGGTTTAAATTTTCTTAAAGCATCTACATACTTCGCACTTATTCCAAATAAAGTTATTTTTTCTCTTTGTGCTATTTTCAAAAGCAAATCAGCAGATTTAAACATTGGAGATCCATCAAAAAGAACAATAGATGCCCTCGATGCTAATGAACTAACTAACCAATTCCACATCATCCATCCACATGTGGTAAAATAAAAAACATTATCATTTTCTTTAATATTACAATGTAATTGATGTTCCTTCATATGCTGGATTAAGACACCACCAGATCTATGACAAATGCATTTAGGTTTTCCAGTAGTTCCACTTGAATATAATATTGCTAACTCTGTTTCAAAATCAAATCTTTTGAAATTAATTTTTTCAACATTATTTTGCATTAATTCATTCCATTTAAATAAATTTATTTTTTTAAATTTATATTTATTTTTAATTAACTTTTTTCCAGGATAGTTACTAATTACAACACTTTTAATTGATGGGATTAATTTTAAAATCTCTGGAAGTCTATTTAAAACATTTATTTTTTTTCCATTATAAAAATACTGATCAGTGATGAATAAAACTTTTGGATTAATTTGAGAAAATCTTTCTATAACACCTTTAGAGCCAAAATCAGGACTACAAGAGGACCAAATACTCCCCAGAGATGTTGTAGCAATGAATGCTTCAACAGTTTGAATAGTATTTGGCATATAGGCTGCTACTCTATCTCCTTTTTTAATATTTATTTTTTTTAGAAACTTTGAAATTTTATTTGTATTTAAATTTAATTGTCTCCATGATCTTTCTTCTCTAAATCCATTTTCACTAATAAAGGTTACTGCTTTTTCATTGTTGTTTTTAGATAATAAATTTTCACCAAAATTTAGTCTGCTACCTGGTAAAAATAAATTTTTATAAAAAGTCTTTGATTTTCTGAAATTTTTATTACTTTTAATTCCCTTTATTTTGCTAAAATCCCAAAATCTACTCCAAAACTCAGGTGAATTTTTAATACTCCAATTTAATAATTTTTTATAATTTCTATTAAATTTTATTTTTAATTTTTTTGAAATGTAATTTTCAAAGGCAAATAAATTTGAATTTTTTTTTACAATTAGAGAAGGTTGCCAAAGTTTTTTACTCATTTTATTAAATTAAATTACTGTTATAGAATTAATCTTATTTATGATAATCTCACTAACATTTAAAAGAAAATGAGAACTTTTTACCCTCCGATTCGGTCATGTTTTAGTCTATTTTTGTTCTTTAGCAGTAACAATATCTGGTAGGTAAAAAAAAAGAAGCACAAAAGATAGAAATGACTAAAAATAAAATTACAGCTGTTCTCGGTCCTACTAATACAGGCAAAACCCATCTTGCTATAGAAACCATGCTTTCTTTTGAGAGTGGCATGATTGGATTTCCACTTAGATTACTTGCAAGAGAAGTATATGACAAAGTAATCAAAAAAATAAGTTTAGATAAAGTTGCACTTATAACTGGAGAAGAAAAAATAATCCCATCTAATGCAAAATATTTTTTATGCACAGTGGAGTCTATGCCAATTGACAAACATCTTGAGTTTGTTGGCGTAGACGAAATTCAAATGTGCTCTGATCATGAAAGAGGTCATATTTTTACTGATAGACTTTTAAATATGAGGGGGGAAAAACTTACAATGCTAATGGGCTCAAGTACGATTAAAAATATTATTTCAAAATTAGATGGAGATATTGAATTTATAAATAGAGAAAGACTATCTAAACTTACCTACGCTGGTCATAAAAAAATATCAAGAATTGACAGAAAAACAGCAATCATTGCGTTTTCAGCAGAGGAGGTTTACGCCATTGCTGAATTAATAAGAAGACAAAAGGGTGGTGCAGCTATTGTAATGGGATCACTAAGTCCAAAAACAAGAAATGCTCAAGTTGAATTATATCAATCTGGGGATGTTGATTTCCTAGTTGCAACAGATGCAATTGGGATGGGAATAAACATGGATTTAGATTTTGTTTATTTTTCAAATATTAAGAAATTTGATGGAAAAAAATTAAGAAGATTAAATCTATCTGAAATAGGTCAAATAGCCGGAAGAGCCGGTCGATACCTTAACGATGGAAGTTTCGGTATTACTGGTGATTGTAAAGAAATATCTCCAGAAGAGGTAGAATTATTAGAAAATCATAAATTTGAAGAAATAAGAACTTTGTTTTGGAGAAATTCAAATCTTAATTTCAATAACCCAATTAGTTTAATTAAAAGTTTAGAGGAAAAACCTCAGGTGGAATGGCTAAGAAAAATTCATGAATGTGAGGATGAAAAAGCACTTAAATATTTTTTAAAAGATCAAAAAATTTTAAATAGAGAATTTGATAAGAAAACTTTAATGCTCTTGTGGGAATGTTGCCAAATACCTGATTTTGTTAAAAAAACTTATGGAAATCATTTTGAAGTTATTGGAAATGTATTTAAATTTTTAACTAGCAAAAAAGGACTAATTTCTGAAGATTATTTGAGATTACAGCTCATGAAACTAGATAAATTAGATGGAAATGTAGATTCTTTATCAAATAGAATTGCAAATGTCAGAACTTGGTCATATGTTTCGAATAAAAATAATTGGATAGAAAATCAAAGTTATTGGATTGAAAAAACTAAAC